>JAYUUK010000144.1:0-15330 GCA_043754595.1 Roseiflexaceae bacterium | reverse complement strand
TCGCCGAAGTCGGCCTGGGCATAGCGCTGATGCCGCCGC
This sequence comes from Roseiflexaceae bacterium, assembly GCA_043754595.1. GTDB lineage: Bacteria > Chloroflexota > Chloroflexia > Chloroflexales > Roseiflexaceae > JAYUUK01. The sequence continues at coordinate 15,291 of JAYUUK010000144.1, read as the reverse complement.
TGGCTATGCAGAGCGAGCGCCTGGCGGCGGTGCGCATCAGCGACCAGGAGCTGCGGCGGACGATGGCGCTGGTGATCCACCACGAGCGCGGGCTGATCCCTGCGGCGCTGACGCTGCACGGGTTTCTGGCCGAGTACCTGGCGCAGCCCTAGTGCTATTGACTATTGACGATAGCAATCCTACGTGCGTTGTCCACGTGCGAAGCGCAGAGCGGGGGGTTGGGGCGCAGCCCCCGGGATCTCCCCCTTCCCTACGCTGATAGGATTGCTCTATTGACTATTGACGACACGGCGTTCTGATGCAAAAAATGCCCGTGTTACGCAAACAATGCAGCTTGCAATTGCACGCGTGCATTGACGATTGCTGAACGCCGCGTCGTGCTACCGACAAACGTTCGCGCCGGTTTTTCTGAGGCACTGCGCGCCGTGGAAGCACTTTTTCTTTCTGCTGCTGCGCAGCTCGACTGTGCAGCAGCAGGAAATTTGGATCTACACATGCTGCCGAAAGCAAAATAAACGCATGCTGCCAAGCAAAAAAACCGAAGCATCAATGGAGATACCGCGCATCGCCGAGCTGCCGTGCATCTACCAAGAGTCGTTCGGCAGCGCGCAACTGCTCACCGCGCCGCACCCATTTGTGATCGGCATCGACGACTGTCTGCGCAGCCGGCGCGACTCGTTGCACTGGCACGAGGCGTGCGAGATCGGGTTTGTGATGCACGGATCCGGCGTGCTCGTCGTCGAGGAGCATACCTTCCCATTCCAGCCTGGCCAGGTGCATATCATCAACGGCACAGACCGGCATATGGCCTACGCCGACCAGGATACGCAGTTCGCTAACATCCACTTCCACCCCGATCTGCTGCGCGACTCCAACTTTGCGCTGCTGGAGGAAGACGCGCAGCGGCCGTTCGCGCTCGGGTATCAGCGCTTCACGCCGGTGCTCCCAGCCGATGACCAGCACACGCAGCACATCCTGCGGCTGCTGCGCGAGATTATGGACGAGCACGCGCAGGCGCAGGCCCACTGGCCGCTGGCCGTCAAGGCGCTGCTGCTCAGGGTGACGAGCCTGCTGCTGCGCTCCTTTCTGGCCGACGCCGCGCTCGATCCGGCCACACGGCAGCGTCAGGCGGTGCGGCTGCGCCTGACATCGGCGCTTCGCATGATCGAGACCAACCTGGCTGACCCGCCGCCGCTCGCCGCGCTCGCCGACGCCGTGGCGCTCAGCCCGTCGCGCTTCAGCGCGCTGTTCCACGAGGCTATGGGCACCTCGCCGGTGGTCTATCGCAACACCCGGCGCATCATCCTGGCGCAGCGGCTGCTGACCAACGAAGACCTGCTCATCGGCCAGATCGCTGAGCGATGCGGCTTCAACACCGTGCAGCAGTTTAACCAGCTGTTTCAGCGCACCGTCGGCTGTACCCCAGGATGCTACCGCAGCCGGCTGCTCAGCAGCCCGCACGCGCCCCCCAAAGAAATCACATAGTAAGAAGATCGTTTCAGACCATGCGAGGATCATCGCTTGACGTGACGAAGCCACATGTTAGGATGATCAGACCCGATGTTTCGCCGACAGACTGCGTCCACCTCACGTCTGACCGCCCCCTCAGCACAGTGAGGGGAGGATCATTCCTGAGCAGGATCTGGGCGATCGGCGGCACCGCGTATGTCTCAGTGTTGCGACAAGGAGAATACTATGACCGACCTCGCTGTTTCTCGCCGTACCTTCCTCCGCCGCCTCGCCGCAAGCGGTGCGGCCGTCACGCTAGCCGCCTGTGGCGCGCAGCCCACCTCCCCCACATCGAACACCACGCCGGGCAGCGCGTCGGGCGATGCCGTAGCCACAGCCGCCCCGGCCGTGGCGAGCAGCGGCCCGGTCTCGATCGAAATTTGGACCGGCTGGACCGAACAGGCCGCCAAGAACATCGAAAAAATTCTGGCTGGCTACAACGCCTCGCAGGATAAAGTCGTGGCCAAGCACGTCGTGGTGCCAGAGGCGATGAACCAGAAATTGCTGGCCGCAGTCTCGGCCGGCACCCCGCCGGCGGCCGCGATCGTATTCGGCGCCGGCACCGCCTACCAGCTCGCCGCGCAGGGCGCGCTGCTCCCGCTCGACGAGATCGGCAAGCCAGAACAGGTCAGCACGCTCAAATCCTGGATGGCACCCCCACTGTGGGATCTCGGCACGTACAAAGGCAAGTACTACTTCGCCAGCATGTGGAACCAGTGCTGGGGCATGTTCGTCAACACCGACATGGCGCAGAAGGCCGGGGTGGACCCAAACAAACCGGCGCAGACGCTCGAGGAGCTCGGCGCGGTGTGGGACAAGCTGACGGTCTCCGACAGCAGCGGCAATATTAACGTGCTCGGCGGCGACTTCACCGACCAGTCGGTGCTCATGGCGCGCTTCCTCGGCCAGTTCGCCGACCAGGACGGCAAGAAGATCACCGCCAATCACCCCAACAACCTGAAGGCGCTGGAGTGGATCACCGAGCGCTGGCAGCGGATCGGGCCGGCCAAGCTCCAGGATTTCTACGCGTCGCTGCAGAACCGCGGCGAGCGCTCCGCCGGTCAGGACCCGTTCCTCTCCCGCCTGCGCGCCACCTACGTCACCGGTCCGTGGCACTTCGATACGATCAAGCAGTTCAAGCCGGCCGATTTCAACTACACCGTGTGGCCGCTGCCATCGCCGGCGAGCGCTGACAAGCGCGGCACCTTCACCTACGGCGACGGCTGGATCATCCCCAAGGGCTCGCCGGCACCGGATGCAGCGTGGGAGATCATCGGCGCGATGACCGGCGCCACCGGCAACCGCGATGTCTACACCAGTCTGTTCACCACCTGGCAGTGCGTCAACGGCCCAGTCTCCAAGGAGATGATCAACTACCCGACGTTCAAGGAGAAGGTCATCAGCCAGTGCCCAGGCTACGAGCAGGTGTTCCTGGCCGACCTGTTCGACTCCCAGCAGTACCTCTACCCGCCCAAGATCCCAACCAGCGCATCCTACGCCGACGCGATGAGCGCCGAGTGGGAGAAGGCGCGGATCGGCCAGAAGACGCCGCAGCAGGCGCTGGACTTTGTGCAGGAGACGGCGCAGAAGGAGCTAAACGACTGGTACACGCAGAACCCCGGTACGTAGGGCGTGACGCGGGGCGCGCCGCCGACGGCGCGCCCCGCCGAGGAGTTTGCATTGGCCACCACCCCACCCATCGACGCCGCCCCGACCAGGCGGCGCCTCGCGCAGCAGCGCAACGTTGGCTCGATCCGCGCCACATCCGCGCTGCTGCGCGCGCTGACATACGCGCTGCTGGTCGCGCTGGCATGCTTCTTTCTGCTTCCCTGGGTCTGGATGATCTCGACCTCGCTTAAAAATCCGTCAGAGCTGATGCTCTCGCCGCCCGTCTGGATCCCCAAACCCGTCCGCTGGGATAACTACCTCACCGCGTTCAGCCAGGCGCAGTTTGGGACGTATATTCTCAACACCGCACAGATCACGCTGATCTCGGTGGTCGGGGCGGTGCTCTCCAACACGTTCATCGCCTATGGCTTCGCACGGGTCCACTGGCCGGGGCGCAACGTCGTCTTCGGGCTGGTACTGGCCACGCTGATGCTGCCTTCGTTTGTGACATTCATCCCGCTCTACATCACGTTCCGCCATCTCGGCTGGCTCAACACCTACCTACCGCTGACCGTGCCGACGTTCCTGGGCAATGCGTTCTACATCTTTTTGCTGCGCCAGTTTCTGCTGCGCATTCCCGAGGAGCTCTCGGACGCGGCGCGGGTGGATGGCGCGAGCGAGCTGCGGATCTTCGCGCAGGTGGTCATCCCGCTGATGAAGCCGGCGCTGGCCGTGGTGGCGCTGTTTCAGTTCATCGGCAGCTGGAACGACTACTTCGGCCCGCTGATCTATATCAACGACCAGGCGCGGTTCACGATCTCGCTCGGCATCGCCAACATGCAATCCAGCTACGGCTTCTCCAACGCCGCCTGGGTGATGGCGGCGACGACTATGAGCACGCTCCCGATCGTGATCCTATTCTTCTTCGCCCAGCGCACCTTCATCGAGGGGATCACGATGTCTGGGATCAAGGGGTAGCATATGGCATCAGCATCACACTCGGCCGCCCCGGCGCGCGCCACGCGGCGTATGTCGCGGCGGCAGCAGCGCTCGCTGCTGACCGGGCTGTTTTTTATCTCGCCGTGGATCGTCGGGTTTGTGGCATTTCAGCTCTACCCGTTCCTGGCGTCGTTCTACTACAGCTTCACCTTCTACCCGATCCTGGACGCGCCGCGCTTCATCGGGCTGGCGAACTACCAGAACCTGGTGACCGACGCGCGCTTTCTCACGGCGCTCGGCAACAGCGCCTACTTCGCCTTCATCGCTGTGCCGCTCGGATCGATCGTCGGGGTGCTGCTGGCGCTGCTGCTCAATACCAAGATCAGAGGCGTCTCGATCTTCCGCACGATCTTCTTCCTGCCGTCGATCACGCCGGTGGTGGCCTCGGCGATCGTCTGGCTCTGGATGTTTAATCCGCGCGCCGGGATCGTCAACTATGTGCTCTCGCTGATCGGCATCCGCGGCCCTGGCTGGCTCGGCAGCCCGGAGTGGTCGAAGCCGGCGCTGATCATCATCAGCATCTGGGGCGTCGGCAATGCGGTGCTGATCTACCTCGCCGCGCTGCAGGACGTACCGCCCGAGCTGACCGAGGCCGCGCAGATCGATGGCGCGAACCGGGCGCAGCAGCTGTGGAATATCACCGTCCCGATGATCAGCCCGGTGATCCTCTTCAATGTCGTCACCGGGCTGATCGGCGCATTTCAGTATTTTACCGAGGTCCACGTGATGACCGGCGGCAACGGACGGCCGGCGGACTCGACCCTGATGCTCTCGATCTATCTATGGCAGTCGGCGTTTCAGTACTTCAAGATCGGCTACGCATCGGCGCAGGCGTGGGTGCTGTTTTTGATCGTGATCGCGTTCACCATCGCGCTGTTCCGATTCGCCGGGCGGTTCGTCTACTACGGCGGCAAGTGAGCCACCGGCCCAGCAGGCCAGCCTACCACACTATGCGAATGAGGAGTTGAATCTATGACCACCCTGGCATCCGCAGGGGAGCTTCGCAGCAACGGCTTCACCCTTGCGGCCACCCCAGACCGGCTCGGCACGCTCGTCCCGACTGACCCGGCGCAGCCGCGGGCCGCGCTCTGGGATCAGTATCAGGCGCAGGGCTACCTGTGGCTCAAAGGTATTCTGGATCGGCAGGCGGTGCTCGATTTTCGGCAGCGATTTTTTGCGGCCTTCGCCCACACCGGGCTGCTCGCGCCGGGAACCAGCCCGGCGGAGGGCATCTACGCCGGGGGCGGCGAGGATGCGCAGGCCACGCACAAAGTGCTGATGGAAGTGGTGCGCTGGGCAGCCTACGAGTCGTTCTGCCTGGCCGACCCGATCGTGCGCTTCTACCAGATGTTTCTGGAGGGCGAGCCCTACCTGCACAAGCGCAAGATCGTGCGCCATACCGTGCCCGATCTACCGGGGGCCACCGGCGCACACTACGATCTGGTCTACCTGCGCGGCGGCACCGACCGGATCTGCACCAGCTGGATCCCGATCGGCGACACGTCGGTGGAGATGGGCGGGCTGGTCTACCTAGAGGGGTCCGACCCGTGGGCGCGGCGGATGGAGGCCGAGTTCACCGCCAGCAATCCGCAGATGAGTCAGGAGGAACGGGTCTCGGCTTTCAAGCGCGATATGTACGGCGGCTGGCTGACCAAAGACCTGCCGAGCCTGGCCGACCGGATCGACGGGCGCTGGCTGGTGGCCGACTATGAGGCCGGCGATATGATGGTCCACAGCCCATATATGATCCACGCCGCCACGATGAACACCGACAGCCTGCGCCGCATGCGGCTCTCGACCGATATCCGCTACCAGCGGGTGCGCGATGAGATCGATGTGCGCTGGCAGAACCACTGGTCGCTCGACGATATGCTGTAGGTCGATAGAGCACTTCGGCGGAGAAAAAAAGGGGGGGGCTCGGGGGCTGCACCCCACCCCCCGCTGTGCGCTGCCCAAGCCATGGGCGCACGATGACCGGTGTGCTGTCCCGTCAGCCAAACAACCGCCGCCGGATAGTGTATACTCATCGCTATCGATCGCAGAACCGTTTGCCATGTCTGCTCGTGGCGGGCTCGCTCGCAGGTCGATTGGCCAAGGGTATGCTCTACACGAAAGGCTGATGCATGATTCGGCTCAGACACGCGCTCGCCCTGCTGCTCGGTGTGCTGCTGCTCGCGCAGGTGGTGCCTACGCGCGCGGCGGAGAGCGACGGCGTGATCGACAAAGGCACCAACGTCTATCTGATCGATGGGCTCAACGGCAAGACGGTGAACAATCTATTGCCTGGCGCTGAGGTGGCCAAGATCGATGCGCTGCAGAACCAGACCCGGTTTATGCAGATCATCGGCGATGTCAGCCCGGACGACGGCGCGGTGCTCGCCGCCATCGGCGACGACCTCGGTTTTCTCTCGGTCCAGGATGGCAGTTACCGCCCGCTCAAGCTCGAAGCGTTCGGACCGATCATCCCGATCGGGCTGACCGGCGCGGCCGGCGGTATCGCCTGGCGCGATGGACGCACGCTGGTGACGATCGGATTTACCATCGACGAGGAGCTCGGCGATATCTTCCCGGTGCTGCTCAGCATCGACCGGATCACCGGCCGGGTGAGCGCGCAGGCCATGCCGAGCTTCCCACCGCTGACCATCCCGCTGCTGATCGCGCCGCGCGGCGATGGCTTTCTGCTGCTAGTGGCCCCCAATGACCAGGGCGATCAGGCGATGCGCGCCGCCCGCACCGAGCGCTTCGCCCTCGGCCGGGATCTGCCACGCGAGCTCTCGGTCGCCGCGACGCCGTCGATCGCGCGGCGAGTCAAGGCGCTCGTCGCCGCCCACCCATCGCTCGCCGGGCTGCTCGCGCCGTCGCTCAGCGCCGCCGCCAGCCGCCACATCCTGACGGTCACCAAAGAGCCGGCGCAGCTCAGCTACTACCGCGTCGCCACCGATGAGGTCGAGCCGCTGCGCGATGTCGCTCGGGATATGGCCCCGGTCAGCGCCACGTTCAGCCCAGACGCTGCCAAGCTGGCCGTCGGCTTCACCGCGCTGCCGGACTACACCGATTATGACAAGCCGCGCGACAATACCAACCGGGACGGCTCGCTGATCTCCGAGCAGCTCTACCGCGACGCCACCGGCAACATGCCGCCAGCCGAGAACCCGTTCATCATCGGCAACGATGTCGACGCGTTCGACCTCGGCAACGGCGACCGGCAGACGATCAACGGCGCAGACGGTGATGGCGCGTTCCTCGCGCCGATCTCCTGGAGCCCGGACAACGCGACGCTGCTGATGCAGACCTACACCCCCGGCCATCTCAAGGGCCGTCGCTACCCAATCTACAACTTCCAGTTTATTGAGAAGACAGGGCTGCGGTTCTACGACGCCAACCTGAAACAGACTGGCAGCTTCGATGTGCCGCAGGTCTCCGATACGGCGCTGGCCAGCGGGCGCTTCATCTCGCCGGACGAGCTGCTGCTGCGCGGCGTGACCGGCAGCGACTTCCGCATGTTCTACTATAACCGCGGCAGCGGCCAGTTCACCATGGTCTCCGACTCGGCCGGCACCGACGCCTTCGTCAGGCCGCTCTCGGGCGCGAGCCGACAGTTCATCTACGGCCACACATCGTTCAACGCGCCGATGGATCTGTATCGCATCGGCTGGGATGGCAACAACAAGAAGCGCCTGACCTGGGTCAACGAAGAGGTGGCCAAGCTCAACGCCGTGCAGCAGCGGCCCGTCAGCTTCAAGCTGAAGGATGGCACGGTGCGCGGCGGCGTGCTGATCCAGCCGGCCGGCGCGGCGTTCCCGCCAAAAAACCAGAAGATCGTCGTCTGGCAGGAGGGTGGCCCCGGCGGCACGATCCTCAACGAGTATCTGGCCCTGGTGGAGAGCCCGTTCGCGCTGCTGCCCAACTTCGGCTTCTCGCTGCTCGTGATGCCGCTCGCCGGGCGCACCGGCCTCGGGCCGCAGACGTATAACGCGCTCTACGATGGCAGCAACTTCGGCGCGCGCGACATCGACGAGCAGGCCGAGGTGGTGACGCAGCTCAAGGCCAAGGGCTGGGCCGGGCCGCAGGGCGTCGGGATCGTCGGCTGCTCCTACGGTGGCTACTTCGCCTTCCAGAGCATCGCGCGCTACCCAGGGCTGTACGCCGCCGCCAACCCACAGTGCGCGCTGGTGGATATAATCACCGAGTGGAGCCGCGGCTACCCGGGGCTGATGGCCTACAGCGAGGGGCTGCCGCCGTGGAACGCGCCGGAGGAGTATCGCCGCGACTCGCCGATCTATAATGCCGGCAAGATCCGCACGCCGACGCTGAGCTTCCAGGGGACGCTGGACTTCCTGCCGATCACGCTCGGCGAGAACATCCACACCCAGATCGTCAATAACGGTGTGCCGGCCAGGATGCTCCAGTTCAACCGCGCCGGCCACGGGCTGGTACGGGTGCAGGCTAGCGGCGACGAGGGCGATGGTGCCGAGCTCTCCAAGCTCTACGAGCGCTACGCTGCGCAGGAGCAGATTGTGTGGTTTAGGACGTACCTGAAGTAGTGCAGCGCGCCGCTAGGAACGCCAGAGGGCTGACCGCACTGCGGTCAGCCCTCTGTGTTAGAACCGGACGGCTAGCCGGCGGCGTCAGGCGGTGACGGCCACCACCGAGCGACGCTCGACGGGCAGCGGGATGCGATCGGCGGGGATGACGGGGAACATCGGCATCTCGAATGGGAAGGGCCGCTGGAGCGGTGCGATGAACGCGGCGATGGTCTCATGGATATCGGCGGCCGCGAGCGGCGCGATGAGCGACCCGTCTGCGCCGAGCATGTCTGCGTACGACGCGAGCGCCGGGTGGCTGGAGACCATCACAATTGGAACAGCACGGGTGGAGGCTTCGGCGCGGAGGAAAAAGAAGAGATGCGGATTATCCATCCGCGGGGTCAGCTCAAGCAGGATCAGGTCCGGCTGCAGTTCAACGATCTGATCGCGAACTGAGTCATCGAGCTGTGAGGCGGGGAGATAGGAGACGTGGTGCGAATGATTGAGGGCTTGATCGACCGAGCGCCCGAGCGTCGGCGAGTCAAACATACAGATGATCCGCGCCATACCTGCCACCCTTCGTGCTGTTTCATCGTTCCTGTCTGTATGAATGCGCCGCGATGCGGAAAAGATACGCGATCTGATCGCAATGTGCGATGCATTTGCGATCACTCTGGCCTGCGGCGGCAGACATCGATCCCGCCGCGCACGATCTCAACGTGCAGCTCGCGCGCATCGGTGGCCAGAATCTCGCCGTCGGCCTGCACTGGGATCGGCGCGGCACAGCTGATCCGCACTCGGCGCGAGCGCGCGAGCGTGACCTGCCGCAGCGCGCCGTGCGTCCCCTTCGTCACCTTGGAGATGTGGCGCGCGATCTCATCGACGCGCATGTTGTCCACCAGGCATAGATCCAGCAGCCCGTCGTCGATGATGCCGTCTGGCGTCAGGTAGAAGCCGCCGGCCTGACAGCGGCCGTTGGCGACGGTGGCGAACAGCATGCGACGCTGCACTCGCTTGCCATCGTACTCGACGGTCATCGGGTGGGCTTTGTAGCTGATAATGCCGCGCGCGATCGCCAGCACATAGACCGCGAACCCCTTCAGCCGCTTGATCTTGAGCGCCTCGGCGGCGATCTGCGCGTCGAGCCCCATCCCCAGCGCGTTGATGAAGTAGCGCTTCTCCCGATCCGGGATCGTCACCTTGCCAAGATCGGTGGCGAGCGACGCGCCGCTCGCCAGCAGCGCCACCGCCCCGACGATATCGTTTGGTTGCATGCCGACCAGCGCCTTGACGAAATCAGAGCCGGTGCCGAGCGGGATGATGCCGAGCGTGGCCCGCGTCCGGCCGGCCTCCTCGGCGCCGCGGATACCGTTGACCACCTCGTTGATCGTGCCGTCGCCGCCCACCGCCACGATCGTGCGCGCCCCCTGCTCAATGCCGTGCCACGCCAGCTCGGTGGCCCCGCCGCGCGCGTGCGTGGTCTGAAGGGTAAAGGGCAGGTCGGCGCCACGCAGCGCCGCCTCGATCTCGCCGCGACGCGCGCCGGCGCTGCCGCGCCCGGCGGCCGGGTTCAGGATCACCAGAGTCGATTCCATACGATCGTCCTTTCGTCACTCACGGCAGCGCGATGGTCTGAAGCAACAGCGCATCGGTCCCATCGGCTGCATCGGGCTGCGCGCCGCCGCTGAACGGCAGCCGCGCCCCGCTGGTCGGATCGTATACGCCGATCACCACCCGGTAGCGGCCGGGCGGAGCGGCGCTGAGCGGGACTCGCTGCACGGTGGCGTAGAATGCGCCAGGCTGCCACTGCGAGGTGGGCGCGCGCGGTCCGCCGGGCGGCACATCGACCTGGCCGATCTTGGTTCCGTCCTCGGCGATCACATGGATGAAGAGCGACAGATCGGCGGCGGGCCGCGCGCGCGCCTCCCAGCTCAGCGTCACGTTGATGTCCCCGGTGGCGCGGGCATCGGCCGCGTCTACCGTGAAACCGCGGAGCCGCAGCGCATCGCCAAATACCGCACCGCTCGGCGTGGCGGTGGCAAGCGGGATTTGGAAGATGTACGCGTAGTCGATGCCGTGGATGCGGATGATGTGGCGCGGCACGAGCTGCGCGAACAGCGGCGCGAAGGTCTCCGGCTTCTCCTGGCGCTGGATCTGGTCGATATAGACGATGGCGTAGTCCACCTGCCCCGGCTCCTGCCAGCGGTTAAGCGGCGCTGCCAGATTTGGCAGGAACGGCGCGGCCACCGGCTCGTAGCGAACGGCGATCGGCCGCTCGGCGCCGTCAGGCAGACCGCGCAGGTAGTCCCCGGCCAGCTCGTAGCCCTCGCCCCAGCCGAGCGGCAGCGCCCACACACCGGCCTCCGCCCCGCCGAACAGCGGACTGAGGTAGGCCAGCTCGTAGGGGTGGAACAGCGCCAGGTTGATGGCCGTGGTCGCCGCGGCGAGCCCCCAGAGCGCGCGCCGCACTGCGGCCCGATCGGCGATCGGCCGGAGCAGCGCCGCCCAGCCGAGCGCCGCCAGCATATCGATGGCCGGGAACACCGGCAGCAGGTAGCGGTCAAACTTTTTTGGCGGCACAGTCATCATCGCGCCGAACAGGATGACGAACAGCGCCAGCAGCAGCGCCGCCCTGGCGCTCGGCGCGAGCGGCCTGCGGCGCACCGCTATCGCCAGCGCCGCGCCGAGTGCCAGGCACGCCCCCAGCAGCGCCCACGGCGCCAGGCGGAAGCCGAGCACCACCGGGTAAAACCAGACGCCGGGGTCGGCCACGGCTCTTCCCCAGAAGTAATTGCCCCAGCCGTGCGGCGAGCCCCCGTCGGCCTCGGCCTGGAGCAGCACCCGCCCCAGCGCGCCTGGCAGATCGACCCATGCCGCAGGCCAGATCGCGAACCACGTGACGCACACCACCAGCGCCCAGAGCAGCGCGGCAGCGGCCAGCGCGCGATACGGCCGCCTATCCCAGATGTGGGCGGCGGCGAGGATCGCAGCGACGGTGGGAAAGATGATGATCGCCGGCGATTTGGTCAGCAGCCCCAGCCCGGCGCAGACGCCGGAGGCGACGACGGCGCGGCGATCGGCCTGGCAGAACCCGACGATGGCGTACAGCAGCGCCAGCGTGAGGAACGCGGTCAGCAGCGCGTCGAGGTGCAGCAGCTGGCTATGGGCGACCACGAACGGCTCGGCGGCCCAGAACAGGCAGGCCAGCGCGGCAATCGGCGCGTCGAATAGCCGGCGCAGCGGCGCGTAGGCCAGCGCCACCGCCAGCGCGCAGACGATGGCCACCGGCAGCCGCATCAGCGCGCGCTCGGCATCGGGCGTGACAGCGAGCAGGTGCGCATCCGCCAGGGTTTGTGTCAGCAGACGGCCGATCGCGCCGAGCCACATCGTCGTCACGCCGGGGTGTCCAATCAGGTTGGTCTCGGCGAAGCGACCACGCTCGACGGCGCGCAGAAAGATCGCCGCGCGGTCGAACCAGTGATACGCCTCATCGACGGTCACGAAGCGGCCGGCGGCAGCGCGCGGCACGAGCGCGAAGAGGAAGAGCAGCAGCCGAAACGACCATGAGCGGAGAAGACGAGGAGACCGGGTGACGGGGAGGCCAGGTGACGAGGAGACCGGGTGACCGGGTGACTTCGCAAGGGATGCAGGGATGAAGCGATGTATGCCTCTGCGACGTTGCGGCGTTGCATCAACGGTGGTCATGCGTTTGGCGCATCCTGCCGCGCGCGCTGGAGATCGGCGCCGCCGGCCAGGATTACCAGGCCGCCGAGCAGCGAGACCAGCAGCCTGACGGTGAAGATCAGAAACGCCAGCGCCACGGCGGTGGCGGCGCTGGTGCCGACCTGGGTGAGGTAGATAGTGAAGACCGCCTCTCGCGCGCCGAGGTTGTTGACGAAGATCGGGGCGAGGCCGAGGATATCGGTGATCGGTGACATCAGCGCGTAGAGCAGCGGCGGTGCATCGATGGCCAGCGCACGGCCGCAGACGATATGAATGGCGACCCACAGCGTCTGGAACAGCAGCGAGACCAGCAGCACCCGCACCAGGTCGCCGCCGTGGGGCAGGTACGCGGCCAGCGCCGCGACGAGCTTCTCCATCGGGCGGCGGGCGGCGGCGGGGATGCGACCGCCGAAGCGCGACAGCAGCCGTGGGGCGACAAATGCGGCGATCAGCGCGGTGGCGGCGAGCGCGCTGAAGCCGATGGTGACCCAGAATAGCAGCGGCGACGTGGCGATGGCGCGGCCGACGCCGAGCGCGATGGCGGCGAGCGCGGCGAGCGCGATCAGGCTGAGGGCGATGAAGCCGGTGAGCCGCTCCAGAAACACCGACGCGCCGGCCTCGCTGTAGCTACCGATCCGACGGCCAAGCTGCGCGACCCGCAGCGCATCGCCGCCGACGGTGGTTGGCAGAATATTGTTGGCGAACTGCCCGGCGAGGTAGGCTCCCAGCACCCAGCGAAATGGCTGCTGCTGCCCGCGCCCTGCCAGGATCAGGTTCCACTTCCAGGCGCTGATCGCCACGCCGAGCAACTGCAGCGCCAGCGCCAGCGCCACCAGCGCGAGATCGGCCCCACGCCAGGCCTCCCAAATCTTCGCCGGGTCGGCACGCCAGATAAGATAGACGATCAGCGCGCCGCTGACCAGCAGCCGCAGCGGCGCGAGCAGCTGACGCAGCTTCATGCGTATCCCTTTCATCGCCAGCGAATCGTCTTGCCATTATAGCATTCGGGGAGCGAAAGATTACGGGGGCCTCGCCCCCACCCCCCATGCACATCACGCGTGTTCCACGGAACCGATTTTGACGCTGCGCAGTGCGTTTTTTCGGCCTGCGGCAGCGCGGTCGCTCCGGTTTTTACTGCTGCTGCGCAGCAGCAGCACGAAAACGTGCTTCCATGGCACGGAGCGCCTCGGAAAAAGAAGCGTGATGCGCATGGGGGCTGCGCCCCCACCCCCATTGCTGACGTAGAGGTTGGGGGGCGAAGCTGTGCAAAGCTGCTATACTAGATACGAGAGACCGAGGCGCTACGCCGCGCTAGAATGCGATACTGATTGCAGGCCGTGCTGCTCGTCGACAACGACACAGACCAACACGCGGCGGGCGCGGCCATGATCCGCACCGCCGCACGGCTGCGCGCGGCGCACTGTGCCCCGATCGTCGGCGCGTGCTTCGTCGGCGACGGGCGACTCTCGTTTCACCAGGGCCTCGCGCTGTGCGTCGCCCGCGGCGCCACGTCGGTGGTGATCCAGCCGTACGTGCTTGAGCAGACCACCACGCTTGCGGCCACGATCGACGGGCTAATCGCCACGGGGCGCGCCATGTTCCCGCAGCTCGCGATGGCCGGCGGACGACCGATCGGGGCGCACCCAGCGATCGCCGACGTAATCATCCAGCGCGCCGCCGAGGCTGACTACCGCCACGCCCACGTTGTCGTCGATGCGATGCCGAGCGCGGCGGCACGGATGCAGCGCGAGGTCTATGCCGAGCGGCCGCACGAGCAGTGGCGGCCGCTCGACCAGCTGTGCCAGGCTGGTCTGCTCATCGTCTTCGACGGCGAGGTGCCGAGCCAAGCGCGCGCCAGCGCCATCAAGGCCGCCGTCGCGCGGCAGCGGCGAGTGGCGGCCATACACATCAGCGCGCTCGACGCCGCCCCAGTTGCGCTGTGCGAGCTCGCGCGGCAGCAGATCGGCTCTATCATCGCGGTGCCCTACACGCTGCGCAGCGACGCGGCGTTTACGCAAACTACCCGCGCCGCCGTGGCGGCCGCCTGCGCCGACCTCCCGACGCTCCGCCACACCGTCGCTGCCCCGCTCGCCTACGATCGCCGAGTCGTCGCCGCGATCGCCGCGCACGTGGCGGAGGCGCTCCGATTGGTGATAATTGCCTGAAACGTGTGAGATTCGCCTGAGATGATGCTATAATGGCAGCGCTCTGCAGACCAGCACAAACGAGGAGGACGCGGTGTCGCTCTATACACCTGACGGAACCCCACCGATGCTCGCAGGGACGATCGCCCGCATCGAGCGGCGGCTGCCAAACCCTGGTGACGTGACCGTGCGCATCGGGCAGCGCGTCGAGCCAGACGATATCGTCGCCCGCGCCTTCGCCCCCGGCCGCGCGCAGACGATCAATCTCGCCCGCGAACTATCAGTTCCACCACGGCGGGTGTCAGGCGCGCTCCGGGTCGCCGTCGGCGGCAGTGTGACTGAGGGCCAGTTGATCGCGGCGGCCGGGCGGGTCAGCGGCCGCAGCTACCGCGCCCCGTTCGCCGGCGTGCTCACCAACAGCGAGGCCGAGACCGGCTATATCACGCTGATGGCCGATCCACAGGTGCTTGAACTCCGGGCGACGATGCGCGGCGTGGTGATGGAGATCATTCCCTACGAGGGCGTGCGGATCGAGACGCCGGCCGCGCAGCTCTACGGCGCGTTCGGGGTCGGCCCCGCCTGCTCTGGCGTGCTGCGCCTATTCACCACCGACCCGTCCGAGCCGATCCGCACCGAGCAGATCGACTCGCGCAGCGCATATACCATTCTGATCGGCGGCAGCGGCATCAGCGCCAATGGGCTGCGGCGCGCGGTGTCCGAGCGGGTGCGCGGCGTGGTCGTCGGCAGCATCGACGCCGGCGAGCTGTGCGAGTTCCTCGGCG
>JAYUUK010000143.1:0-15376 GCA_043754595.1 Roseiflexaceae bacterium | reverse complement strand
CAACACCCGCTGAAATGTCCGGCGTCTGGCGCGCAGCGCCTCGCGGACCGCATTGCGCCCATACAACAGATCGGCCATGACCGTCCTTTATCCTTGGTCGCGAAGGCGACGTAGCTCCTGCTCAAGTTCGGCCACTCGCGCTTCGGCCGCCTCGCGCGCCCGAGTCTCGCGGCCGGCCTCAGCCTGCGCTGCCACTGCCTCGGCCTGCACTGCCACTGCCTCGGCCTGCGCTGCCGCCAGCGTCGCCGAGCGCTCGACGTAATCATCGATCGGCGTGCCGTCGCGTTCGTACAGCCGCACCTCGTTGCCATCGAGGCCGAGGTACACGCCGATCGGCTCGATCCACACCCAGCCGCGCTCGTCGAGATCGACCGGGCGGAACTCCATGCCGTTATGGCGGTAGGCCATCAGCCGGCGCAGCTCCTCCCCCCGGCGAATGAAGCTATCGACGATGAAATACCAGGCGATGCCGAGCTGCCCGTACTCGTCGAGCTTCTCGTACAGGTCGACCCGCCGCGTCTCCGGCGATGTGACCTCCAGCAGTAGCGCTGGCATCACCTGCTCGACGGCACAGTCGAACGTCCTCCAGTTTTTGCGCTCCTGCACGCCGAAGAACACCGCGATGTCTGGGCCGTGCGCCTCGATCTCTGGGTCGCCCCAGGCCACGCGCATATCGTGCAGCACCACCGCCGTCGGGTCGTGACGCACCTTATCGGCGAACACATCGTGGATGTAGATACAGAATCGCTCGTGGTCTCGGCTATGCACCTCGTGGTCTCCTTCCTCGGGATGCAGCAGATCGGCGAGCGTCAGCGGCAGGATATCGGTCTCCTCCAGCCCGCTCGCGCCGATATAGGTGCGGTAGCGCCAGCCGAAGCGAAACGGGTCGGCATCGGGCGCGGTGCTGGAGAGCGGTGCCATCATCTGAGTCATACACTCCTCCGTGTCTCGGCGCGCTACAGACCGAGCGCGCTCTTAATCCGGGAGAAGAAGCCTTCGTCCTGATGCTCCTCGCCGACCCGCTCGATATCGAGCGAGCGGTCCAGCTCCTGGAACAGCTTGCGCTGCTGCTCGTTGAGCTTCTTGGGCACCACCACGCGCATCACGATCACCTGGTCGCCCCTGCCGCTACCGCGCAGCTGCGGCACGCCCTTGCCGCGCAGCCTGATGGTCTCGCCGGTCTGCGTGCCGGGGTGAATCTCGACGCGCTCGGCCCCTTCGAGCGTCGGCACTTCGATCTCGGTGCCGAGCGTGGCCTGCGCCACGTTGAGCGGCAGCTCCATGAGCACATCGGTGCCCTCGCGCAGAAAGAACGTATGCGGCTGGACATCGAGCAGGACGGAGAGATTGCCGGCCGGGCCGCCGCGCGGGCCGGCGTCGCCCTCGCCGGTCATGCGGATCTGGAGCGACGAGTCCACGCCGGGCGGGACGCGCACCTTGATCTTGCGCGGCTGCCGGGTACGCCCATCGCCGCGGCACTCACGGCACGGTTTATCCACCACCGTCCCCTCGCCGCGGCACATATCGCAGGCGATAACCGTGACCATATTGAGCAGCGGCTGACGCTGCCGGATCTCGCCCTGGCCGTTGCACTTGGGGCAGCGGGTCGGCGAGCTACCTGGCTCGGCACCGCTGCCGCTGCACGTATGGCAGGTTTCGAGGTGGCGGAACTCAATCTCCTTCTCCACGCCGAAGATTGCCTCCTCGAAGCTGATCTGGAGCTGATAGCGCAACTCGGCGCCGCGCTGCGGGCCGCGCTGGCCACCGCGCATCTGGCCGCCGAAGAACGCCTCAAAAATGCTGCCGAACGGGTCGGCACCGCCGAATGGATCGCCGCCCATGCCGCCGCCCGGGCTGTTGTGGCCGAAGCGGTCGTACATCGCGCGTTTCTCGGCGTCGGAGAGCACCTCGTAGGCCTCATTGATCTCCTTGAACATGCCCTCGGCCTGCGGGTCGCGATTGACATCGGGGTGATACTTGCGTGCGAGCCCACGGAATGCCTTTTTGATCTCCTCCGGTGTCGCCCCATTGCTCACACCCAGGACCTCGTAATAATCACGTTTCACTGCCATTGTTATTCTACTTTGTAGTTGCCCTCGGCGATGTCATCGCTCTGGGCACGGGTAACGGTGGGGTCTGACTCGGGGCCGCGGGCGTAGACGCTCAGCTGCTGGTTGAGCACCGCGAGCTCTGCCCCACGGTTGCGCAGCTCGGCGGTCTCAGATGTCTCAAGGATGGCGCGCGCGGCCTCGATCTTGCCGCGGACGCTGGCGAGCAGATCGGGCGGCACCCCATCGCCAACCTCGCGCAGCAGCCGCTCGGCGGTGTAGATCGCGCCGTCGGCCTGGTTGCGCGCCGCGATGACCTCGCGCCGCTGCCGGTCCTGCTCGGCGTTGGTCTCGGCATCCGCCACCATACGCTCGATCTCCTGCTGCGTCAGCCCCGATGAGGCGGTGATGGTGATACTGTGGGCCGTGCTGGTCTGCTGGTCCTTCGCCGAGACATTCAGCATGCCGTTGGCGTCGATATCGAAGGTGACCTCGATCTTGGGCGTGCCGCGCGACGCCGGCGCGATGCCGTGGAGCTCGAAGCGGCCGAGCGACTTGTTCAGCTTGGCCTCGGCCCGCTCGCCCTGGAGGACGTGGATCTCGACCGAGCTCTGGCCGTCGCTGGCGGTCGAGAACGGCTGGCTCTTGCGCGTCGGCACGGTGGTGTTGCGGTCGATCAGCGGCGTCATCACCCCGCCGTAGGTCTCGATCCCGAGCGTCAGCGGGGTGACATCGAGCAGCAGCACGTCCTTGACATCGCCGGAGAGCACGCCGGCCTGAATCGCCGCGCCGATCGCCACTACCTCATCGGGATTGACACCGCGGTGCGGCTCTTTGTTGAAGTATTTGCGCACCGCCTCCTGCACCGCCGGCATCCGCGTCTGCCCGCCAACGAGCACGATCTCGTCGATGTCGTTCGGGCGCATGCTGGCGTCGCTCAGCGCCTGCTTCATTGGCTGGATCGAGCGCTCGATGAGATCGGCGGTCAGCTGTTCGAGCTTGGCGCGCGAGAGCATGGCGGTGAGATGTTTTGGGCCGGAGGCATCCGCGGTGATGAACGGCAGGCTGATCTCGGTCTGGAGCACGGTCGAAAGCTCCATCTTCGCCTTCTCGGCCGCCTCTTTCACCCGCTGGATCGCGGTGCGATCGCCGCTAAGATCGAGCGACTCGGCGCGCCGGAACTCGTCGATCATCCAGGTCATCACCCGCTGGTCAAAATCATCGCCGCCGAGGTGGGTGTCGCCGTTGGTGGCCTTGACCTCAAAGACCCCATCGCCGAGCTCCAGGATCGAGATGTCGAACGTGCCGCCGCCGAGGTCGTAGACCGCGATCGTCTGATCTTCGTCGCGCTTGTCGAGGCCGTAGGCCAGCGCCGAGGCCGTCGGCTCGTTGATGATACGCAGGATATCGAGGCCGGCGATCCGCCCGGCGTCCTTGGTCGCCTGTCGCTGACTATCGTTGAAGTAGGCCGGCACCGTGACCACCGCCTGCGTCACGCTCTCGCCGAGGTATGCCTCGGCATCGACCTTGAGCTTCTGCAGCACCATGGCCGAGATCTCCTGCGGCGAGTAGTCTTTGCCGCTCATCACCACCCGCACATCGCCATTTGGGGCCTCGGCGAGATGGTACGGCACCAGCGCGAGATCCTGCTGCACGTGCGCATCGCCGAGCTTGCGCCCCATGAAACGTTTGACCGAGAAGATCGTATTCTGCGGGTTGGCCACCGCCTGCCGCTTGGCGACTGCGCCGACCACCCGCTCGCCGCTGCGCGATGTCGAGACAATCGATGGTGTCAGACGGCTGCCCTCGACGTTGGCGATCACGACGGGCTCGCCCCCCTCCATCACCGCGACGACTGAGTTGGTTGTCCCGAGGTCGATCCCGATCACTTTTGGCATTGCGTACTTTCTTGACGATCCGACTGAGCGTAGCTGAACGGATGACTGGGGACCGGGAGACCGAGATGGGGTGACCGGGTGAGCCGAGAGACGGGGGACCGGGGAACGGAATGACGAGATGAGCGTTGCTCTTCACTACGTCATCGTGTCACCTCTTCACCGGTCACCCCTGCCCAACCTTGACCATCGTCGGGCGGAGCACTTTTTCGCGCAGCACATACCCACGCTGGAGCTCGGCGATGACTTTGCCCTCCTGGCCTTCGGCCGGCTCATAGATCACGGCCTCGTGGCGGTTCGGGTCAAAATCCTGGCCAACGGCGGCGATCGGCTCGACGCCCTCGCTCTCGATGATCGTCTGGAGCTTCTGAGGGATGAGCCGGAACCCGCTGTACCACGGCGTGGCGGCGATCACCGCGCTGACGCCGACGGTGGCGCGCTCCAGGTCGTCCATCACCGGCAGGAGCTTGAGCAGCAGCCTGGCGCTAGCGCTAGCGATCAGGTCGGCGCGCTCGGTCTCGGTCCGCTTCTTGAAGTTGCGGTAGTCGGCCACGGCGCGCTTGTAGCTATCGTTATACTCGGCGGCTTCGCGCTCGAGCTGCGCGATGCGCTGGAGCAGCACATCAGTCTCGGTGAGCGGCAGCGGCTGCTCGGCCGCGTTTGTGGCGTCTGTCCTGGGCTCCAGCACCTGCCCATCTGGCGGAAACGTTGTATCGTCTGTCTCAGACATTGTGGTATAGCTCCTTTTATTCCATGCGGGCATCGCCACTCTCGGCGCGCCGCTCCTCTGACATATAGATCTCACCGAGCAGATCGCTCATCACGGTCGAGATATAGCGCACCGTCGAGATCGCGCGCGGGTAGGCCATGCGCGTCGGCCCGATGATCCCGAGCACCCCGGCCACCTCGCCATCCACGCCGTAGCGCGCCAGCACCACCGAGTACTCGCGCAGCTCGTTCTGGCTATGCTCGCCGCCGATGACCACCTGCACGCCGTTGCTGGCGAGCGCCTGCGGCAGCAGCGGCACCAGCCCGCGCCCGCCCTGGAGGATCTCCATCAGCTGGCGGATGCGGCCCACCTGGGCGAACTCCGGCTGGCCGAGCATCTCGATCAGGCCATCGCTGTGGATACCGCTGTTGAGCTGGTCCTCGAACTGGTGCATGGTCTTAACCACCAGCTCGATGGTGGCACGCTCGATCTCTTCGAGCGGCGGCTGCGGCTGCGCGAGCTGCTCCTCGAAGCGCGTCACCGGCGCGTCGGGGAAGCGATCGTTGATCCG
Organism: Roseiflexaceae bacterium; assembly: GCA_043754595.1. GTDB lineage: Bacteria > Chloroflexota > Chloroflexia > Chloroflexales > Roseiflexaceae > JAYUUK01. Next base: position 10,153 of record JAYUUK010000143.1, on the reverse strand, counting down.
CAGCGCCGTCCGGCTCAGCTCGTCCTGGCTGACCGGCGCGCCGAGCGTCACCGTCTGCTGCCTGACGGTCCCGTCGTAGAGCACGAGCACCATCAGGACGTTCACGTCATAGATCGCGATCAGCTCAAGGTGCTTGAATCGCGACTGGTACGAGCGCGGCGTGGTCACCACCGATGCGCTCTGAGCTGTGCGCGCCAGCACCGCCCCGGCCAGCTGGATCCATTGGTCTAGCTCGGAGCGCACCTGGTAGAACTGGTGCCGGATCGTCCGCTGCTCGGCGGCCGAGAGCGGCGCACGGTCCATCAGGTTCTCGACGAAGAAGCGGTAGCCGGTGTCCGTCGGCACGCGTCCGGCGGACGTGTGCAGATGGGTCAGGTATCCGAGATCTTCGAGCGCCGCGAGCTCGTTGCGCACGGTGGCCGGCGATACGTTAAAGACATACTTTCTTGTAATGAGATCGGACGAGACCGGCAGCGATCCTTCGATGTATTCCTGGATCACCAGCTTGAGAATCAGACGGCGGCGCTCGCTCATATCCGCGACCATTGCTGTTCCCGTTCTCGTTTTAGCACTCTTACCATGAGAGTGCTAATCTACCAAGCTAAACGATTGGCGTGCCGCAGCACGCCCACTCTGGGTATTTTACCATAGGGTCGCTGTAGGATGCAATTTTTGCTTTGGGGCGCTACGCGGAGGGCGATAGTGGGCAGGATCTCCGCCCCTTCGGCTGCGCTCAGGGCAAGCTCTGAGCGCAGCCGAAGGGGCAAGCACCCGGACACGGACGCAGCACGCTGCCTCCCTACACCGGATATCGCCTCCCTTGAGCGTCTGGCTCCCGTGGAATTCGCGACGACATCAGCGTGAGCAGCGCCGCCTCGGGCGGGCAGCCGAGCCGCAGCGGCGCGCCGCCGATGCCGCGCGAGACGAATAGCCGCATCGCGCCGATCTGGTGCAGCCCCATCACGTAGCGCCTGCCGTAGCGCGGCATCGCGAATGGCCCGAGCAGTGGCAGCCGAAAGTGGCCGCCGTGAGCGTGGCCAGAGAGCTGGAGGTCGACGCCGCGCTCGGCTGGGTCGTCGGCCACGTCTGGCGCGTGGCACAGCAGCACGGTGGGCACATCGGGCGGCACGCCGCACAGCGTCCGCTCTAGACTGGGCTGTCCGTCCCACACGTCGTCCACGCCAGCCACCGCTAGCCGCGCGCCACGGTGCTCAATGAGCACGTGCTCATTGAGCAGCACCCGCACGCCGCACAGCTCCAGCGCCGCACGCACATCGCCGATGCCCTCCCAGTGGTCGTGGTTGCCGGCCACGGCGTAGACGCCGAGCGGGGCGGCGATGCCGCGCAGCAGCGCGGCGATCTGTGGGATGGCGCTGCGGTAACTAACGAAGTCGCCGGTGAGCGCGATGATGTCCGGTCGCTCGCGACGCATCTCGGCCACCGCCCAGGCCAGCGTATCTGCGGTGAAGGGGAAGCCGAGGTGGGCGTCGCTGATATGCCCGATGCGCAGCCCGCTCAGCGCTGGCCGCAGGCGCGGCAGCTCGATGCTCAGCCGGGTCAGCTGTGGTCTGCGCGGCTCGACGAGGCGCATGTAGCCGAGCAGCGCGCCGCCGAGCGCGGCCGATGCCGCCACAAACCGCGGGCCAAACCGCAGCGCCGCCGCCGCCCATGCCAGCCCGCCAATGCCGCCGGCGGCCAGCCAGCGCGGGCTGTAGTACAGCCGCGCCGGGTCGAGCGAGCGCCGCTGCCGCAGCCGCAGCTCGGTCAACGGCAGCCTGATATCGCGGGCGTCGCGGCTATGGCTCACGGCGCCCCCAGAGGTTGACCACCGCAACGCGCTGGCTCGCCAGCAGACGCTCGGTGAGCCGCGCGAAGCCGTCGGCGTCGAGGTCGCGGGACGCGGAGATGCCGGGCGGCGGGTCGATCGGGCGCAGGCGGACGTGCGGCGTGAGCAACTCCCAGATCGCCGTCGGCGCGAACCCGGCGCGTTCGAGCAGCGCCGGCCCATACTCGCAGATGATTTGGCGCACCGCACCGGACGCGAGCGCCCGCTCCATCCCGGCGAGCGCCAGCGGCTCGGCGCCCTCGATGTCGAGCTTGACCACCGCCGGCCCCTGCCGATCCAGCAGCGCGGCGAGCGTGTCGTAGCGCAGCGCCAGCACCCCGCGCGCGCCCGAGTCCAGGTAGTGACCGTTCGCCACCAGGCTGTGCGACGAAGCGTGCGAGCTGAGCAGCAGCTGCGCCACCCCGTCGCGGTCGCTCAGCGCGAGCTGGCATGCCAGCACCTGTGGCAGCCTGCGGGTGTTAGCGGCCAGGCTGGCAAAATTCTCCGGCTCCGGCTCGACGGCGCAGACCATGCCGGCCGGGCCGACCAGCGTGGCGCCAAGCCGCGAGAAGTAGCCGATGTTAGCACCGACGTCAACGAACAGATCGCCGAGGGCCAGCAGCGTCCGCAGCAGCGCGACGGTCTCCGGCTCGAACGTCCCGCGAAACATCTCGATCGCGGTGGGGCGGGCGATGGTCGGAGGGACCATCAGCCCGCTGCTGCGGCGCAGCATCTGAAACTGGATCGCCTCAGCGGAGCGGATGGCGATCCGGCCGAGCGGGCGGATACCGGGCACGCGGGCGATACGGGCGACGAGCTGACGCATAGACCTCCAAAGAGCGGGAGACTCACTTCGCACACAGCGCGCTACGTCAGCGCGGCGATGACCTCGACGCCATTCTGCGTCATATGGTGCAGGAACAGCGCGTGGTGCAGGTCGGCGTCGTGGGCCTTTATCCCAAACTGCTGCGCCACGTCCACCGGGGTATCGAAGGTATCGACGACGGCGGCCGGGACCACCACGCGCCGGCGGATCCCGGCCGCGTTGGCCTCCATGCGCAGGTGCATGGCCGCCGAGTAGATGCACAGATCGGTGCAGTCGCCGACGATTACAAATGTGTCGATCTGGGTGTTATCGCACACCCACGCGCCAAAGCCTGTGCCGATATGCGAGCTGAGCGAGTTCTTTTCAAACGTCAGCGTCTCGCTGTAGAACGGCAGGGCGCGCAACTCGGCCACCGCGCGGCTCTCCGGCGTCCCGGCGATGCAGTGCGGTGGGTAGCTGGCGAACTCCGGCGTATCATGCGGGTGGGTGTCCTGGGTCAGCGCGAAGGCCCGCACCCCGGCGTCGTGGGCGCGCTGGAACAGCTCGGCCACCGGACGCTTGAGGGCGCCGACGCGCGCGCCGGCCAGCGGGCCTTCGGTGCAGAAGCCGTCGATCATATCGACCGAAACCAGCGCGATGTGCGCTGGGCGGCCGTCGATCAGCTCGGTCAGCGCCACGCTTGGGAGCGCATTGTACCAGGCGTCGAGATAGCGCAGAAATGGCAGGGCCGTGGTGGTGAGGTTCATCAATTTCCTCCCTAGTAATCAACCGGGCGCAGGTAGAACTCGCCGATCGCGGTGGCCGAGATCATCGCGGTGCTCGGCAGGCGGCGCTTCCAGTGGGTGCCATCGACCCTGCGCCGCACCAGCGCCACATCGCTGGCGTCGAAGCCAAGCGCGATCAGCCGGTCATCGCTGTAGCCGCGCAGCACATAGTGCAAGATCTTATCAGCCCTGGCGTAGCTGATGCCAAAATCGCCCTCGTCGGTCTGGCCGGCCACCAGGTCGGCGCTGGCCGGCTTGTCGACGATCGCCGGCGCGATGCCGAGGTAGCGCGAGAGCGCCCAGACCTGGCTCTTGAACAGATCGCCGAGCGGATTGACCGGCGGCGAGTCGTCGGCGTGCCAGGTATAGTAGCCAAACAGCCGCTCTGTCTTGTTGCCGGTCCCGATCGGGATGGTGCCGAGCTTCTGCGCGTGGTCGAACAGCACGATCATCCTGGTGCGCGCCATGATATTGCCCTTGCGCCGCGCGTCGATCTCCGGGTCCAGGCTGGCGTAGCCGTCTACCGCCGCCGAAATATCGACGGTGGCGCAGCGCACGCCGAGCGCATCGACGACGAGCTGCGCGTGCTCAAGGCTCTCGCGGCTGGAGCTGCGGTACGGCATGCGGACGGCCAGCACGTGCTCAGGGCCGAACGCCTCGGCGCAGAGATAGGTGGTGAGCGCTGAGTCCACCCCGCCTGAGAGCCCGACCACCACATCGCGGAAGCCGCGCCGCCTGGTTACCTCGTCGCGCAGGAAGGCGACCAGCCACTGCCGCACCAGCTCGGCGTCGAAGGCGGTCACGTCTGCGAGCGGGTCGGGCGGCGGCGCTGCGAAGACGGGGAGAATGGGTGACCGGGAGGCTGGGTGACCGGGTGACGGGGTGACCGGGTGACTGGGAGGCTGGGTGACCGGGTGACTGGGTGATAGAATCTGCTTCTGACTCCTGACTTCTGACTCCTGACTCCTGGCTTCTGACTCCTGGCTCCTGGCGAGCTCGCGCTGGAGGTGGGGCAGCATCGTCTCCAGATCGGCGAGCAGCGGCTGGCCGGCGCGGGCCAGCGCCAAGTCATCGAGATCGATGGTAGCGGCGAGCAGCGCTGGCTGCCACAGCGGGCCGGCGACGCGGACGGTGCCGTCTGGGCCCATGAGCAGCGAGCCGCCGGGGAAGCCTTTGCCGCCCTCGAAGCCGGTGAGCTGCGCGAGCGCGGCGAAGACGCCGTGCTCATCGGCGATCCGGCGCATCAGGTCCTCCCAGTGCGCCACATTCTCGGGCTGCGGCCCGCGCGCGCCGCGCGCCGGCGAGGCGCTCGGCACCAGCACCAGCTGCGCCCCGTCGAGCGCGGCGATGGTGCCGTTCAGGCTATGCCAGGCATCCTCGCAGATCAGGATGGCGGCCCGGCCCCAGCGGGTGTCGAAGGCCGCCACCTGACGGCCGGCCTCGACGAAGCGCGCCTCATCGAAGACGCCGTATGTCGGCAGGAAGACCTTGCGGTGGATGTGCCGCAGCCGCGTCTCGCCGCCGCCGAGCTCCAGGTAGGCGGCGCTGTTGTAGAGCTTGTCGCGGTGGCGCTCGTAGAAGCCGATGCAGACATCGAGCGGCGGCGCATCATCGCCGAGTGCGCCGCGGTAGGTGGCGGCGAGGTCGGCGGCGAGCTCGGCGGCGCTGCGGGCCGCCTCGCGCACGCCGCCCTCAAGGAAGTAGCCGGTCAGCGCCGTCTCCGGCAGCAGCAGCAGATCGGGGCGCGGCGTCAGATCGGCGAGCTGCGCGAAGAGATCGCCGAGCTGTGCGAGATTGGTGAGGTAGCGGCCCTTGGTGGGCGTCAGCTGCGCGATAGCGATGGTCAGGTTCATGTGCATGCTCCGCGGCGATAGATGATGAGCAAGACGACGGCGCCAGTCACCGGGATGAGCAAGATCAGCGCCGCCCAGATAGCGGTGGCGATGACCCAGTGTATGCCTTGAGCCTCCATGATGCTATGCTCTCCACTGTACTGTTTCTATCGGAGTAGAAAAGGGAACGTCTCCGGGGGCTGCGCCCCCAAACCCCCATACGCATCACGCGCAACGGAGCCAGTTTTGACGCTGCGCAGCAGCAAGTTGCTGCCACGGCGCGCAGCGCTCCGCGCGTTTCCATCTCACGAAGGACTGCGCTGCGATGTGGCGGTGTCGCTAGGCTGCTCGTGCTCCAGCCGCGCCTCGCGCCAGCGAAAGACGAACTGCTCATCGCCGCGGCGGCGCGAGAAGCGGTAGAGCGCCGTCGGTCGACCGCGGCCCTCGCGGCGGATGCCGGTATCCTCCAGCACCCGTGCGTCTTTGATCTTGCGGTAGAAGTTGCCCTTATCCAGCTCCTCGCCGAGAATCTGCTCGTAGATATGTTTGAGCTCCAGGATGGAGAACACCTCGGGCAGGAGCTGGAACGCCAGAGTCGTATATTCGAGCTTTGAGCGCAGCCGATCGCGCGCCGCCTCCAGGATCAGGTTATGGTCGAAGGCCAGCCGCCCTGGCAGCGCCTGCACCGGGTACCAGCGCACGTCAGTGCTCTCCTCAGAGACCATGATCGTCTGCTGGTCGCTCGGGATGATGGCGAAGTACGTCACGCTCAGTACACGGGTGCGCGGGTCGCGGTGCGGCTCACCGAAGGTGTAGAGCTGCTCCAGGTAGATATCGCGCACGCCGGTCTCCTCCTCCAGCTCGCGCCGGGCGGCGGTGTCGAGCGACTCGTCCATCTGCACGAAGCCGCCTGGGATGGCCCAGTGGCCCTCGTACGGCCAGCGTTTGCGGCGCACCAGCAGGACGTGGAGCTGCCGCTCCTGGAGTGTGAAGATCACAACATCGACGGTCACCGACGGCCGGTCGTAGCGGGTGACGTCGTAGGTCGCTGCTGTCTCCGGCGATTCGGCTGGCTCGCTCATCAGCGCTCCTTTTAGTGTTAATATAACAATAAGTATACCGAACTGCGGTGCGTCTGTCAAGGGGGCAAAAAAAACCGCGCCGACGAATGCGTCGACGCGGGCGAGCGTGCAATTATAGTGATGGAGGAGAACCTATGCAGCTTCGCGGTAGTACTCGCCGCTGATCAGCTCGAAGACTAGCTGGTCGAGCGTGACCTCCGCCTCGGTGTGCGTTCGGGCGAACCCCACGAGCTCGCCATCCAGGTACATAGCAAAATCGCGGGTCTCCCGGTCAAATACGATCTCTCTGCGATACATGGTGTGCCTCTTTCCATCGTGGGTGCCCGAAGGCGGTACGATCTCGATATGCACATAGTATAGCACAGACGTTCTGGTAATGCAAGGAGATCTTTGTATGGTGAGGGGCGAACGACGTGACGGGGCGAACGACGCCACGGGGCGAAGCGCGCGACGCGGTGCCGGGGCGAAGCAAGCGCGATCCAGTCGCTCGACGCCATTGATGCGTGCGCTTGCTTCGCCCATACGGACGTGACGGGGCGAACCACGTGACGGGGCGAAGCGCGCGACGCGGTGCCGGGGCGAACGACGCCACGGGGCAAACGACGCCAAGGGGCAGGTCACGCGCGGGTGAGCACGCACACCGCCTCGATATGCGCCGTCTGCGGGAAGCAATCGACGGGGGTGATCTGCCGCGCGAGATAGCCGGCGTCGCGCAGGGTGCGCAGATCGCGCGCGAGTGTGCCGGGGTGGCAGGAGATGTAGACGATCCGCTCGGGGGCGATGGTGGCGATCGCGGCGAGCGCGGCCGGCTCGCATCCACGCCGCGGCGGGTCGAGCAGGATCGCATCGGCGGCGGCGATCTCCGGCAGCAGGTACTCGACCTTGCCGGCGCGCAGGGCGACATTCTCGACGCGGTTGATGGCGATCGCCGCCCTGCCGAGGGCCACGGCGTCGGCGGACTCCTCGATCCCGATCACCTCGCCGAACTGTCGCGCGAGCGGCAGCGCGAAGGTGCCGATACCGCAGAACAGATCGAGCAGGGTGCCGGATGTGCCGGCGAGCCCATCGCGCGCCAGGCCGAGCAGCGCGCGAGCGACGGCGCAGTTGACCTGGAAGAACGTGCCTGGGCTGAGCAGCAGCGCCATCTCATCGATCTCCTCGGTCATCACCAGGCCGAGGTCGCCGGGGAGGGCCACATCGGCGAGCTGCGGGCAGCGGGCGCGCCAGGCGGCCGCGAGGGTGGCGAAGTCCTCGGAGGGCGTGCGGCCCTGAAAGACAGCGGCGAGGTAGCCATCGGTCTCGCTGAGGCGGATGAGCACATCGCGGTCGGGCAGATCGAGCTCGGGGTGCGCTTCGAGCGCATCGCGGAGCGCGGCGAGCGCGTGGTTGAGCGGATCCATCAGCAGCGGGTCGCGCTCGATGGGCAGGATCGTCGTGCCGTCGGCGTCGCGGTAGCCGATGGTGCGCCCAGCGAGGTGGAGGCGGGCGCTGCTACGGTAGGCGAGCGGCGCGGCGGCGGGCAGCGTCTCGCCGATGATCGTATCGTCCTCGATGGCGCGAGCCTTGAGCAGCTGCTCGGCGAGGATCGTGCGGCGCATGACGAGCTGCGCCGGGTAGGCGATGTGCTGCCACGGCATGTGCGGCGCGCCGGGGAGGAGCGGCGCGACGCGCTCCGGGGCGGCGGCGAGCACCTCGACGACGGTGCCGCGGGCGTAGGCGGCGGTGTGTTGGCCGAGGCGGACGGCGACCTGCTCGCCGGGGAGGCCGCCGGCGGCGAAGACCACACGGCCCTGATAGCGGCCGACGGCATCGCCGCCCTGCGCCATGCCATCGAGCGTCAAGGTCAGCGTATCGGGCCAGAACGACTCTGGAGTATCGGACATGATAGGGTGGCTCACTTCGTGCATACGGGACGCACAGCACCAGCGCGGCGCTGAGACGCGAGGGGAAGGTTCAACCGGACAACGCCCATTATACACGAAGTGTGGCGGCGGTGCGAAGTGGCGTTTGTGGCTTCCTAATCAGAAACATCACTTGACAAATGGGGTATACTGCCTTATAAATGACGTTCGGAACGTCGAACGTATGTGCAAGAAGGAGCCGACAATGCAGAAGACCGAATTTATCAAGTCCGTCGCCGATCGCACCGATATGTCGCAGAAGCAGGTCAAAGCTGTGGTGGACGCGGCCCTGATCGTCATCGAGGAGCAGCTCAAGGCTGGTGAGAAGGTAACGCTGACCGGGTTTGGGACGTTTGAGGTGCGGCAGCGGCAGGCGCGCGAGGGTGTGAACCCGCAGAGTCGGGCCAAGATTACCATCCCGGCGACCCGTACGCCAGGCTTCAGCGCGAGCAGCACGCTCAAAGATGCCGTCAAGGAGTCATAGGCAGCGCCGACGGACTGTGCCGGCCGGGTGTGGCGCGCCGCACCTGGCCGCTGTTTTGCCGCCTGCGGGACTTGCGAGCGCCCACGAGCCATGGTATGATAGATGTGTTATGCCGCTGTAGCTCAGTGGTAGAGCAGCTGTTTCGTAAACAGCAGGTCGTCGGTTCAAGCCCGACTAGCGGCTCCAGCATTCCAGATGCGGTATGCGGCCCCTCGGCTGCATACCGCATCTAGTTTTTTGTGCCACTTTTTTGCCCTGCGGGAGCAATTGTGGGAGCAATTGTCCCCAAAACCGGTCCAGGATCGCGCTCAGGCATCGCTGCGCGCCGTGTGGCACAGCGTGGCAGCGGTGGTCAGTGGTCCTCGTACGGTCATGCGCATCAGAGATTATCCAGGTATCCGTACCCCTCCCCCCTGCCGCGCGTGCGACAGGGGAACAGAGCGTTGTTGCGCGAACACGTTGAGCGCAGGATGTCATCGCACCTCCTCATAGCTTGGCATATACATACATTCCAGGTTCGTGAGCAGGGAGCGCAGCGACTCAAGTGGCGTATGGGTGTGGAGCGTACCCATATCACCGGGGCGGCCGTGGCCAAGGATCGTTGCCTTCTGTGAGACAGTGGCGTGGAGAGTATCGAGCCACGTCGCACAGGTGTGCCGGGTATAGTGGAAAGTGCAGACGCGCATCGCAGATCGCGCGCCGCCCGCTGCGGCAGGGTCGGGTGTGAACGCCAGATCGCGGAAGGTTCGCCAACTCCGCTCGACGTTCGATGGGTTGAGGCAGGTGCCAGCTCCGGAATGGAATATGAGTGCGGTTGGATTCCACGACGACCCACACCACGAGGCGTTTGCGATGAAGTGTGGGATGCACGGCCCGGAGTTTAGTGTGAACCTGGGTGTATAATGCCTGACTGCTCCTCATCGATCTGGCCTTTTTGAGCTGATCTGGTAACCGTCCCGTCTGCCCGGCCTTTGGGCAGCTTTCAACTTCAGCCCGTCCTAATGCCTTCCGTCATAAGTATTAGTTACTCAGTAGATGCGGTCGGTCGGTGACTTATGACAATACTGGCCACCGCAAGCGGAGCGCTACCGAGCAATGTGCCGGCCGACTCAAGGAATATAGCATTCCTACATGAGCTGTAAACGCGCGTCAGCGCAACGCGGGGGTGGTGGCCAGGTACCCTCTGGGTGTCCCCACGAAACATCCCCGCATTTTTTACAACTCTGATAGAATTGCTATATTACGTAATCGTCACCCGCTAGAAACGCTTGCGTTAGCCTATATAGCATTTCTAAATGAATTGTAAACGCGCGTCAGCGCAAAGCGGGGGTTTGGGGGCGCCAATAGTGTCTACAACTGAATGCGATTTACAAACAGTGACTATTGAGAAGTGTGACGATCTCATCTGTGAACGGTCGAGCAATCCATGATGCGAGCGT
>JAYUUK010000142.1:0-5074 GCA_043754595.1 Roseiflexaceae bacterium | reverse complement strand
AGCACGCCGCCAGCGCGAGCGTACTGCCCGAGCGCCGGCCCGGCGAGCCCACCGAGTACGAAGGTGCCATAGCCCGCCACCAGCCCCGCGAGCGCGTCATCATCGCCGCATAGCGCGGCGATGGCCTGACGGGTCAGGGCGCTTGGTGAGTCGAGAATGCCCTGCCCGACCGCGAGCGTGACGTCGTCCGGGTTTTGGAAGAACGCCACGCTCAGGGCCGCGAACCCAGCCGCCTGCCCACCCGTCGCATGCCAGGTCGCCTGGGGCAGCGCGCTGACGAAGCGCTGGAACCGCCCTGGCTGTGCGTCGTTGCCCCAGCCATTGTCCGAGCCCCACCAATAGGCGTCGTCTGCGGCCGAGCAACTCCCCGCGCCACCATCGCCGACGCTACACGTGCGATCCCAGGCGTACATCCCGGTCGGATCGGTGGCGTTGAGCGGGTCGTTGTGGACGTAGGCGTAGCGGTGCAGGCTTTGCGGCGCGCGATCGTTGCCAACGTAGGTATCGCGGCTACCAAAACGCCCGCTCGCACTATTGTACCACCGCGCGCGGAGATAGACCTGACCGGTGGCGGCGTCTTGGAGTTCGCCGGTGTAGCCGAAGCGTGGCAGCGTCGCCCCGCCGCGCACCTGCCCGGAGGCGTCGTCGCTGATCGGCGCGCTCACCGTCGTCCCGCTCGTCGTCCGGCGCACGCTGCCGAGCGCGTCGTGTAGTTCCCACGTCCGCACGCCGGCACTTAGCCCGTAGAGGCGCTCCGCTCCATACACATAGTTCGTGCTGCCCGCCGCGAGCACCTGGGGCAGCCCTGCCGACCGATCCTGCACGTAGCGCGTCGTCGTCCCGCCCGTCGTCTGGCCCACCAGCACCCCATCGGCGTCAGAGGCATAGGTCGTCGCCACGCTCGTGGCGTTGACCGTCCGCCCCGTCAGCTGTCCGAACTCATTATACGTGGCGGTGGTGGTGCCATCGTTGAGCACCCGCCCCGTCGTAGGTCACGCCCACGATCCGATTGTCGGCACCATACGCGTGTACCGGTCGGCAACACGCCCCTCGCGAGCAACACCGCTGCATCGCGTACCTGTCCATCAATCCGCACCTTCTCGTCGCGCGCATCACGGGCGAGATAGGGCGTCGGCCCGAGCGCATCGGGTGCGCCATTGCTCACGCTGCGCGTCGAGCTGGATGGCAGCGCAACTGACCTGCATCGACGACAGTTCGACGCCCGCCATACAGCCGCTCAGGAATAACGGCCCCCTTGCGGGTCGAGACGCCCTGGACGTCCATCTCGGCGAGGGTCAGGGGCAGCCCTTTTTCCAGCGCTGACGGATACAACGAGCGGTCACGGACATGCGGCATCGGCGCGAACCGCGAGTACGCCGCCTGGTGCGCCTAGATCGCCGAGACGTTGGCGGCTGGCATGCCGCTGCCCGCCGCCGAAGACCGCTAGCGCGCCGCTATCACCGCACCGCGATCGTGGTCGCCAGTGTGTGCGATGCGCCGGGGGCCACGTCGATCAGGTCGTCGCCAGCGTTGGCGGTCTCGACGCAGACGAACTGCGGGTAGGCATCCTCGCCGAGATCGGTCAGGCGGCGCGCCTTGTCCAGCCACGGGTTCCAGACCACCGTCGCGCCACTGCCGCGCTTGCCAATCTGGATCTGGCGCGCTGCGGCCCGATCCTCAATGGTGGCCGCGGCGTCTGATAGGTAGATCCGGTCCACCTCGCCGGCGAACGTGATATCGCCAGCTTGGGTCTTGCGCCGATCGCCGTCGATCTGGTCGATATACGTTGTGCCGCTGAGGCCGATCACCGCCGTCCGCTCGATGGCACCGACGGCGAGGTAGCTGTGAAGCGCGGCGCTGAGCACGAACGGCTCTTCCCCCCGATTATGTGCGGTGAGCGCCAGATCGAGCGCCGCGCCGAGCGTGACCACCAGCGTCAGATCGAAGCGATGCGGCCAGATCGCGCGGGTGGCCGCGTCGTCGCGCAGCCCCATGGTCAGCCGGGTGGCGCCGGCATCGCTATCGCTGGCCCGAACCTCCCAGGTGCTGGTGCGGGCGAAGCCGTGGGCCGGCAGCGATGGGTCGCTGGGGTGCGGGCCGAACCATGGCCAGCAAACCGGGACGCCGCCGCGGATGGCCTTGCCCGGCACGTAGACGGCGCGCTGGCTGAGGAATAGGGCGTCTGAGCCGCCGCGTGGGGTGTAGCTGAGCACGTGGCCGCCGTAGAGCGCCACCCTGGCGGCACCGTGGGCGTTGGCGAGCTCGGCGATCGCGATGCCATTTGGGCCGCCGACGAAGTGCAAGTCGGCGCGGCCGAACTGTCGGTTGAGGTCTTCGAGCATCGCTGTGCCTTTCCACTGCTGAGCGCGCCGCTGGCGCGTGTATAATAGCGCGAACTCCACCATATAATTGTCGAGCTATGATATCAGACCCGCCGCGCCCGCGCTCAAACGATGACCAGCCGGATGATCTGCTGACGCTCGATAGCGCCTGGCTGCTGGCGGCGCTGCAGGCCATGGCCGCCGAGACCGACGGCGCGCTGCTGCGTCTGGGCTGCGCAGCGCTGCTGGCGGCGCTGGACGATGAGCGCTCGGCGCTGCGCAGCCCAGACGCCGATGGGTCGCTGGCGCGCAGCAGGGCGTCGCTCGACGCGGCGATCGCGCAGATCGCTGCGGCGCAGGGCATCGAGCGCGCCCACTACTATGTGCAGCGCCTGCTGCGCAGCCTGACCGATGTGCGGACCCCCGCCTATAGCGATATCAACCTCAACCGCTGGAAAGAGTACGACGATCTCCAGACCGATAGCCTGTGGCAGATCGACGGCCGCGACCGCGGCGGCGGGCGGAGCGCTGCCTACTGGGGCAACTTCGTGCCGCAGATCCCCGATCAGATGATACGCCGCTACACCAAGCGCGGCGATTGGGTTCTGGACACCTTCGTCGGCTCGGGCACCACGCTGATCGAGGCGCGGCGGCTGGGGCGGCACGCGCTCGGTATCGAGTTGCAGCCCGATGTGGCGGCGCTGGCCAACGGCGCGCTGGCATCCGGGGCGGCCAATGGGGCCGCGTCGCAGACCATGGCGCGGGCGGTGGTGGGCGACGCGACGGCGTTTGACTACGCGACGCTGCTGGCCGAGCACGGCGTGGGCGAGGTGCAGTTGGTGCTGATGCACCCGCCGTACCACGATATCATCCGCTTCAGCGATGATGCGCGCGACCTCTCCAATGCGCCGTCGGTCGAGCAGTTCCTCGACGGGCTAGAGTTGGCGATCGACCGGGCGGCGGCGGTGCTGGCTCGCGGACGCCACCTAGTGCTGGTGATCGGCGATACCTACAGCAGAGGCGACTGGGTGCCGCTGGGGTTTTTGGCGATGCAGCGGGCGCAGCGCTGCGGCCTCGGCCTCAAAAGCATCGTGGTCAAGAACGTCGACGGCACGCTCGGCAAACGGATGCAGAAGGAGCTGTGGCGCTATCGGGCGCTGGCCGGCGGTTTCTTTGTTTTCAAGCACGAGTATCTGTTTGTGCTGCGCAAGCCGTGACCGGACTCGTTGATACATCCGATTCGCTGCCGCGCACGTAATGATAGTTATTCAATGGTATAAACGCGCGAAGCGCAACGTGGGGGTTCGGGGCGCAGCCCCCGAGATACGAGTAAACCTACGCACGAAGCGCAACGTGGGGGTTCGGGGGCGCATTCCCCGAGATTATCCTTTAATCCGCACCAATAATGTGATAATAGCATACATGTTGCCTACGGCGCTATCGTCTATAGACGGTGGCGTTTTTATCTTGTGTTCAGTACATCGAGTTTGGCTCGACATAATTGTTTATCTGCGGCTCATCGTGCTCTCATTATTCTTTTCGTATAGTATACATCCAAAGAGTATACAAAATCGTAATACGCTATGGAAACAATGAGCGAGGGTAATTATGGAAATATCTCGCCACCCACGTGATGAAAGGAAGTCACCGATGCGGAAACGCAGCTCCTGGATGCTCATCCTTATGGGCGTGCTACTGGCCCTGTTCGCCGCCCCGTCCACCTTCGCGCAGACCGGCATGGCCAAAGTGCGCGTGGTTCATGCCTCGCCCGATGCCCCGGCCGTCGATGTGCTGGTCAATGGCAAGGCCGCGCTGACCAACGTCAAGTTCTTCACCGCGAGCGACTACCTTGAGCTCCCGGCCGGCAGCTATGAGCTGGCCGTGGTCCCGACCGGCAAGACTGAGCCGAAGGTGATCGATGCCAAGGGTGTGAAGATCGAGGCCGGCAAGGCGTACACTGTGGCCGCCACCGGGCTGCTCGCCAACATCAAGGCGACGATCCTGGCCGATGATCTGACGCCTCCGGCCGCCGGTAAGGCGCACGTGCGCATCATCCACTTCTCGCCGGATGCCCCGGCCGTCGATGTGAAGGTCGCCAACGGGCCGACGCTGGTCTCCAACCTGGCGTTCCCGAGCGCGAGCAAGTACATCCCGGTGGATGCCGGCAGCTACGATGTGCAGGTTGTTCCGACTGGCGCGAGCACCCCGGTGGTGATCAACGCCAAGGGTCTGAAGCTTGAGGCCGGCAAGATCTACGACGTGTTCGCCACCGGCGCGCTCGCGAGCATCAAGTCCGAGATCGCGGTCACCACCCCGGCTTCCGCTATGGCTCCTGCCGCCCCGGCCCCCGCTCCCGGCACCCTGCCGCGGACCGCCGGCGCTGAGTTGCCGAGCAGCCTGCTGCTGGTGCTCGCCGCCGCCCTCGTCGGCGCAGGCCTGCTGATGCGGCGCCGCAGCGCATAGCCACAGCCTCGCCCGCCGAAGCGCTGCCTGAGACAGGCCCACGATCGAGCTACTCGATCGTGGGCCTGTTGGCAATCGTCAATCCAGCTCGCGCTGGACAACCCCCCCGTGGCTGGTGTACACTAGGCTCAGCAACGTTAAGCGGCTATGATGGAGTGAGCTGTGGCAGCTAAACAGGTGCTGGTGATTTTTGCCCACCCCGATGACCCTGACTTCGCGTGCTCCGGCACGATGGCGCGCTGGGCCGACGAGGGGGCCGAGATCACGTACTGTATCATCACCAACGGCGC
>JAYUUK010000141.1:0-5078 GCA_043754595.1 Roseiflexaceae bacterium | reverse complement strand
AACAGCTGGATCTGGAAGAAGGCGAGCACGGCGATCGCCATGCCCAGCGGGCGGCACACGCTCATCGTCAAAGTTCGCGAGGACGGCGCGCAGGTGGACAAGATCTACCTCAGCAAATCGTCCACCACGCCGAGCGGCAACGGCGGCACCGCGCTCACCCCGCTGCCCTAGTGGATTGACGATTGCGCAATTGACGATTGACGATTGCGCGATTGTCGAATACAACGTCCTGATGCCAAAGACCGTCAGCGCGGTGTCAACAATGCTGCGTGAAACTGCACGAGCGCGACATTGGGCAGAGAGATCGAAGCGCCGAGCAGGTCGATGACCTGCCCGGCGCATTTATGAACCGAGCGGGTTTCCGCTCGGCTCGTAGCTGCTCGCCCGCCCCAGTATTGGCTACGGGGCAGTCGTGACCATTGGCATGTAGATCACCTGTGTCGTATCTTTGATCATCACGCTCAGCTACAGGTTTCTTTCGTAAATGAGCTGTCTGGAGGCGTCGTGCTCGACCAGCGGTGTGTTCGGCGCGAACCAGGCCAGCCGATCGCGCAGCAGCACCACATTGCCCACCACCAGCGTGGCGGGGGCCGGCAGCGCCGCCAGCGCCACATCGGCGGCGATGCTGGCCAGCGTGCCGACGACGGTGCGCTGTGACGGCGTGGTGCCGTGGCTGATGACGGCGGCCGGAGTCTCGGGCGAGCGTCCGTGAGCGATGAGGGTCTCAGCCACCCGCTCCAGCCGGCCGAGCCCCATCAGCACCACCAGCGTGTCGATGGACGCCAGCGCCGCCCAGTCCAGCCGGGTCGCGGCGCGGCGCTCGTCCTCGTGGCCGGTGACGACGGCGAACGACGCGGCGTGCTCGCGGTGGGTCAGCGGGATGCCGGCATAGGCGGCGGCGGCCACGGCAGACGACACGCCGGGCACCACCTCCCAGGCGATCTGCGCCGCCGCCAGCGCCTCGGCCTCCTCGCCGCCCCGCCCGAAGACAAACGGGTCGCCGCCCTTGAGCCGCACCACCCGCAGCCCGCGCCTGGCCCGGTCCACCAGCAGCGCGTTGATTGCCGGCTGCGCGGCGGATGGCTGGCCGGCGCGCTTGCCGACATCGATCAGCTCGGCGCCGGGGCGGCAGACCCGCAGCAGCTCCTGCGGGATGAGCGCGTCGAAGACGACGACGTCGGCGGACTGGAGCCGGCGCAGCCCCTTGACTGTCATCAGTTCAGGGTCGCCAGGGCCGGCCCCGACCAGTGAGACAAAACCAGTATGGTTCACGGTGCTCCGCCTCTATGATGGTTATCCTAGAGAGAAAAGGGATGCGCTCGGGAGTGGTGCCCCTTCGACCGCGCGCAGTGCAAGCCCCAAACTCCCACTGTGCGCTGCGCGCGTTTCCATGGCTCGGCTGCGACTGGCTACGGCCCATCGTCGATCGCCGCGTCCAGCGCCGCCGCGATCGCCCGGCGCAGCCGCGCCGCCAGCGCCGGGTCGGTGCCGCCGGTGGAGATTGTAACCAGCGCCGCGCCGCGCCTGACGGTGGCGACGGTATGAAAGTCGCCAGCGTCGGCAGCGTCGGCGATGTTGGCGAGCGCGCCGACGCTACGGGCGGCGGCGGCCACCGCAGCATTGACCGCGCGGTCGTCGGTGGCGGCGAACACCAGCGCAGCGCCGTCCAGGTCGCCGGCGGCGAAGCGGCGATCGCGCCACAGCAGCAGCCCTGCCTCGCGCCAGGCCGCGATTTGTGGGGTCAGGGTCGGGCTGACGCAGACCACCGCCGCCGCGCCAGCTTCGAGCAGGCTGCGGATCTTGCGCTCGGCGACCGGGCCGCCACCGACGATCACGCAGCGCAGCGTCTCAGGGTGGGTCAGCACGATCGGGTAGGTCTGCATAGCTGCTCTCGTCTGGCTGCTGATGGGTGCGGCTGACCGGCTCCGCAGCGGGGGGCCGGGGGCGCAGCCCCCGAATCAGCCTCACTCCCTCTATAATACTACTATAACGTACTTGACATTCCGCATCAACTACTATAAGATGCACCGAGAACAAACCTCGAATCGCTGCAGTGTGGCACGGAGGCATCTGGCGGGAGCCACGTGCCGTAGCATACGTGGACACCGACGCCCACCGCTGCCACCGCTCCCGCTCGCGCCCCGTCGCTCGCTGGGAAGGGTACTATGGAACGCGCGACCGATAGCGTAGCCGCGCTCCTCGATGTGACCGATCTGGCGCAGGTGAATGCCGAATTTCGCGACCAGACGCCAGAAGCGCTGATCGCATGGGCCGCCGACACCTTCGGCGGCGGACTGGCGCTGACGTGTAGCTTCAGCGGCGCAGCGGGGATGGTGCTGCTGGACATGACCACGCGCCTCGGCCGGGGGACGCCAGTGATCTTTTTGGACACCGACCTGCTGTTCCTCGAGACCTACGCGCTGGCCGAGCGGGCAGCGCGGCGCTACAACCTGACGATCGAGCGGCGGCGGCCGGTGCTGACCCTCGAAGAGCAGGCCGAGCGCGACGGGAGTGAGCTGTGGGGGCGCGACCCCGACCGCTGCTGCGGCATCCGCAAAGTTGCGCCGCTGGCCAACGCGCTCAAGCCGTACCGGGCGTGGATGAGCGGCATCCGCCGCGACCAGTCCGCCACCCGCGCCGCCACGCAGCTCGTCGAGTGGAACGCCAAGCACCGCATGGTGAAGATCAGCCCACTGGCCCACTGGAGCGAGCGCGACGTGTGGCGCTACATCGCCGCTAACGATGTGCCGTATAATCCGCTGCTGGACCAGGGGTTCCCGAGCATCGGCTGCACCCCGTGCACCCGCAGCGCCGCCGACGCCGATGGCCGGGCGGGGCGCTGGGCGGGCTTCGCCAAGGTGGAGTGCGGCATTCATATCTGATACGGAGCAGCGCGTGACAACCGACAATCTGACCCACGTTGAGACGATCAAGAGCGATAATCCGGGGCTGGGCGGCATTCTCCTCGACGAGATTCCGACCGAGACGCCAAATCTGTCCGAGGACGCCTCGATCCTGCTCAAGTTCCACGGTAGCTACCAGCAGGACGACCGCGACGCGCGGCAGGCGCTCAAGAAGGCCGGCCAGGGCCGCGCCTGGAGTTTTATGGTGCGCACCAAGTGCCCCGGCGGCCGCATGACCGCCGAGCAGTACCTGCTGGCCGACGAGCTGTCCACCAGCTTCGCCAACCAGACGCTGCGGATCACGACCCGCCAGGCGATCCAGTTCCACGGCATCGGCAAGGCCAATCTCAGGCCGCTGATCAAGAGCCTCAATGAGCGCTGGGTGACGACCTACGGCGCATGCGGCGATGTGGTGCGGAACGTGCTGACCTGTCCAGTCGCGGACCTGCTGCCTGGCCACAGCCACGACCTCCAAGGCCTGGCGAAGCAAATATCGGACCGGTTCCTGCCGGAGAGCACCGCCTACTATGAGCTGTGGCTCGACGGCGAGAAGTTTCTGGCGGACGGGCAGCGGGTGAAGGTGGCCAAGAATCGCGACGAGAGCATCTACGGCCCGAGCTATCTGCCGCGCAAGCATAAGCTGGCGATCGGGCTGCCCGAGGATAACTGCGTCGATCTGTTCACCCAGGATCTGGCGCTGGAGACTATTCTGGCCGAAGACGGCACGATCGCCGGGTTCAACCTGGTGGCTGGCGGCGGGCTCGGCAGCACCCACGGCAAATCGGAGACCTTCCCGCGCCTCGGCGACCGGGTGGGCTTTCTGTCGCCGGAGCGCGCGCTCGAGGTGCTGGAGGCCGCCACCGCGATCTACCGCGACTGGGGCGACCGCACCAACCGCAGGCACGCGCGGCTCAAGTACGTGCTGGAGGACCACGGCGTGGCCTGGTTCCGCGAGCAGCTGGCCGAGCGGCTCGGCTGGGCGCTGGGGCCCATCGCCGCCACGCCGGCCTACGGCGTCGATGACCACCTGGGCTGGCGCGAGCAGAGCGACGGCGACTGGCTGGTGGGGGTCTGGGTCGAGAACGGGCGGGTCAAGGGCCGGGCGCGCGAGGGTCTGCGGGCGATCGTGGCCGAGGTGGCACCTGAGGTACGGCTGACGGCGCAGCAGAACCTGGTGCTGGCGCGGATCGCGCCGCAGCACAAGGCTCGCGTCGAGGCGCTGATGGCAGAGTACGGCCTGGTGACCAAAGCTGGCGAGGCTGGCGTCAGCCCGCTGCGGCGCTACGCCATGGCATGCCCAGCGCTGCCGACCTGCTCGCTGGCGGTTGCCGAGGCCGAGCGCTACCTGCCGGACTTGATCGGCGAGCTGGAGCGGCGCGGCTACGGCGACGAGACCGTCTGGATCCGGATGAGTGGCTGCCCCAACTCGTGCTCGCGCCCGCCGACGGCCGAGATCGGCATCATTGGCCGCAGCATGAACATGTACAACGTCTATGTCGGCGGGAGCTTCGTTGGCACGCGGCTGGCGCGGCTGTACCAGAGCGAGGTGCGGACGCCACAGCTGGTAGATCTGCTGGCGGGGCTGCTGGATCGCTGGCGGGCCGAGCGCGGCGCTGCCGAGCAGTTCGGCGACTGGGCCAACCGGGCGCTGCTGGGTTAAATGCCACAGATGCCGGGCGGGTTTGTCCACAGATAGACACAGATAGCCGCACAGATAATAAGATAACCGGGCAGTGTGTCCAGGAATAAACATCGTAGGGACGCAGCAAGCTGCGTCCACTTGCTGCGTACGAATGTTGCGATCCGCCAGTATAGCAATCCTACGTGCGTTGTAAACGCGCGCAGCGCACAGCGGGGGGTTGGGGGCGCAGCCCCCACGATCATCCCTTTTCTACGCTTGTAGGATTGCTATAGCATCATCGGGTGCCAAAGCACTACGGCGACCTTTTGCGCCAAACGATCAGCATTGCTCCGCCGATTACGATAATAATTGCAAATAAAGCTATAGCTAAAGTATCCAGGGCTTACGCTCGTAATGACAATTATTGATACATAACTGCACGTATTGTCGGTTTATCTAATTCTCGCTTCAAATAGCACGAAATAACGTCGCTTCGCACACGATACAGCGTCTGTTTGGCGCGTACAGCAGCTGCCTTTAATGCGAGCCAAGCA
>JAYUUK010000140.1:0-15480 GCA_043754595.1 Roseiflexaceae bacterium | reverse complement strand
ATCACGCCTGGGAGCGGCGCGGCGGGCGGCGGCGGCGGCGGGCGGGCGCTGAAGCTCCAGCGGTAGGTGCGGTCGAGCGGGCTGCCGGCGGTATCGGTCAGGGTATCTGACAGGCTGGCGGTGTAGCTGACGCCGGGGGCCAGCGGCGCGTCTGGCACGAACAGCAGCGTGGTGCGATCCAGCCAGGTGGCCGCGCCGGCGAGCGGCGGGGTGAAGCTGAGCGCTGGCACGGCCATCTGGCGGCCGACCTGATCTGCCGCCACGATCGGGCGGCTGAAACGGATGCTGACCGGCGTATCCGGCGCGACGGCGGCGGCGCCGTCTGGGGGCAGCACCGAGCTGACGGCCGGGGCCGGGGCGATGTGGAAGGTCAGCGTGGCGGGAGCGGCGAGCGGGCGGTAGCGCTGGCTGAGCGCCGCCGTCCCGACCGTCAGGCGGTAGCTGGTATCTGGCTGGAGCGGCGCGGTGGGCGAGACCACGAACGTGGTGCGCGCGGCATCCCAGCTGAGCGCGAACGGTGTGGGCGGGTCGAGCGTCAGCGCCGCCGCCACCGATGGCGGATTCATGGGGGTGGCGAAGGTCAGGCGCGCGCGGGTGAACGGCGTCAGGCTGGCGGCTGCTTCCGGTGGAACCGTGGCCAGCAGCCTGGGCGGCGCGTCGCCGAGCGGGAGCAGCAGGCGCGCGGCGATGGCGACGGCGGCGCAGACCACCCCGAGCAGCAGCAGTGCGCTCCAGAGACGCGTCAGCGCGTGTAGCAGACGTTCGATCATGCCGGGTATTGTACCACTCGCGGCGCGAGCAGGGGAGAACGGGAGACGGGGAGACGGACCGCTGCCGCCTCAGATGTTCGGTGGTTTCGCCTGTGATCGTAGGCGATGTGCCGCGCGCAGGCTATCGCTTTCTTGCGCTCGAATGCGCGGGTGTCGGGCCGGGGCGACGGGATGCGCGATGTGGTGCCCGAGGGCGCGGCGCGGGCGACGCGAGGAGCGGGGAGGGGCGACGCGCGCCGGATCGATTCTGGGGAGGCGATCGATGCGTGCGCTTACTTCGCCCATACACGCGGGCGGCGACGTGGGGCGACCAGGCGACCAGGCCGGTGTGGGCGGCGATAGCGCGCTTCCAAACGCGCTGGCAGACCGGTGATTCAGCGCGCTGTGCGGCGGGCTGTTTATGCTGTTGGTATTCGGCATCTCGGGGCTGGCGCACACGCTGCTTGTACGCTGGCCGCTCGACGCGCTCGCCGCTGCCGTGGGGCGCGCTGACCAGGCGGTCGCGCTGCTCGCCGCGCTGATCGGCGGGGCCGTCGCCCAGCATCGCCAGCTGATCATCTCGGCGTAGAGCCTGGGCACCGTCAAGGCCAGCCGCGCGGCGCAGGTTGTCATATGCGAGCGAGCGCGGCGGCACGAGGTCGCCGCGCTGGGGCGCGTCAGGTTTATCTTCACCGGCAACGCGGTTCGGCGGCTCGCGCCATACCTGCGCGGCGTTATCATCTACAACCACGGCGATCTCGTCACCGAGCTGTTCGGCAGCCGGCGTGGCAGCTGGGGCATGCCGCCGATCCCATCCGCAACCTGGCGCACCGGCAGTCCTTCGCGCCGCACCGCTACCTCAACTCTGTTGCGGCGGTGGCGGGCGTCATTCGCGCCATGAGGCACTGAGTTGCGCCGCGCCTCGTGCGCTGCGCGGTACTTGACAGCACCAGCGATGTGGCATAACGTGTGGAGGATTATCCACTTACTCGAGCAGCCCTATGACAAGACGGTCAAGATGACGCTCGATGAGAAGCTGCTCGCCGCCGCCGATTGAGCGACGAGTACGCTGCACACCAACCGATCGGCCTTCATCCGTGCCGCGCTTTAGGCCGCGCTACGGCAGTATCACATCGAGCAGCTTAAGCAGCAGCAGGCCTCCGGATATGCGTGCGCCCCGGTTCGCGATGGTGAGTTTGATGTGTGGGACGATGAGCAGCAGTGGGGTGGCGAGTGAAGCACGGCGACGCCTTTTACGAAGATAGGGCCCATGGATCCTGAGCCGACCGAGGCGATGGTGGAATTCTACGAGCGACGGACCGCTGAGCACATCGCGCGGGTGCGGCGCTGTCTGCTCGCGCTGGCCGTCGCCGATGCGCAGCACGCTGATGCGCTGCGCGAGCGCGCCGCGCTCCACGACGCGTCGAAGTTTGGGCCGGAGGAGCGCGCGCCGTACATCTGGCTCACCGAGTACTACCGCTGCCGCAACGCCGGCGCGCCGTTCGCCTACCCACCTGGCGTGCGGCAGCAGGTCAGCGCTGCGATCCGGCATCATCTCGCCACCAACCGCCACCACCCCGAGTTCCACGCCGACCCAAACGATATGACCGACGTCGACCTGATCGAGATGGTGTGCGATTGGACGGCGATGGCACAGGAGTTTGACGAAGGTGGCGGGAGCGCGCGCGCCTGGGCCGACGCCACGATCGGTGCGAAGCTGCATCTCAGCGACGAGCGCCGGCGTTTCGTTTACGCCACGATCGATGCGCTTGACGCGGCGAGGAGCGGCGGAGGGTAGCGTCCGGCGCGGGTGATGCATTGGAGAGGGGATGCACTCGATGCGTGCGCTTGCTTCGCCCATATGGGCGACGGTGGGTGACGGGCCACGGCTCCGCTCGCCTCAGCCGACGGCCTCCAGCATCTCTGCCTGCTCTGGCGCGAGCTGTCGCGGCGTCGGCTCGCGCACCACCTGCCAGAGCGTGCCTTGGACGAGCGCTGCGTCGCTGCGATCCACACCGTCCGCCAGGCGAGCCAGCGCCCGCTCCAGCTCGTCGTCGGCGAGCGGCTGCGCCCCCGAGATGCGGACGATCCGTGGGTTGGCGGTCTGCGCGCGGGTCTCGTCAGGCGCGATCAGCTCCTCGTGCAGCTTCTCGCCGGGGCGGACGCCGCTGAACACGATCGGGATATCGACGTTTGGCCGCAGCCCGCGCATCCGGATCATCTTGATGGCCAGATCCATAATCCGGATCGACTGGCCCATATCTAGCATGAAGGTATCGCCGCCGCGGGTCAGCGTCGCCGCCTCGATGATCAGGCTGACGGCCTCGCCGACGCTGATGAAGTAGCGGGTCATCTGCGGGTCGGTCACCGTCACCGGGCCGCCGTTGGCGATCTGCCGCGTGAACGTCGGCACCACGCTGCCGCGGCTGCCGAGCACATTGCCGAAGCGCACCGCCGTCAGTCGTGTCTGTCCCTGGCTGATGCCCCGCCCGAGCCGCATCAGCAGCAGCTCGCAGACCCGCTTGCTGGCCCCCATCACCGATGACGGCCTGACGGCTTTGTCCGTCGAGATCAGCACGAAGCGCTCTGCGCCATTGGCCACCGCCGCCCGCGCCACGTGCTGCGTGCCGAGAATGTTGACCCGCGCGGCCTCGATCGGGTGCTGCTCCATCAGCGGGACATGCTTGTAGGCGGCGGCGTGAAAGATCACCTGCGGCCGGTACGTCGCGAACACCGCCTGGATCGCGGCGCGGTTGGTGATATCCACCACCAGCGGCACCACCAGGCTCTCTGGCGGCGGCTGGAGATCCAGCTGCTGGTCGAAGATTCCGGTCTCGTTGTTATCCAGGATCAGCAGCCGGCGCGGGCCGAGCGCCAGCGCCTGCCGCGCCAGCTCCGATCCGATGCTGCCGGCCGCCCCCGTGATCAGCACGGTCTTGCCAGCGATCAGCGCGCGACAGGCGTCCAGATCGATCGGGCACAGGTCGCGGCCGAGCAGATCCTCGGGCCGCACATCCTGCAGCGGCAGCGCCCCGTGCTGCGCGTCGCCGCCGGCGAAGAAATCCGGCAGGCGCTTGACCCGCGCGTTGGTGGCCAGGCAGCACGAGAGGATCGCCCGCATCTCCTCGCCGCCGATGCGGTGGATGGCGATGATCACCAGCGCCACATCGCGCTCGGCGACGATCTGCGGGATGGCGGTGTGGCCGCCGATCACCTCGGCCCCGCGCACCCGCAGCCCGCGCTTGCTCCGGTCGTCGTCCACAAAGCCGACGAGCTCGTAGCCGGCCTGGTGGGCGCTGGCGAGCTGCTCGGCGAGCTGCTGCCCGGCCTCGCCGGCGCCGACGATCAGCACCCGCACCCGGCTCGGGCTGCCGACGTAGCGCTGGAGCCGGCTCATCAGCCCGGTGATCAGCCGCGTCCGATAGCGCAGCGCCGTGCCCCAGCCGGCGCTGAGCACCGTAGTCAGCACGATCACGCTCAGCGGCAGCGGGCGCTGCGGCGAGAGCAGCAGCGCGCCGATGAACATAAAGGCGCTGGCGGCGGCGGCGGCCGCGCCGATGGTCAGGATCTCGGTGGCGCTGGCGTAGCGCCACAGCCGCTGATACAGCCCGGTCAGCGCGTAGCACGCCAGCTGCGCCAGCACAAAGAGCGGCAGCGCGACGATCGCCGCCCAGAGCGAGACCGGTGGGATATCGCCGTCGAAGCGGAACAGGAGCGCGGCCCACAGCGCCGCTGCCAGCCCGATGGCGTCGAGCGCGAGTAGCGGCAGCATCTGGCGAGTGATCAAGGAGCGTCGGACGGTCATGGCCTGCACTCCTCTGTTCACGGCGCGCGCACATCTGGCGGGGGCAGGGCGATCATCATCGCGGTCTGGAGCAGCAGGGCGATATCCAGAGGCAGCGAGCGCCGCTCGATGTAGCGCAGGTCGGCGGCGAGTTTGGCTGGCAGGATGCGCCTGGTGTAGTCGTCGCTCAGGGTCTCGGCGCGGCGCAGCACGGTGCGCTCGGCATCGGCGAACGTCAGCTGCGCCAGCCCGCAGATCCCAGGCCGCACCGAGAGCACCTTGCGCCAGGTCGGGTCGCTCAGGTCGACGAAGCTCGGCGTCTCGGGGCGCGGCCCGACGAAGCTCATCTCGCCGCGCAGCACATTGAGCAGCTGCGGCAGCTCGTCCAGGTGGGTGCGGCGTAGCGCTGTGCCGGCGCGGGTGATGCGCCGGTCATCGCCGAGGGTCAGCGCCGGGCCGCGCGCATCGGCATCCGCCACCATCGTGCGAAACTTGTACATCGCGAACGGGACACCGTCGCGGCCGATCCGCCGCCCGCGGTAGATCGCCGGGCCGCGCGAGTCCAGCCGCACCCAAATCGCCAGCCCCAGCATCAGCGGCGCGAGCACAACCAGCGATCCGAGCGCCAGCGCCAGATCGAAACAGCGTTTGATCATCAGCTCTCTCCCCTACAATCGCATCGCTGAGGCTGTTGTATCACGCGGCTACGTGCGAGGGGAGAGAATTAGGTGACGAAACGTTACGGAAATGATGACGGCGCCGTAATCTACGAGTGGGCGTAATTCTGTGTCAGCTGGGAAACCGCTTCAATCACATCGGTAACGTCTTCATCGGTCATGCGCGAGTAGATCGGCAGCGAGATCTCGCGCTGGTACTCGGCGTGAGCCACCGGGAAGTCATCTGGGGCGTAGCCGTAGGTCTCGCGGTAGTAGGGGTGAAGGTGCAGCGGGATGAAGTGGACGCTGGTGCCGATGTTGCGCGCTTTGAGCTCCTGGATCAGCCCTGCCCTATCGATGGTGAGCCGATCGGGGCACAGCCGCAGCATGTAGAGATGCCAGGCATGGCCGCAGTCCGCGCGGCGGTGCGGCCTCTCCAGCGCCGGGTTGTTGGTAAAAGCGGCGTCGTACAGCGCGGCGATCTGCGCCCGCCGCGCCGCCATAGCATCGGCCTTGGCGAGCTGGGCGCGGCCGATGGCGGCGGCAATATCGGTCAGGTTGTACTTGTAGCCAGGCGCGATCACCTCGTAGAACCACGAGCCCTCGGCGGTGTAGCGCTTGTAGGCGTCGCGGCTTATGCCGTGGAGCGCCATGATCCGGCAGCGCTCGGCCCATGCGTCGTCGTCGGTGGCGATCATGCCGCCCTCGCCAGTGGTGATCGTCTTGGTGGCGTAGAAGCTGAAGCAGGTGAAGTCGCTCAGCGCGCCCACCGGCCGGCCCTTGTAGCTGGCGGGGAAGGCGTGGGCGGCGTCCTCGATCACGCGCAGACCGTGGCGGCGGGCGATCGCCGCGATCGCGTCCATCTCGGCCGGCAGCCCGGCGATGTGCACCGGGATGATGGCGCGGGTGCGCGGCGTGATGGCGGCCTCGATCGCATCTGGGCGAATATTGAGACAGCGGCGGTCGACGTCCACCAGCACTGGGCGGGCGTCGAAGTAGCGGATGACCTCGGCGGTGGCGGCGAAGGTGTAGGGGGTGGTGATCACCTCATCGCCCGCCCGCAGCCCGATGGCCTCGAGCGCCAGGTGCATCGCTGCGGTGCAGGAGTTGACGGCGATGGCGTGCTTGGCACCGATGGCGGCGGCGAACTCGCGCTCGAAGGCGCGGACCTGCGCGCCGGTGGTCAGCCAGCCGCTGGTCAGCACCTCGGTGACCGCGTCGATCTCCTCCCGCCCGATCTCGGGCAGGGCGAACGGCAGAAACGTGGTGCGCATGGAAAAGTTCCTTTTGTTAAGAGATGCCAGAAGACTGAGGGCAGCGCCCGTCACGCTGCGCGTAATGGATCGCCCTGTGCGCCAATCGGACGCAGCGCCCGTCACGCCGCGCAATCGACCGACCTGTGCGCCAATCGGACGCACCGCCCATGTCACGCTGCGCGTAATGGATCGCCCGATGCACCAATCGGGCATCGCGAAGCGTCTGTGCTGGTAGGACGCAGCTTGTGCGTCTGCAGCGGGCGACGGAACCTGTGGTGCGCACCGCCGCATGTCATCACGAGAGATCTTACCGTAGAAAAGTCACGCCTCACGAGTAATGTTACCCTTCGCGCGTTCGGTTCGCGCACGCACGGAGGGCCCACGCGTGAGGTCTCAGATGCGTTTTCGGTCAAAACGCGAGTTGCTGGCGCACGTGGCGCCACGCTACCAGCTCGCCAGCCACGCCCAAAAGTCGGCCATCCTCGACGAGTTTGTCGCCGCCACCGGCTACGCACGAAAGTATGCGATTCGCATGCTGACCCGGCCCCCGCTCCCGGCTCCTGCCCAGATCCGCCGCCCACGCGCACCGACCTATGGAGCCGCGGTGCAGGTCGCTCTCGAGCAGACCTGGGCGGCAGTCAATTTCATCAGCGCCCGGCGCCTGGTGCCATTCCTACCCACCTTGGTTCCCGTACTGGAACAGCACGGCCACCTCTCCATGGCGCCTGAGGTCCGCGCCCAGCTCCTTGCGCTGAGCCCGGCCACCGCGGATCGCCTGCTCGAGCGGGCACGGACGCGTGGAGAGCCGCGTGGGAAGTCGACCACCAAAGCTGGCAGCTTGCTGAAACGCCAGATCCCCGTGCGTACCTTCGCCGACTGGAATGAGGACCTCCCCGGCTTTCTTGAGGCCGATCTCGTTGCGCATTGTGGCGAGCACAACACGGGGAGCTTCCTCTGTAGCCTGGTGCTCACCGATGTGGCAACCGGCTGGGTCGAGTGTCAGGCGCTGCGCTCCCGCAGCAGCGATCAGGTCATCCAGGGCGTCACGCGTGCGCGCAAGCTCATTCCCTTTGTGGTCCAAGGCCTGGATACCGACAATGGCAGCGAGTTTATCAACACCGATCTGCTCACCTACTGTGACAGCGCACAAATCACCTTTACCCGCGGACGAACGGCGCGCAAAAACGACCAATGCGACGTAGAGCAGAAAAATGGCGCGGTCGTACGGCAATTCATCGGCTATGACCGCTTCGAAGGCGAGCGGGCCTACCGGCAGCTCGTGGAGCTGTACCGCGCCCTGCGGCTCTATGTCAACTTTTTCCAACCCTCGCTCAAGCTCAAGGAGAAGCGCCTGGAGGGCACGACAACGCGCCGGAGCTATCTCCCGGCCGAAACGCCCTTTGCTCGGCTCTGTGCCGCCAGCATCCTTTCTGAGGAAGCACGGGCGCGTCTCGACGCCATCTTTGCTGCGCTTGACCCCGTGCGTCTGCTCGCGCAGATTGGCCAACTGCAGGACGCGCTGTGGGAGCAGGCAACCTTGCCGGGAAGCGTACCGAGTGCCGCTGCCACCGTGCCATGTAGCCTTGACCCACACGCGATGGCCTTGCCGGCTTCGCCTCCACTCGTGCACCAGAAACGCCCGTACCACGGGAAGGCACCAAAAAAGGCCCGCTACTGGCGTACCCGGCTCGACCCGTTTGCCATCGTCTGGGCGGAGGTCGAAGGATGGCTTGAGGCCCATCCCGAGATGACCGGTGTCACCGTCTTCCAGCGCTTACGGACGGCCTATCCGGACGACTTCTCCGCGATGCAACTGCGCACCTTGCAGCGGCGGGTAGCGGAATGGCGTGCCGAACGGGTCACGACCTTCGACGATCAATGGCTGCATCACGAGGTGCTCGCGGGAGCGAGTCTGCCCCCGCCGTTGCGCGCTACGTCATCTGATGGTGGCATCTGCGAGCGCGGCGCAGTGCCGGAGACGCTCGCCGCGGGGCAGGCGGAGCAGGTGACTGCTCCGCGCTCGTAAGCGTGCGCCGCAGGCAGGTGGGTTGGCGTCAAGGGTGTCGGCCGGTGGCCTCCATCGCTCCGCGACGGCTCCGCCGCCCTTGACGCCATATCAGCGCAGATCCTACAGGAATGCCGACATCAGTCAGGATGTCGATGGTGCGTTTTTCCGTGAGGCGTGGTAAGGTCTTTCGTGAGGCGCAGCTTTCGCTGGGTAAGATTCTTCCGTGAGGCTATACGCGCCCATGTCACGCTGCGCGTAATGGATCGCCCTGCGCGCCAATCGGACGCACCGCCCATGTCACGCTGCGCGTAATGGATCGCCCTGTGCGCCAATCGGACGCACCGCCCATGTCACGCTGTGCGTAATGGATCGCCCTGTGCGCCAATCGGACGCACCGCGAAGCGTCTGTGCTGGCACGGTGGCTATCGAGCGGGGGCGAGCGATTTGGTCACCGACCCGATCAGGTGCGCGCGCAGCGGCGGTAGCAGCGCCAGCGCCGGGTAGAGCAGCGACGTCAGCGGCCCGAGGCGTCGCGCCAGCGGCGGCAGCAGCGTGATCGGCGCGAGCCGCACGGCCGTGCCTGGGAACAGCGCCGCGATCTCGCGCCGCGAGATGCCGCGCACGTGCGGGTTGCGCGGGTTGCCGTAGCGCAGGTCGTACCAGACGATCTGACCGCCTGGGGCGAGCACCCGCAGCGCCTCGGCAGCGATGTGCGCCGCCACGCCGCGATCCTGCACCGATGATATTACCGTGAACAGCAGCGCGATGTCGAAGCTCGCGTCGCCGAACGGCAGCGCCGTGGCATCCGCTGCGGCGATGGCAGCCCTCGGCGCGGTAGCGGCGGCGGCCGTCAGCCGGTCTGGCAGCAGATCGACGCCGACGAGGCTGGCCGCCCCGAACGCCTGGAGGTCGCGCAGCACGCCGCCGCCGCCGCACCCAATCTCCAGCACCCGCCGCCCGGCCAGCGGCGGGCCAAGCAGCGCCCGCACGGCGGCGCTGCGCTCGCGGTGGATGGCGCGATTGCCGGCGTTCTCCTGGCTCCAGCGCTGCTGCGCGCTGCTGCTCGCTCGGTATGCGGCGTAGACCCGGCGGATTCGGTCGTTTTCGTTCATAGCGCGATCCTG
This sequence comes from Roseiflexaceae bacterium, assembly GCA_043754595.1. GTDB lineage: Bacteria > Chloroflexota > Chloroflexia > Chloroflexales > Roseiflexaceae > JAYUUK01. The sequence continues at coordinate 5,903 of JAYUUK010000140.1, read as the reverse complement.
CTCACGTAGAAAAGGGATGATCTCCGCCCGAATGCCGAGCACGCATGTATGTATCGGCTATCCCCACGAATGGGTCCGCACGCTGCCAGAGCGATGATCCACCGCAGGCATGCCCGAATGCCGGGCATGCACGTATGTATCGGCTCATTGCCACGAATGGGTCCGCATGCCGGGCATTTAAGGATATAAACTCCCCTATGCGCTTCGCGCACTTACGTTCTCACAATTGTCGCCTGCGTCTCCAGCGCCACAGCCCCGCCAGGAAGCCCAGGCCATATGCCAGGTGCAGCGTGGCGAAGATCGGCGGGAGCGACGCGATGGCCGCCGGGTCGCGGCGCGCGGTGTGGAGGCTCGCCGCAGCGCTGGCCAGCGCGTACGGCCCTGCCACCGCCAGCGCCAGCTTCGGCCGCCGCAGCCCGATCGCTGCCAGCAGACTGAGCGCCAGCGCCAGTACAAACCCGGCGGGCACCAGGTGGCGCCAGCTCGGCACCGCGCCCCGCTTCTGGATCACCCGCACTTTGTACAGCCCGTACTCGTAGTACTGTCGCCACAGCCTGCCGACGCTCGCCCGGCTGAAGTAGTCCACCCGGATCGCTGGGTCGAGCCAGATCTTGCCGCCCGCCTGGGTCAGCCGGAAGTTCAGCTCGTCGTCCTGGTTGCGCACCAGCTCCTCGTCGAACCCGCCGATCTGCGCGAACACCTCGCGGCGGTACGCGCCGAAGGCCACGGTATCGACGTAGCCAGCCGTCTCGCGGCCGGTGCGAAACGCCACTCCGCCCACGCCGAACGGCGAGCTCTGCGCCATAGCGATTTGCTCAGCGCGCTGCGTCTGCCCGATGGTGGTCATCGCGCCGCCGACGCACGCCGCGCCGCTGCGCTCCAGCGCCGCCACGCACGCGGCGATGTAGTCTGGCGCGATCTCGCAGTGCCCGCCGACCAGCACTACCACCGCGCCGCGCGCCGCCTCCACCCCAAGATTGAGCGCTTGCGGGGTGGTGCGCGCTGGGTTCTCCAGCAGCCGCACCGCCACCGCCGTCGCCGCCGCCAGCTCGGCCACCACCTGGCGGGTCGCGTCATCGGACATGCCATCCACGACGATGACTTCGTAGCAGTCTGCCGGGTAGGTCTGCCGCAGTGCGGCGCCGAGCGAGCGGGCGATGAAGTCCGCCTCGTTGCGCACCGGCATGATGATGGTCACGAATGGTTGGGTCATCGGTTCACCTCGCTGATCACCGCGCGGAACTTGCCGTTCGACCCGCGCGGGATGGCGTCGAGCCGCTCGAAGTCGATCTCGATGTCGCCCATCCTGGCCCGCAGCTCAGCGGCGATGCTGTCCAGCGACGCTGGCGCGAACTCTGGCGCAGGGACGTAGCGCACCAGTAGCGTCCCACTCGCCCGCTGGACCAGCTGTGCCTCGTAGATGGCGACGTGGCTCTTGTACACATGGTTGAGCCGTGCCACCGGGCGCCCATCTGCGGCGTATAGGACATCGTCGGTCCGACCATCGATCTGTCCGAGTAGCGGCAGCGTTCGGCCGCAGCTGCACGTCTGATCCGTTAGCGACGCGCGGTCGCCGACCCGGTAGCGGATCAGCGGCATATCCCGATTGGTCAGCCCGGTGCAGATCAGATCGCCCACCGCGCCGGTCGCCACAGGTATGTCGCCATCGAGCACCTCGACCACCCCGGCATCGGGCCAGAGGTGTAAGCGGCCGCTGGAGCACTCGCTCGCCCCAGTCGGGATCTCGCTCATGCCGTAGGTCTCGCGCAGCTTACAGCCGAACGCCGCCTCGATCGCGTCGCGCTGGTAGCCGTAGACCGGCTCGGCATTGGCGATGGCCAGCTTCAGCCGAATATCGTCTCTGCCGGCGGCGAGCGCGCCCTGCGCCAGCGCGTAGAGCGAGGATGTGTAGCCGAGGACGAAGGTTAGACGATAGGCGACGATCGCATCGAGGTAGAAGGTGATCAGCTCGGGCGCGAGGTGAAATGAAGACATGTAAAGCTGGTGCATCCCGGCGTTCCAGACCCAAAATGGCGGTGTCGTGCGGCCGCGCGGCACCACGAGCCGCCCGCCGATGTTGCCCCAGCGCTGCCCCTCGCGGACACCGTGCCAGCGCCGCACCCTCGCCTCGTACAGTGCGTACCAGGCGATGGTTGTCTCGCGCGACCACCAGAGTCTGAGCGGGGTGCCGGTGCTACCGCTGGTCTGTATGGCGGTCATGCGCCGCAGATCGCAGTCATCCGCCACAAACGTCTCTGGCGCGGCGCGCAGGCTGGCCTTTTCCAGCACCGGCCAGTGCGCCAGCACATCCCAGGCTGCTCGGTCGCCGCTGCGGCGGCGGCGCTGCCACTGCTCGCGGTAGAACGGCACGCGGGTGGCGGCGCGGTGGAGCACCTGGCTCAGCCGCTCCTCCTGCCAGGAATGCCAGCGGTCTGAATCCCAGCTATCGCGCTCCAGCGCATCGGCCACCAACTGTTCGTAGCGCGGCGGATAGCGGGTGGCGCGCAGGTAGTAGCCGTGCATGCTCGCGGCGAGCGAGCGCAGCGGCACAGGCAGCGCAGTGTAAACGCGCATAGCTCGCTGGATCATCGCATTCCTCCTGCGGCGTCGCGCAGCATCTGCTCCCACAGCGGCAGCGTCTGCGCCCAGTCGCAGCGCTCGGCGGTGGCGCGCCCGCCGGCCGAGATCCGCGCCGCCAGCGCCCGGTCTCCCAGCAGCCGCAGCGCGGCGTCGGCCATCGCGGCCGCATCGTCTGGCGGCGTCAGCAGCGCGTCGTCGCCTTCGGTCAGCAGGTACGGGATGCCGCCGACGTCGGTGCTGACGACGCACAGCCCGCAGGCCATGGCCTCCAGCACGCTGACCGGCGTGTTGTCGATGCTCGTGGTGTTGAGGAAGATATCGCCGCGCGCCAGCATCGCCGGCACCTGCGCTTTGGGCACGCCGGGGATGATCTCGACGCGCGCGCCCACCCCCAGCCGCTCGGCCTCGGCGCGGGTCTGCGCCAGCGAGCTATCTTTCTCCGGGCCGACCATCAGCAGCGTCGTTTCGGGAAACTGCGGCAGCAGCCGCGCCAGCACGGCGGGCGCGAGCTGCGGCCGGTAGATTTGGTGGAAGCTGCGCAGCCAGACGAGGCGCGGCGCGAGCGTCTCGCGGCTGACAAACGGGTAGTGGGCCAGGTCGAAGGCGTTTGGGATCAGCTGGATCGGCGGCGCGTACGGCGCGAGCGCCTCGGCCAGGTAGCGCGAAGGGGCGACGACCGATACGGCGCTGTGGAGCAGGCGGCGGACGCGCGCGGGGCGGCGGGCGGTGTAGCGCGGCAGGTTGCCGCCGTGGAGCGAGACCACGAACGGCCTGCCGATGGCCCGTAGTAGCCGCGCCGAGCAATCGGCCCAGAGGAATGCAGCGCCGCTGAACAGCGCGATATGCGCTACCTCATACTGCTTCCGCCGGCGCACGATCGTCGTCAGCATGTCGGCCAGCCGCGCCGCGCGGTTGAGCCGCGACGAGGTGCGCAGGATCGACCAGCCGCACGCCGCCAGCCGGTCGGCCAGGTCTTCGATCTGCTGCGTAGTTTTCCCGTGGCGGGATAGGAAATTGCCGATGTGGAGCACGCCGGGGAACTGGATCATGGCTCCTCCACCACAAATGATGCGAGCAACACCCCGAGCAGCAGCGACGGCGCGGCGATCCGCATCGCCGCGCCGAGCATAAACGAAAAGCTCCAGAGCGCCACGCCGACGACCACCGCGCGCGAAAATGATGTTGGCGCGCGCGCGGCGGCCCGCGCCGCAGTGGCCACAAGCGCGACGATCGCCAGCGCCCCGAGCGCGCCGTGCTCGGCCAGCAGCCGCGACAGCTCGGTGTGTGAGGCGACGGCGGTCTCGTAGAAGCGCCCGCCGCCGATGAACTCGCGGGTGCGTCCTGGCCCGACGCCGATGAATGGGTGGTCGAGGAAGATTGCGATCTCATCGCCCACCAATTCGTCCCGGCCGCTGGTAGAGACCTCCTGAAAGCGTTTGGCCAGCGTCCCGCCGGAGACCTGATTGAGCGCGGGGAAGACCGCCAGCCACATGATCAGCCCGCCGACCGTCAGCAGGCTCGCCATGGTCATCCGGCTGCGCGAGTCGCGGACCAGGCTGAGCGCCATCACCACGATCGTCAGCAGCGCGCCGAGCACGCCGCCGCGTGAGAAGGTGAAGATGGCTTGGGCGAAGAACCAAAGCGCCAGCCCGCTGCACAGCAGCCGCAGCCACCAGGCAGCGCCTCTGTCGATGACGACCCAGAAGCAGCAGACGACGCCGAGGCCGAGGGTGGCCGAGACCTGGTTCGGCCCGAAGCCGCCGCTGGTCTGGAAGTTGGATTCGGTGGTGAAGCTGAGCCGCTCAGCCGTCAGGATCCCCACCAGCGCGATCGCGGCGACCATGATCGTCGGGATGGCGAAGGCCAGCATCAGCCGCCGCACGCCTGCGCGGTCGAGCTGGATCTGGGAGAACAGCCAGGCGCACGCCAGCACTGCCAGCGGGCCGGAGAGGGTGAAGCTGATTCGCTCGCGGGCGATATCGAGTTGATGAGCCTGGAGCGTCAGCAGCGCCGACGGCAGCAGCAGTAGAAAGTAGCCGAGGATCAGCAGCGGCGGCCGCAGCCTGGCGGTGCGCAAGATCAGCAGGCCGGAGATCGCGATGATGCCGTACTTGCCGGTCTCCCAGAACAGCGATGCGCCGGTCATGCGCCATGCCACCTCGCTGCCGGCGATGTACATGCAGACGCAGGCCGTGGCCAGCGGCCGCCCGGCACTGGCCACGATCGCCCCGATGACGAGCACGATTAGCGCATGGGCGGTGCTGATGGCCGAGCTCTGGCGCATGGCCAGCGCCAGCGGCAGGTGGATCGTCAGCAGCAGCAGCAGCGGCAGCTGGCTGTGGCGCAGCAGGTAGCGCGCCGGGTTGTAGCTCAGCAGCGCATCAGGGGCAAAATTATCGCTGTACATGGGTCGCCTCGCTCATCGAGCAATGTGAGTGATGGATAAGGTTATTTCGGGGGCTGCGCCCCCGAGCCCCCGCGTTCATACGCTGTCATAGATCGCTGCGACCCGCGTCAGCATCCGCTCGCTGCCGTACTCGGCGGCGACCCGCCGCCGCAATGCTTCGCCCATGGTCTGCCGCAGCACTGCATCCGCCAGAAGCCGCCCGAGCGCCAGCGCCAGCGCGGTGGCATCGCCCGGCGCCACCAGCAGCCCGGCCCGCCCGCCGTCCACCACCGCGCCGCACTCGCCGACATCGGTGGCCGCCACGGCCAGACCTGCCGCGCCGTACTCCAGCAGCGCCAGCGGCAGCCCCTCGCTCGCCGAGCTGAGCACGCCGATCGCCGCGCCCGCCAGCAGCGCCGCAACGTCGCCGCGCTCGCCGAGCCAATCCACCGAGCTATCCAAGCCCAGCGCGCCGCACTGCCGGCGCAGCTCGGCGGCGTATGCAGCAGACGGTACGCTTCCAACGAGCAGCAGCCGCGTGCCAGGGTGCTGCCGCGTCACCAACTGCCAGGCGCGCAGCAGCGTGGCGTGGTCCTTCTGCGGCCGCAGGTTGGCGACGCAGATCACATCGCGGCGCTCGCCAGCCGCGAGTGGCCGCTCGTGCAGCTCCACCCCATTTGGGACGAAGTGGACCTGCCTCGCCCCGATCGCCTCGCACCAGCGCGCCAGCGCCCGGTTGACTGCGATCGTGGCGCTCGCCCGCCGCGCCAGCACGCGATACGTTCCGGCGCGGCGCTCTGGCCCGGTCCCCGAGTGGACGTGCCAGACAATTTTCACACCCGGCAGCAGCGCGCCGGCCAGCGCCGCCACGAATAGCGACGAGCTGTGCGCGTGGATGATGCCGATCCGGTTGGCGCGCACGAACCTTACCAGCCGG
>JAYUUK010000139.1:0-15509 GCA_043754595.1 Roseiflexaceae bacterium | reverse complement strand
TCGGTGGGCGTCGGCGTGCGCGTCGGGGTCTCGGTCGGCGTGTCGGTGGGCGTCGGCGTGCGCGTCGGGGTCTCGGTCGGCGTGTCGGTGGGCATCGGTGTGTCGGTCGCCGTCGGCCGATCGGTCGGCTGCCTAGTTGCAGTCGGAGCCTCGGTCAACGTCGCCGTTGGCACCAGCGTCGGAGCTTCGGTCGCCGGCGGGGCTTCGGTGGCAGTCTCCGTGGTAGGCGGAGCCTCGGTCGCCGCCTCCGTGGCGATCGGCTGCGCCGTGGCCGGCGGCCTCGTCGGCCGTACGGTTGGCGGGACGGTCATCGTTGGCTGCGCCGTCGGCAGAGCCGTCGACTCTGGCGATACAAACGGTGCCGAGATGGCCACTTTGGGCGTTGCAACCCTGGTGGTCGCCGATGGCGGCTGCGAGAGAGATGTGGGCGGCGACACTCTATCGCCGGAGGACTCCGGCGATCTGCGCCGCGGCGTCGCAGTCAGGGTCGCTGTGGGCGTGTCGCTTTGGCTCGTCGCATCTACCACTGCCTCAGCTATCGGCGTTGGTAATGCATTGACCTGCTCTTCGAGCCCGGTGACCTTCGCTTCCGTGAGCTGCACTTGCGACGAGGCGCTGCCAGATGACTCGACGACGGCAAGTGTATGGCGCGCCTCGCCGATGATCTGGTGTAGCTGTGGCCGCGTATCGACGCTGCTCTCTGGCGCTATCGCGATGACAGTTTGTACATGTTGCAACGCATTATCGATCGCCGCGACGATCAGTTGCGAGTGATCGGGGCGCTGCGACTCAGAGAGCTGCTCGGCCTCATCGAGTCGGCGGCGAGCGTAGTCGACGTGGAGCAGCTGCCGTGCGCCGCTATTGGCCGTGAGCGTGATGGTGAGATCTTCGCGGGCCAGCTTCCAGCCATAGAGTATCTCGCCAGGCAGGCTCTGCGCTGAAGCAGTATCGACCGTCGTCATCAGCACCGCCGCTATGGCCACCGCAGCCACGGCGCGCGCAACCAGCGAGCGGGTAAGCGGGAAGGGGATGACCTGCGGCCGAGCGACGTGCGCGGCGGCGATCGTGCGAAACTCTTGCGCGCCGGCGGTGCGCACCCAGCGCGCCATCTCATCTGGCAGCTCGGCGGCCGCCGACTCGCGCAGCAGCGCATCGATATTGAGCAGCGGCGCGAGATCGTCGGCGAATTCGGCATTGTCGAGCAGACCCTCAGCGTCGCCGCCAGCATCGGCGCGCGCCAGGGCACGCTCGAGTGCAGCATTAAACGCCTGCGTATTCGGTTGTTCGTTCGATGCGTGCACGGAGTCCCTTACGAGTCGAATGTTCCGGCGGCCCCGACAGCGCGCGCGCGCAGCGGGTCTCCCATCTCTCTGGTCATGATCTGCTGGAGCGATTGGAGCGCCCGATGCTGCAGCGCCTTGACTGCCCCCTCGGTTCTCCCGGTCACATTAGCGATCTCTTGATTTGTCATATCTGAAAAGTAGCGCAGCGTCAGCACCTGCTGCTGGTCGTCGGTGAGCTGGCGCATTGCATCTTGCAGCGTCAGCCGATCGTCGACCGTGCTCACCGCCTCCTGGCTAGATGGATCCACTAGCTCGAGCGTCTCATCGAGGGGGGTGGCGATCGCGCGCCGCCGCCGCGCCTGCCCGATCAGAATATTGCTCGCGATGGTGTATAGCCAGCCAAGAAACGACTTCTCGCCGCGGTACTCAAAGCCGCCGATGCTCTTGAGCACCCGCATGAAGACTTCCTGGGTCAGATCTTGCGCCGTCTCCTGCTCGCGCAGACGAACGTACAGGTAGCGGAGTATTAGGCTGGCGTAGCGCGAGTAGATCTCGCTGAACGCCGCCGACTCACCCTGCTTGGCGCGTGCTACGATCTGTGACAGCTCGTGATCTGCCTCGGTCAACATACCCCTGCCACCATCGTGCGCGTCTCCGCACCGGCGGCGTACAGGTCTATCTGTACGAACGCCGGCGACTTGCAAAAAGTTACGCCGGTTCAACAAAGTCGCAAAATGTCTCATGTGGTACACCTGTATTATAGATGATACACGTTTCAATCGACGACGATATTCGTTACAATTTTGTAGGGTTGCCCAATGATACTCAATCGGCTATACTGACTGCGCCACTCCGTAGTACACATTGCGCGACGCAGCCCGATCGGCTGGCCTCACGCGGCAGCACATCGCTAGAGATACGCACGAGAAAGTTTCATGAAAATTGCTCTTATCGGCCTTGCCAACAGCGGCAAGACGACGGTCTTTAATGCGCTGACGCGCGGCACCATCGAGACGGCCGCGTTCAGCTCCTGGCAGCTCGAACCAAACATCGCTACTGTCAAAGTCCCCGATTCTCGGCTCAATGTGCTCGCCGCTATGTTTCGGCCGCGCAAGCTGACTCCCACCGATGTGCAGTACGTCGATGTGGCGGGGATCGGTGGCGGCACGAAGGGGGCTGGCCTGCCGCCGGCGCTGCTCAACTTCATCCAGGGTGCCGACGCGCTGCTCCACGTGGCGCGGGCGTTCGTCGATGAGAACGTCCCTCACCCCGAGGAGTCGGTCGATGTGCTGCGCGATGTCGAGGCGGTCGATCTGGAGCTCACCTTCTCGGACCTCGCGATCATCGAGCGGCGGCTCGGCAAGCTCAACGCCGAGATCGCCAAGATGGCCACCAAAGACCGCGAGCAGCGGATCGCCGAGCGCGATGCGCTGCTGCGGCTGCAGACCGAGCTTGAGGCCGGCCGCCCGATCCGCGACGTGGTGCTCTCCGAGGACGAGGAGCGCACCCTGCGCGGCTATCAGTTTCTCACCGCCAAGCCGCTGCTCGTGGTGGTGAATATCGGCGAGGCGCAGCTCCAGCAGCCGCCCGTCGTCCCCTATCCCTACGCCCAGAGCGGCGTGGTGGCGCTGTGTGGCAAGATCGAGGCTGAGCTGGCGCAGCTCGATGATGAGGACGGACAACTGTTCATGCAAGATCTTGGCATCACCGAGCCGGCCCGCGATCGAGTCATCGGGCTCTCCTACGACCTGCTCGGGCTGATGAGCTTTCTGACCGCCGGCGAGGATGAATGCCGCGCCTGGACGATCCGGCGCAACACCCCCGCCGTCGAGGCCGCTGGCACCATCCACTCCGATATCCAGCGCGGTTTCATCCGCGCCGAGGTGGTGGCTTTCGATGATCTGGCGGCCGCCGGCGGGATGGTGGAGGCGAAAAAGGCTGGCACCGTCCGGCTCGAAGGCAAGCAGTATATCGTCAAAGACGGCGATATCTGCCATTTTCTCTTCAATATCTGATGCACACTATGCCAAAACGCTCGTGGGTGATGCGCTCGCTCGAACTTCAGCTGCTGCTGACCGTGCTGCTGTTCTTCGCCGCCGGCTACCTGCTCGTCGTCCAGACCACCGGCACGAGCGCGCTGGTGGCGACGCCACGCGACATCGCCGCGATCCTCTGGCCATCGATCCTGCCGTTCTTTCTCTTCATTGGCATCTCGCTGGCGATGGGCTACTTCAACCCCCAGGCTGACCAAATCCTGCTGCCGCTGGTGGCGCTGCTAGCCGGGCTCGGGCTGCTGCTCACCGCCAGGCTCGAGCCGAGCATGGCGCTCACCGACCCGGTCGCGTATAAAGGCATCGACGCCAGGCAGTCGCTGTGGGTCACGCTCGGCATCCTCGGCATGGCGACGATCCTGTTTGTGCCGTGGGATACGCTGATGCGCCGCTGGATGCGGACATCGCTGTTCGACGTGCTGGACAACTTTCGCTATGTCTGGCTGGCGCTCGGCATCATCCTGATCGTCGCCACCTTCGTCTTCGGCGTCGACCCAAACCGAAGCGGCGTGCGCGCCTGGTTTCGTTTCGGCCCGATCCTGTTTCAGCCGTCCGAGCTGCTCAAGATCGTCATGGTGATCTTTCTAGCGTCGTACCTCAACGAGCATCGCGAGGTCGTGACCCGCGGCTATCGGCTGGGGCCGCTGACGCTGCCGCCGCTGCCGATCCTGGTGCCGCTGGCGGGCATGTGGGGCGCGGCGATGGGGCTGATTATTTTTCAGCGCGATCTCGGCGCGGCGCTGATGCTATTCACCGTCTTCCTGGCGATGCTGTACGTCGCCACCGGCAACGGCTGGTACGTCGCCGCCGGGCTTTCGGCGTTTAGCGTCGGCTCCTACCTGCTGTTCACGGTAGTCTCGGTGGTCAAGATCCGCGTCGCCGTCTGGCTCGACCCGTGGGCAACGGCGCAGGACAGCGGCTATCAGATCGTTCAGTCGATCTACGCGCTGGCATCAGGCGGCGTCTTCGGCGCTGGGCTCGGCGGCGGCCACCCCGGCGTCATCCCCGCCGCGCACACCGATTTTATCTTCAGCGCGATCGGCGAGGAGCTCGGGCTGGTAGGCACGCTCGGCATCCTCTGCGCCTACCTGCTGCTCGGGTTCCGCGGCTACCACATCGCGCTCGCCATCCCCGGCCGATTCCGTGGTTTCGAGCAGCTGCTGGTCATCGGCCTGACGACGATTCTGATCATCCAGACGTTCATTATCGTCGGCGGCAATCTGCGGCTCATCCCGCTCACCGGCATCACGCTGCCGTTTGTCTCCTACGGGGGGTCCTCGGTGCTGATCAACTTTATTATCATCGGGTTAATGCTGCGCGTCTCCTCCGGCACGTCATCGTAACCAGGTTTTAACGCCGGACCATTCGACTATTGAGCGCGACGCGGTAACCGTGTAGAGTTGACTCTGTAAGGTCGATGACAGTATCTTCACGGAGCTCTAGATGCACCACCAATCGCGCCGCTCGTTTGTGGATGGCATCGGTCGAAGCGCCGTCGCCGCCGCGCTCGGGCCGCTGCTCGATGACCCAATGATCCAGGCCGAGGTCGCCGCAGTCCCAGACGCAATCCTGACCGCGCTCAATCGTATGGCCTATGGACCGAGCGCGGCAGACCTCGCGCACGCCAGACAGATCGGTCTTGACGCTTACATTGCCGAGCAGCTCAGCCCTGATAGCATCGATGACTCGGCGTGCGACGCCAAGCTCACCGCCGTCCGCATGCGCACGGCCTACGCTGCCGGCACTGGCTACGTGGCGCGCAACGAGGTGCTGCCGCTCGACTACCTGTCCAAGACCACCACCGAGCTCTGGAACCTGCGCAACTGGGGCATGCAGATGGCCTACCAGGAGCGGATGCGCCCGTGGTACGAGGTGCGGGCCGCCGCCTGGGTGCGCGCGCTGTATAGCAAGCGGCAGCTGCGCGAGGTGATGGCCGATTTCTGGCACAACCACTTCAACGTCAACCCAGGATCAGACGCGGCTATCTCGGTCGGTTTCCCCGAGTACGACCGCATTATTCGCGCCAACAGTTTTGGCAACTTCCGCACGTTCCTTGAGGCGATCGCCAAGACCCCAGCGATGCTGTACTTCCTCGATAACTACCTTAACGAGGCCGGCGGCGGCGAGGGCGGCAACGAGAACTACGCCCGCGAGCTGTTCGAGCTCCACGCCCTCGGATCGGATAACTACCTCAAGTTCTACGATGACCGCACCGCCGTCGGCATGATGACGTACGGCGACGAGACATTTGTTCGCGGCTATATCGACGACGACGTGTACGAGGCGGCGCGCTGCCTCACCGGCTGGACGGTCGATCGCGATACCGGCGCATTCGTCGCCGATCTCAACACCCACGACTCGAACCAGAAGATCGTGCTGGACAAGCCGATCAAGCGTAGTCAGGGCGTGCTCAAGGATGGTCAGGATGTCTTCGATATGCTGGCGAATCACCCCGGCACCGCGCGCACGATCTGTACCAAGCTCTGCCGCCGCCTGATCGCCGACGAGCCGCCGACCGGAACGGTCGATGCTGCGGTGGCGACATGGATGGCCAACCGCAGCGCGCCTGACCAGATCGAGAAGGTGCTGGCGACGATCCTGGCGTCGAGCGCGTTCCGTACGAGCTTCGGGCTAAAAGCCAAGCGGCCGTTTGAATTTGTCACCTCGTTTCTGCGCGCCACCGGCGGCGACCTGGTGATCGACGACTCGATCTACCCTGGGACCGACGGCGACGACAGCGTCTGGGGCAGCTTCGCCTGGTCGATGGGCAATACCGGCCACCGGCTGTTCGAGTGGCCGACGCCCACCGGCCACCCGGATCGGGCGAGCTATTGGCTGAGCACCAACGGCATGCTCCAGCGCTGGAACTTCCTCAACTGGCTCCAGGCCAGCTGGGGCGGCCATATCGCGCTCAACCTGCGCGCGCAGACCAACGCCGCCGTCCCCGGCGGCACGGTGACGGCGATCGTTGACTACTGGCTCGGGCGGCTGCTGGGCTACAGCATCGCCGCCAGCGAGCGGACCGCGCTGATCGAATTCTTCGCGCAGGGCGGCAGCGCCACCCAGCCGCCAAAGCCGCAGCAGGGCAGGCCAGACTACGGCAGCGATGACGCGATCACCGAGCGGATCGACACGCTGGTATTTCTGATCGCCATGTCCCCGGCATTTCAGCAGCGCTAATCAGGAGAACCGATGCATATCTCGCGACGTCAGTTTATGGTCGGGTGCTCGGCGGCGATCGCCGGCATGGCCGGGGCGCGGCTCAACGGCATGATCTTCGACCAGGAGGCCCCGAGCGCACACGCCGCAGGCAGCAACACCATCCTGCTGATGATCTTTCTACGCGGCGGCTGCGACGGTCTGAGCCTGGTCTCGCCATACACCGACGGCACCTACCGCGCGGCGCGTGGCGGGCTGACGGTCAACACGCCGCTCGACCTGACGGTCAACAATGGCGGTTTCTTCGCCTCGGGCGTCGCCACCACCGGCTTTGGGCTGCACCCAGGCGCGGCGCAGCTCAAGGCGCTCTACGATAGCGGCGACCTGGCGATCGTCCACGCCTGCGGCCTGAACGACGACACCCGCAGCCACTTCGACGCGATGGACTACATCGAGCGCGGCACGCCAGGCAACAAGAACACCGGCAGCGGCTGGCTCACCCGCCACCTCAACTGCGTCAACGTCGGCGGGACGCTGCCGACAATGTCTGCCGGGAGCTCAACGCCCGCATCGCTGCTGGCCGACACCAAGGCGGTCTCGATGTACAGCGCCGACAGCTACGACCTCTCCACACCCGGATGGCGCTACGGCTCTGGCGGCAACGACGCGATGTTCACCACGCTGGAGAAGCTCTACGGCGGCAGCGGGCTGGCGGTGCCGGCCGGCAAGCGCACCGTCGAGACCATCAAAGCGCTTAAGAGCGCGACGAAGTACGAGCCGGTCGGCTACCCAAACTCATCGTTCGCCAACTCGCTCAAGACCGTGGCGCAGGTGATGAAGCTCGACATTGGGATGCGGGTCGCCACGGTGGATCTGGGCGGATGGGACCACCACGAAAACCAGGGGGTCAACGGCGGCACCTTCGCCAACCTGGCCACCGCGCTCTCCGACGGGCTGGCGGCGTTCTACAACGATGTGGCGAGCTACCGCGACCGGCTGGTGGTGGTGGTGCAGAGCGAGTTTGGCCGGCGGCTGGGGGCCAACCAGAGCCAGGGGACGGACCACGGCCACGGCGGGGTGATGCTGGTGCTTGGCGGGCAGGTCAACGGCGGCAAGCTGTACGGCTCGTGGCCGGGGCTCGAAGACCTCGACCAGAGCCAGGATCTCAAGATCACGACCGACTACCGCAGCGTGCTCGGCGAGGTAGTCGTGCGGCAGCTCGGCAATAACAAGATCGGCACGGTGTTCCCCGGCATCACGCCGCAGATCTACAAGCCGCTCAACATCGTCGGCACTAGCGCCAACGACCCAGCCACGCTCGACTTCACCTCGGCGCAGCACCAGGTCTTCCTGCCGCAGGCGCGCAGCTCGTAGCGGCACATCGGCAGCCATCGCCCCGCATCATGCGTCCCGTAAGGGCGAAGCAAGCGAAAACACGGATGACCTGCTAGCAGCGATCCTGTGCGCTTCGCCCCTGCCTCTCCCTGGCTCCGACCCATCGCACATCGCCCCTCGCCATCGCCCCTGCGCCATGTGTCCGTATAGGCGAAGCGAGCGCGCGGCACCTCGTTCCTCCAGGGATCGGTCGCGGCGGGCTTCGCCCCTCCCTGCATCGCCCCTCACTGCATCGCCCTCGCTCGCATCCTGCCCCATGACCCGTTTGGGCGACTAGCGCGGCAGGACCAGGGTGAAGGTGCTGCCGGCCTGGAGCGCGCTGCGGACCGTCACCTGGCCGCTGTGGGCATCCACCACGTGCTTGACAATCGCCAGACCGAGGCCGGCGCCGGGGTAGGGGCGCGCCAGCGAGTTATCCACCTGGTAGAACGGCAGGAAAATCTTGTGGTGGGTCTCCGGCGGGATGCCGATGCCAGTATCCTCAAAACGGACGATCACGCGCGTCGCGTCATCGACGAGCGAGATGTGGACCTGCCCGCCGCTCGGGGTGAACTTCACCGCGTTGTCCAGCAGCGCGCGGAAGGCGTGGCCGAGGCCGACCGGGTCGCCGTTGTAGACCGCCACCGGCTGGAGCGCAGCATTGAGCGAGAGGCCGGACTCGCTGGCGAACGGCTGGAACTCGGACACCAGCCCGCGCAGCGCGTCGTGGAGGATGATCGGCGAGCGCTTGATCTCGCTGATCCGCATCTCCTGGAGGTAGAGCAGGCTGTTGAGGATGCGCGTCAAGCTGCGGGCGTTGCGCGAGACCACCGAGATCGCCTGGCTCTGGACATCGTTGAGCGGGCCGAGGGTGCGGCGCTCGAACAGCTCGATGTAGCCTAAAATCGAGGTCAGCGGGGTGCGCAGCTCGTGGGAGAGCGTGGCGAGGAACTGGCCCTTGAGCCGGTCGAGGTCTTGCAGCTCGGCGTTGGCGAGCTCCAGGTCGCGCACCTGCTTCTCCAGCCGCTCGACGAGCGCGGCGTTATACTCGCGCAGCACGCTATTCTCGGTGGCCGGCGAGACCCCCTCGCGCTTGCCGCCGATGAACTCGGCGATCTGGTCGGGCAGCTGTCGCGGGTCGATCGGCTTGGTGATGAAGCCATCGCAGCCGGCCACCAGCGAGCGCTCGCGCGTCCCACTGCGGCTGTCGGCGGTGAGCGCGATGATCGGCGTGGCGCGCAGATGCGGCATCGTCCGCAGCCGGGTGGTGGTCTCGTAGCCGTTCATGCCGGGGATGTTGATATCCACCAGGATGAGCGTCGGCAGCGTCTCGCGCGCCAGGGCGAGCCCCTTGGTGCCGTCCTCGGCGATCCGCACCTGGTAGCCGCGCGCCTCAAGGATGCGCTGCACCAGACGCTGGTTATCGCGGTTATCTTCGATGTACAGGATCGAGCGTTTATCGGCCATATGTGCTACTCGGCGGCGACCGCCGGCTCCAGTTCAGTCACAGAGGATGCGGGACGATCTGCTGGCATTTCAATATAACACGGCAACGTGAAGCTGAATGTGCTTCCGCGGCCGGGAGCGCTCTCAACCCAGACTCGGCCGCCGTGGGTCTCCACCAGCTTGCGGCAGATCGGCAGCCCCAGGCCAGAGCCGAGTCGCTCGCGACCGCGGCGCTCGACCTGGTGAAACTCCTCAAAAATCGAGCCGAGGTCCTCTGCGGCGATGCCGATCCCGGTATCGCTGACGCTGGTGACGATCACCGGCACCACCCGTCGGCCGTCGCGCGTCGGGTAGCTGCGCGCCGGCGTCGTTCCAGCGGCATCTGCGGCGGTGTGTGGCATCATGGCAGCGCGGGCCGAGACGGTGATAGTGCCCTGCTCGGTGAACTTGACGGCGTTGGCGAGCAGGTTGAGCAGGATCTGCCGCAGCTTGGCCGGGTCTGCGTGGGCGCGCGGCAGGTTTGGCGGCAGCGAGACCTTGATCACAATCCGCTTCTCGTGCAGCAGCCCCTGGATCGTCTCGGTCACATCGGCGATCAGCGGGCGCACGTCCACCGGCTGCAGATCGAGATCGACTTTGCCCGACTCGATCCGCGCCAGGTCGAGCAGATCGTTGATCAGATGTAGCAGGAAGCGACCGTTGCGGTTGATGGTGCGCAGATCCTCGCGCTGGAGCGTCGAGATCGGGCCGTCGAGCTCGTCGAGTATGACCGTCGAGAAGCCGATGATCGCATTGAGCGGGGTGCGCAGCTCGTGCGAGACGGCGGCGAGGAACTGGCCCTTGAGCTTGTCCGCATCTTGGGCGCGCTGCAGCGCGATGCGCAGCTCGGCGGTACGGTTGGCCACCTGCCGCTCCAGATCGCTGTAGAGCCCGGTGTTCTCGATCGTCAGCCCGACCATGCTGGCGTAAGTCAGCAGCTGCGCCGCGTCGCGCGCCGTTGGCCGGCGGCGGCTGTAGTGGTAATCGGCCGAGAGCAGCCCGATGATCTGCTCGTCGCGGCCGAAGATCGGCACCTGGACGTATGACTCGCTGCGGTCCACCTGCTGCTTGTGCTGAAGCACGCGCGGGTTGAGCCACGGGTTATCGACGATCACAGCTTGGCCGCTGCGGATGATATCGGCCTCGACGGTCTCGCCATCGAGCATGATCGGCTCGGCGTTGGCGGCATCGATGAACGCCTGCTCCTGCGCAGCGTGGTCAGCGCCGAAGGTGGCGCCGACCGCCTTGAGCCGGTTGCCATCGAGCAGGTAGAGCACTGAGCGGTCGAAGCCGAAGCCGGTACAGACCGCGCGCGGTACCGCCTGCAGCAGCTCATCGAAGGCCAGGATGGTCTTGAAGCGGTTGGAGACTTGGTTGAGCGTGGCGAGCTGGCGCAGGTTCTCTTCGAGCTCGCCGACCGTCTGGCGCAGCGAGTCGGTCATCAGGTTGAACGAGCGCACCAGGTCGCCGATCTCATCGTTGCCGCCCTCGCGCATGCGCACCGAGAGATCGCCGCCCGCCACCTGCCGCGCGCCGTTAGTCAGCTGGGTGAGCGGCCGGGTCAGCAGCCGCGAGAGGATGAAGCCGATGATCGGGATCGTGACGAGCAGTAACGTCATGATTATCACGACCGAGGTGATCAGTACTTGCTGGCGATTGCGGATAATCTGGTCGACATCGGCGGCCGGCTGGGTGATCGACGACTCGGGGACCACGATCCCGACGCTCCAGCCGGCGCTGGCGATCGGCGCGAACGCGAGGTAGACCGGCTCGCCGCCGAACGTCAGCCGCTCGATGCCCTTGCCGCTGGCGGTCATCCGCTGCGCCACCCCGCGCAGCATCGGGTCATCGGCCTTGAGCAGGTTCTCGGTGTTGAGCTGCTGGTTCCAGCGGGTCTGCCCGGCCTCCATGCCGGCACGCACCAGCATCTCGCCGCGGCTGTTGATCAGAAACGCGCTGCTGTCGCGGCCCATATCGGTCTTGAGGATATCTTCGCGGATGGTATTGAGCAGCACATCGAAGCCAGCCACGCCGATGAACCGCCCGCGTTGGTCATAGATCGGGGTGGCGCAGGTGGTGGTCAGCTGTTTGGTGTTGGCATCGACGTAGGTATCGACCCAGACGGTCTTGCCGCTCTCGCGCGCCGCGACGTACCAGCTGCGGCTGCGCACATCGAAGGGTTTGATCGCATCGATCACATCGATGATGTCTTTGTCGAAGGCGACGACGCCGCCGTCCTCCAGGCCGATGTAGCCGAGGCTGACCACCGCGTTGCGCTTGACGAGCGAGCTGAGCAGCGGAATGAGCTGCTGCGCTAGCCGCACCGAGCCGACGTGCGCGCTGAGCGACGCGGCGCTCGGGCCGTCCGGCGAGATCCAGACCCGCCCGCTCCCGGCTGCGGGCGCCGGCCCCGAGGCGGCGAGGCTAGCCATCGTGGCGGTGGCCTCGACCTGGCTGGCGATCGCGGTGAGCTCGCTATTGTAGAGATCGGCTTTGTCCGCCGCGCGCTTGGCGATCGTGGTGCGCCCCTGGCTTTCGAGCGAGCGGCTGACCTCGGTGACCGACGTGTCGCGGGCGCGGTCTAGGCTGAAGACGGCGAGGATGGCGATGATGACGAGCGCGGGCAACGAGAGACCGAGCGCCAGCAGGAGCACCTTCGAGCGTACACTAATACGGAGTGTGCGACGTAAACTCACACGCGGCCATACCTCTCTGGCGCAAACGACAGCGATTCAGTGTAGCACGCGGCGGGTGACGATCCGCTGAACCGTAGCTAGTGCTGGGTTACAGATTTGTCAGCTAGTGGTGGCCGGCTGCCGCGCCCCGAGCCGATTTGGCGTCAGGATGGGCTCGTTGTTGAGAAAGCGGCGCAGCAGCAGGTTGAACGACGCTTCATCTTCGAGGAACGGGAAGTGGCGGCGATCGGGGAGAAGCGCCACCTGCGCCGCCGGGACGGTGCCGAAGAGCCTGACTTGGTCGGGGTTGACGACCTCATCGCGGTTGCCGTGGACGATCAGCGTCGGCACGGCGAGCCGGCGCAGCTCGGGGCGCAGGTCGGTGCGCCACATCGATAAGACGGTATGTGAGAGCGTCGCCGACGTAGACTTCTCGCTGTCGTCAAGGATCTCATACTCGGCCGGGTCGGCGGTCTCGCCGAGAAAGCGCCGAAACATGAACCGGCGCAGCTGGGGCATACGGACGAAGGTTCTGGCGAGCTCGGGGCGGCTGGTGAGCTTGAGCAGCCAGGAGAGCGACGTGCCGCTGATCGGCGCGCCGACGGTGACGAGCCGGCCGATGCGCCGCGGGTGGTCGAGCGCGGTTTTGAGCGCCACCATGCCGCCCATCGAGTGGCCGACGAGCATCACCCGCTCGATGCCCATGGTATCGAGGAAGCGCATCACCTGATCGGCGTAGTAATCGATCCCGAGCCGGCCGCCGTTCGTGTTCGAGCCGCCGAACCCGGCGAAGTTGAAGGAGTAGGTGCGATACTGGTCAGAGAGCGCGCGCATCGTCGGCAGCCAGTAACGCCAGCTGCCCATCCAGCCGTGAAGAAACAGGACGGGGCGGCCGCGCCCGATGACTTCGTAGTGGAAGACCTGATTGTCGATGACGATAATGCTCATTACGCTCCCTGGTGGGTGGTGACCCGCTGGCGCATTGTGCTGTGCGCCATGGTATCACGCTCGCCGAGCGAGCGATTGAGCCGTTGCTGTAGCCGCGCGATATCGTCGGAGATCGTGCGCAGGTTCTGCATCTCGCGCTCGAGGTCTTCGAGCAGCTGCCCGGCCTGGATCGCGGCAGCGGCGGTGCTGCGGTCGCGCGAGAGCGTGCCGATCCGCTCTTGGATCGAGGCGAGCAGTCCCATCAGGTTGCCCCATGACTCGCTATCGTGCAGCTCGCGGGTGTGCGCCCCGCGCTGTCGGCTCTCAAACCACGCCTGGGTCTGGGTCTGGAGATCGGTCAGCCGCGACTCGAGCAGCGCGAGCGAGCTGGCGGCCTCGGGCGAGAGCGCATTCGTGGCGCTCTCGCCGATCTGCGCGATCGACTCGATCCGGCCCTGGAGCTGCCCCATGCTGGCGCTGAGCTGGCTCTGGCGCACCGCGACCGACTCCTGCTCGCTGAGCAGATCCAGCAGCATCTCGCGCAGCTGCGCCGTCTCGTTGGCGACGCGCGACGCCTGCTGGTGGAGCAGGTGCGGCACGAACCACAGCAGCAGCCCGAGCAGCAGCAGCACCATCAGACCGAAGGCGATAAAAAGTGCGTTCATGGTGACATTCTCCTGTTCCTCATATTATAGAAGGCGGCCGGCGCCAGGGTCAACAGTTCATGCCGAATGAGGATGACATATCTATTACAGCCGAATTTCACCAATCAGGCAGGATGCGATATAATGACACCCCAGGAGGGCTGTATGATCAAGCGATCGGTGCGGGCGATGCTGGGCCTGTGGTGCCTGGCCTGTCTTGGTGTGCTGGCGAGCTGCGGCGGCGCGAGCGGGGACTTGTACGTCCCCGATCTGATCGCAGCGGCGCAACAATATAATGGCAAGCCGGTCACGGTCTCAGGCGCATATCTCGACCGCGACGGCCGAACTGTCCTGGTGCTCGGTGTCAGCACCCTGGATAACGGGCTCGACGCCAAGCCGCTCGGGGACCCGATCTGGCTCGACGGCTTCCCGCAGGCCGTGACTAGCGATCTCCACCGGCCGGGGGATGCGGTGTACGGCTTCGTCAAGGTCAGCGGCACGTTCGAGAGCGGTAACTTCGGCCCGGACGCCTCCTACAAACATCGGATCGCCGTCACGTCGGCCGAGCCGATCGAGCGCGTCAAGCGCGTCGAGAATCGGATCGGCACCGCCCCGCTCGGCGATGGCAAGGTCGCGCTGCTCGATCTCGCCGCCGACCCGGCCAAGTACAACGGGCAGACGGTCACTACCCAGGGGTACTACTTCTGGAACTCGGTGATTTACGTGCTGGCCGAGGGCGTCTCCACCGAGGAGGACGGCAGCAACCCGCAACCGATCGGCAAGACCCTGTGGATGGAAGGTTTCCCGCCCGACGAGTCGGGCAAGCTGAACGTCGGCCCGAACAACAGCTTCGTCTGGGGGCACGTCGAGGTGGTGGTCAAAGTCGATGGCGGCGGCGCGTACGGCAAGGATGGCGCGTATCCGGGCCAGCTGACGGTGCAATCGGCAAAGGCGCTCGGCAAATAGCGCTGCCGATGCGATGAGGACTCAGGGGCGATGTATTACTACGTCGAGCGGATGGTCGAGGCGGACATCGAGGCGGTGCAGACGATCGAGCGCCAGAGCTTCCCCACGCCGTGGAGCGCGAATACGTACCGCAACGAGCTGCGCAATAGTATGATCTGCCGCTACATCGTGGCGCGCACTTCGCCGACGCTGCCGCCGGCCAATAGCGACCGCGGCCGCCGCCGCCGCCTGCTGGCCGGGCTGATCCCCAGCCTGTTCGGCGCACCCGAGGCCCCCGCCCGCCAGAACCCGATCGTCGGTTATGGCGGGGTGTGGCTGAGCGTCGAGGAGGGCCACATCACCACCATCGCCGTCGACCCGACATACCGCGGGCGCGGCGTCGGCGAGCTGCTGCTCAACGGCCTGGTGGATCAGGCGATCAACCTCAACGCCGATATGCTGACGCTCGAAGTGCGGGTGGGCAATGTGGTGGCGCAGCAGCTGTACCTCAAATATGGCTTCAAGCCGCTTGGGACCCGGCCGCGCTACTACACCGACAACGGCGAGGACGCGCTGATCATGTGGACCGACCCGATCCGCACCCCGGCCTACCAGGACCAGCTCGCCAAGCTGCGCGAGCAGCTGTTCGCCAGGCTGCGCGATGAGGCGTCCGAGCCCAGCCCGCGCTCCAGCGTCTCGGAGTGAGCCACAGCGACGTGCGCCCCGCCCCGCGCGCCACCACACAGGGAGACCTATGACCGCACAGATCCTCGATGGGCGGGCGCTGGCCCAGACGCTGCGCGGCGAGCTGCGCGATGCTGCGGCATCGCTGGCTGCGGCGCGCGGCCGGCCGGCCGCGCTGGCGGTGGTGCAGGTGGCTGGGGATCCATCGGCGGTGCAGTATCTCCGCGCCATCCAGAAGCTCGCCGCTGAGCTTGGCGTGGTGTGCCGCGCCGTCGCGCTGCC
>JAYUUK010000138.1:0-1735 GCA_043754595.1 Roseiflexaceae bacterium | reverse complement strand
GCAAGACTGATCGCCAGCGGCGCACACCGCGCCGCAGTTGGTGCAAATGAGCTGACCATCGATGGTGACTATTGCCGCGCGAGGCGATTCTGTACTGTTCATGACATGCTCCTGTTCGTTATCGACCCACAGCGCCGCTACACCCAGCGATCTTGTACTCCCCGCTCGCCGTCGCTTCTTGAATCACCACGCCATCGACGAGGATTTTGCAGGTGGTAGACGCCGATGACAGACCGCCGTTCTGGGCGCTGAGATAGACGAACGTGCCAGCCTTCGCCGGGAAGTTGAGGCTCCAGGGCAGCGTCACGGTCTTTTGTTCGGTGGCGCCCGTGGCGTTGGTGATGGTGATATCCACCGCGCCGCCGGTACCGCTCAGCTCATAACGAACCTGCGCCGCCGCAGACCGTGCTGGCGAGGTGGGGATACTCGTGCCCAACGCGCTCAGCCCGTTGCAGAGAACCAATCCTCCCCCGATCAGGATGATCGTGAGCAGCAGGTACGCCGCAGGCGATGCCTGCGTGCGCTGCGCCGTCGCTCCGCTCTGTGCCGGTGCCACCTCCGCCCCCGGCGTGAGCGCCACCCCGCAATGCTTGCACGAAGCTGCCTCCGCTCTGACGAAGCCGCCACACTGCGAGCAGACGAATCCATTGTTGTGTGCCAGGATGCGCGGCAGTTGCGCCGGCGGGGCGGCTGGCTCGGGGCGCACAAACTGCGCACCACACTGCTGACACGCGGCGGCACCCGGCGTGGTGGCCGCGCCACACCCGGTGCAGACCAGCTGACCGGCGATCACGACCATCTGGGCAGACGTTGTCATTGTTGGTTCCTCGTCGATGGGGCGAAACGTCGCGGCACAACGCCCAGCGACTCTTCGAGCATATCGGCGGGGAACGGGCACAAATAGACCCATACCGGATAAAAAACCGCTGCGCAGTCGTGTCGTAATCGCTGCCATGGTGCCCTAAACGCTCGTGGTATACTGCGCAGTACTTCCCCCCTGTTGCGCGAGGTTTCACGTGGATGTGTTCGATCTCCAGCGCCATATCGTCAAAACGTATGCCGATTACACCCAGAGCTTCTTGGCCATCGCCGACCCAGCGATCGCCGCGTTCGTCACGCAGCGGCTCGAAGCGGGAACGCTCTGGCCAGACTCGCTGATCCAGGTATCGCCCGCCTTCGCGACCGATCAAACCGTCGACGAACTCGTGGCCAGCGGTGTGCTCCACCCGCTCTGCGCGCAACTCTTCGCCAGCAGGGACGCCGCCGGCGCGCTTCGCTCGCTCCAGCTCTATCGCCACCAGCGCGAGGCGCTCGACCTCTGCCAGAAGCTACAATCGTACGTCGTCACGACCGGCACCGGCTCGGGCAAGAGCCTGACCTACCTGGTGCCGATCGTCGATCATATTTTGCGCCACGACCCATCGGCAGGGAAGGTGCGCGCCATCCTGGTCTACCCCATGAATGCACTGATCAATTCGCAGGAAGAGGCGATCAAACGCTATAGTGCGAACCTGCCAGCGCCATCGCCCGTTCGCTTCGCCTGTTACACTGGCCAGGAGAGCGACGCCGAGAAATGCGCGATCCAGGCCGATCCACCACATATTTTGCTGACCAACTATGTGATGCTCGAACTGATGCTGACGCGCCCGAGCGAACACCCCTTCGTCGATGGCAGCATTGCCGATCTGCAATTCCTAGTGCTCGATGAACTGCACACCTACCGCGGCCGCCAGGG
>JAYUUK010000137.1:0-5100 GCA_043754595.1 Roseiflexaceae bacterium | reverse complement strand
CGCCGGCCGCGACGCCGAGGCCAAGCAGCAGTACGCGCTTGTGGTGGCGATGCAGCAGCTGTTCGCCAGCGCTGGCGTGGACACCGATCTGGAGCTGGCGCTGTTTGAGGCCGACCACGGCGACCCGCAGCGGGCGCTGGCGCTGGCACAGGCCGCGTTCCCCAGACGCCAGAGCATCAAGGGGGCCGATACGCTGGCCTGGGCGCTGTACCGCGCCGGGAAGCCGGCCGAGGCGGCGCAGTACGCCCAGCTGGCGCTGCGCCTCGGCACCAAAGATGCCACGATGCTGTTCCACGCAGGGATGATCGCGCAGGCTAACGGCGATACCGCCGCCGCCAAGGCGCTGCTCGGCGAGGCGCTAGCCGTCAACCCGCATTTCTCACCGCTGCTCGCACCGCAGGCCAAGGCGGCGCTGCAGTCATAGCTCGGCGCACGGCACCCGCGCGAACTGACCCATTCCCGGTGCGGCGCAGCAGATGCGTGTCGACCTGCCACAGGAAGACCTGTTGTTCCTGCTGCGCAGCAGCAGAAAGAAAATCTTTCCACGGCGCACCGCGCCCGCGCGCAGCGCCTCAGAAGAAGATCGTGAGATAAGGAGTCCGCATTGGACCAGCTATCATTGAAAAGCGGCCACGCGCCAGCGAGCCACCAGGCCGAGCAGCCCTCACCAGCGCCAGCGCCGAAAAATGCGCCGATGGCCGCCGCCCCGATGAAATACGGCGATGACGGATCGGTGGACTGGGGCAATATGTGGGAGAGCTTCTGCGCGCTGGCGCAGGAGGGCGGCCCGCCGCACCGCGCCACGATGCTCGCGGGCGCGCCGCCGGCCGAGGACGAGCTGACGCACTACGATGCGGTCTGCGCCGAGATCGCCAGGGGAATCGCCGCCGTCTCTGGGCTGCGCGCCGCCGCCGCCGAGCCGGGCTGGATCGCCGTCTCCTGCCCGACGGCCGGCATGGCGGGCTGGCTGGCCGAGGCGATCGTCGCCGAGCACGTGGCGGCGCGGCACACCGGCAAACAGCTGTTCGTCCCAGCCGCCGCCAGCTACGGCGTGGCTGGCGAGGTTAAGAGCGTGATCACCGCCGTGGCCAAGACTACCCACTACTGGCACGATCACCTGCCTCCACCGATCAAGCAGGCGCTGGTGGTGCAAGAGCGGCTCGATGGTCTGACCCACGCGATCGGTCGGCTCTTCGGCCGGATACCAACCAGCTGATCTCCAGCTTATGTCAATTTAGAAAAGGGATGATTTGGGGCGCAGCCCCCAAACCCCGCTGTGTGCTTCGTGCGTTTACCTATCACATTAGGATTGCTATACTGGCTTCTGGGTTCTGGCTTCGGACTCTCGCGAAAGGTCTGCTATGCGCCGCATCATCCTGACCGTCGCAGCCATCTGCGCCGCGCTGCTCCCGGCCGTCGCGTCCGCGCATCCGCTGGGAAATTTTACGATCAACCAGTACGCGCGTCTCACCGCTCAGCCGCAGGCGCTTCACGTGCGCTACGTCGTCGATATGGCCGAGATCCCGGCATTCCAGGCGCGCCAGGCGATCGATGCCGACGGCGATGGGACGCTCGCGCCGGCCGAGATCGACGCCTACGTCGGGCCGCAGCTCGCTGCGCTCATCGGCGGGCTGACGCTGAGCGTCGACGGCGCGGCAGTGATGCCGACGCTGACGCAGCACGATCTTTCCTTTCCGCCAGGCCAGGGCGGGCTGACCACCCTGCGTCTGACGCTTGAGCTTGCCGCGCCGCTGACCGACGGCGCGCATCAGATCGCGTTCGCGAGCAACAACTACGCCGAGCGGATCGGCTGGCGCGAGATCGTGGTGGTGGGGGATGGGGTGCGGCTGGAGGGCAATAGCCTGCCGACCGCCGAGCTGAGCGATGAGCTGCGGCGTTACCCCGAGGATATGCTCGCCAGCCCCGCCGACGTGCGCAGCGTGACGTTTGGCACCGCGCCTGGCGGCCCATCGCTGACCGCGACGCGCTCGGCGCTCGACCCAGGCGTGCAGCGCTCGACCGACCAACTCGCCGGCCTGATCGCCAGCGCCGACCAGACGCCGCAGGTGATGGCGCTCGCGCTCCTGCTTGCGCTGCTGCTCGGCGCCGGCCATGCGCTGACGCCCGGCCACGGCAAGGCGATCGTGGCGGCCTACCTCGTCGGCGGACGCGGCACCGTCAAACACGCCATCGTCCTCGGGCTGACCACCACCGTCACCCATACCGCAGGCGTGTTCGCCCTTGGTCTGGTGACACTGCTGCTCTCGCGTTACATCCTGCCGGAGCGGCTCTACCCCTGGCTTGAGCTGGCGAGCGGCGCGCTCGTGATCGTCATCGGAGTCGGGCTGCTGCGGGCGCGTCTGGCGGTCTGGTTTGGCCGGGCCGCGCCGCACGGGCTATTACCGCTCGACCACGCCCACGGCCCAGATACGCACACCCACGATGGCGACTTCGCGCTGGCTGACGGCGCGCTTCGGCCGCACACGCTCGGCTGGCGCAATGTGATCGCGCTGGGGATCTCCGGCGGTATTTTGCCCTGCCCGTCGGCGCTCGTCGTGCTGCTGAGCGCCATCGCTCTCGGCCGGGTCGGCTTCGGCATGCTGCTGATCGTGTGCTTCAGTATCGGGCTCGCCGCGGTGCTGAGCGGGATCGGCATCGTGCTGGTGCGCGCCCGTGGCCTGTTCGAGCGCTTCCCCAGCGATGGGCGGCTGATGAAGCTGCTGCCGATCGGGTCGGCGCTGGCGGTCACCGTCGCCGGGCTGGCGATCACGATCGCCGCCGTTGCCAAAGTCTGAGCGCCGCCGATAGAGCAATCCTCGGAGCGTAGAAAAGGGATGATCTCGGGGACACCCAGAGGGTACCCGGCCCCCAAACTCCGCGTTGTGTTTCACGAGTGTACCTGTCACAGAGGATTGCTCCACAGACCGGGCATACTACGAGCCAATGACACATCACAGGCGTTAACAGCACGGCTCGATCTTCACAGGGTGAAGATCGCGCCATTTTTGGAGCGGCCAAGCCTGACGCGGCGCACGAGCTGCACGCTCGGTCTCGCAGGCTAGCTTTCGATCTCCGCGATCGCATCGGCTGGCTGCGCGTTGCCGTAGATCACTTTGAGCAGCCCGGGCAGATACTCGTCCAAGATGTAGACCGCTGGGTAGATCGCGTTGGAGATCAGCGCTGGCGTCAGCGCCGCATCGGTGAAGTCCAGGCTGCTCTTGTAGCGCACCGTGCCATCGGCGAAGCTCAGCTCAAAGTTGCCGATCCGCAGGCCGTAGTTGGCCCGCGCCAGATACTCGGCGGCGGCGCTGCGCAGCTCCTCGGGCACCCTGATCGACGCGTAGGCGTAGAAGAAGAACTCCTGGTTTGCACTGTTCACCGTCGCTGAGCAGCGGATATCGCCGCTGTCGCCCTGATAGAATACCCGGTAGGCGCTCGCCTCGTCGGTCCGCTGTGGGTGCCAGCCATCCTGCTCCAGAAACGCCCCAAGCGTCGCCACCGCCTGCTCGACGTTCGTCGTGCCGGGCAGCGGCCGATCGTCGTGCCCATTGTGCTGTTCGTCCATCTGCTCCTCGTGCTTCGCGTATAATGCCATCGCACCTATTGTACAAGGAACCGCGATGAGCCATATCGAGTATCTCGCCCCAGATACATTCCTTGGTCTCGGCCCAGAGTACAGCGCCTACGAGGGCAGCGCCGCAGTGATCCTGCCCATCCCCTACGAGGCCACCGTCAGCTTCGGCCAAGGCACACGCGAGGGGCCGCGGGCGATCATCTACGCCTCGCGCCAGGTCGAGCTCTACGACCGCGAGCTGGACTACGAGCCGGCGCTGTCGCATGGTATTCACACGCTGCCGTATATCGCCCCGGTGGTGGGCGGCCCCGAGCAGATGGTGGACGCGATCGCCGTCTGCGCCGAGGAGCACCTGCGGGCCGGCAAGCTGCTCGTCGGCCTCGGCGGCGAGCATACCGTCTCCGCCGGAGTGGCGCGGGCGGTGCGGGCGGTTCACGGCGACTTCGTGATGGTGCAGATCGACGCTCACTCGGATCTGCGCGACAGCTACGAGGGCAGCGCCTACAGCCACGCCTGTATCGCAAAGCGGGTTCTGGACGGCGGGACGACGATCGTGCAGTTTGGGATTCGGTCGATCTGCCAGGAAGAGATGGCACTCATCCGCAGCGAGCCCGAGCGGCTACGGGTGTTCTTCGCCGAGGATGTCCACGCCGGCGGACACCTCGCCGAGCTGGAGCGGCTGGTGGCCGGCAAAAAGGTTTTTCTGACCATCGACCTGGACGGGCTGGACCCGGCACACGTCCCGGCCACCGGCACGCCCGAGCCTGGCGGGCTGAGCTGGGCGCAGACGCTGGATATCGTCCGCACCGTCTGCGCCGCCGCCGATGTCGTCGCGCTGGACTGCGTCGAGCTCGCGCCGATCCCAGGGCAACACGCCTCGGATTTCCTGGCGGCAAAGCTGGTCTACAAGGCTATTGGGCTGGCGCTCGATGTGAAGGCGTAGCCGCTGCGATGCTACCAGACCAGTCAGGTCCTGGGTACGGTTAGGGGAGCTATTGCCTGAGACCTGACCTGTCTGTCGTAGGGGCACCGGACGCACGACCGGCGTCACTCGATCCGTAGCTGGAGCAATCTGACCGGCGGGGCCGCGAACTCGGCGGTGGCCCATAGCTCATAGGCGCGCTGCGGCAGGCGACGGGCGATGGGCGGGCAGGGGCGGCGCGGCGGGCAGCGCGGCAGCGTGGTGCGAAATCCATCGAGGTGCAGCGCCCCAAAATCGTGGCGCAGCGGCGGTAGCGTAGCGGCGTGCTGAATCAGCGCCACCGCGTACCACGCCCCAAGCAGCAGCGCGATGGCCATGAGCTGAGCGCACGTCCGGGCGAGTGGGACAGTCAGCATCGACCGCCTCCTTAACGTGTGAATCACATGGATTTAACAATTTCTTAGTATAGCAGAAAGCGAAATGCATGGATACTTCGACCGTCGACTGGCTCCTGACCACCACTCGTTCGGTGCGCAAGCGGCTCGACTTCAACCGCCCGGTCGCTCCAGAGGTGATCGAGGAGTGCCTCGACCTGGCGATCCAG
>JAYUUK010000136.1:0-5106 GCA_043754595.1 Roseiflexaceae bacterium | reverse complement strand
AGGTGGCCACCGCCCACGGCGAGAGTCGCCACGATGGCGGGCGCGGCCGGTCGTCGTTGCGTGCCAGCGCGCGCAACTCGTCGGCGTACTCCTGCTCTGCGTGCTGCCGCAGGATGTTGTCAGTCATAGGGTGCCTTTCTTTGCGGCTGCTGCTGCGCAGCAGCCGCAATGGTTGGATGGTAAGAAAGGGGAGATCTTGGGGGCTCCGCCCCCAAACCCCCGCGCGATGCGCGTGCGCTCCGCCCCCAACCCCCCCGCGCCCGAGATGCAGATCGGGCTCCGCCCCCAGTCCCGCGCGCTCGATGCAGCTTGCGCTCCGCCACCAAGCCCCGCTATGTGCTTCGCGCGTTTCCAACGCACATAGGATTGCTATACTCTTACTCCTTGCTCCTTGTCGCTTGCCCCCGCAAACCCCGTCCGCAGCTCGCGGCGAAACGCCAGCGTCCGCGCCATCTGCGCCACCATGTTCTTCGTGGCAGCGCTCCGCTCGGCCTCGCGCAGCAGCGCGTCGAGCTCGGGGAGCGACGGCGAGGCGTAGAGCCCGAGCCAGCCGAAAAGCTGCCCGAGCTGCCAGTCGGTGCGCTGGCCGGTCTGCCGCCTCAGCTCAGTCTGGAGCCGCGCCGCCAGCGCCCTGACCAGATCGGCGCTCCAGCTTATGTCTAGCCGGTCGAGCAGCAGATGGATCGTCCCCGAGTACTCCAGCGTCTCGCCGGCCCGCAGCAGCTGCGCCGCCAGGGCATCGCGACGCTCGCGGCCGATGCTGGCGAGCACCGGCTCGATCGCCGCCGCCAGCCCTTCGGTCCGGCTGGCGAGCAGCAGGTCCAGCAGCCGCGCATCGCCGTAGCGCGCCGCCGCCGCGATCAGCGCGCCGCGCAGCAGGCCGTGTGTATCGTCCGCCCACTCTGCGGCCGCCAGCGCGCCGGGCACCGCCGCCCACGCCGCCAGCAGCGCCGTCGGCGGGGTGGCCGCCACAATCGCCTCGCGCAGCGCGCCGCGCCGGCCATTGATCAGCTCCAGCCCGTCGCGCGCCATGGCCGCATCCAGCTCGCTCGGCGGCGTCGCCACGATCTGCGCCGGCCGCGCGCCAAACCCGAGCAGCCCGCCCGTCGGCCCAGTCCAGCGCAGCAGCGCCAGCGCCCTGGCGGCCATGCGCGCCGCGTAGCGCGACTCGGACAGCCGGCCGAGCAGGCCGGCTGCGATCCTGCGCACCTCCTTGCTCCGGTCGTCCAGCGCGGCCTCCAGCAGCGGCTCGTCGGCCATCGTCAGCCCGGTGCCGAGCGTCTCAAGCTGCTCGCCGCGCACGTCGGCCCGCTCCTCGCGCCAAGTGCTCGCCACCAGCTCGCGCGCCGCAGCCGGGTCGCTCGCCCGCAGCCGCTGCGCCAGCGCGAGGCGCACGGCACGCTCGGCGGTCTGCCACCGCAGCGCGAGGTCGCCGTCGTCGGCGGCCAGATCCGGGGTGGCGTAGCCCCACGATGGGTTCTGGCGCGCCAGCCAGCGCCCGCGCTCGCCGATCAGCGGTAGCAGCAGCGGCCGTAGCGCGGCGTTAGCCAGCCCCAGATCCAGCAGCTGCGGCAGCGCCGACGGCGGCGCGATCTGCCCGGCCGCCGCCGCCAGCCGCGCGAACTCGGGGATCAGCTGCGGGTGCTCGCCGTCCAGCAGCAGGTACAGCTGCTGCATCGCGCCCGAGCCGATCGGGCTGGCCCGCTCCGACGGACAGATCGCCGCCGCATCCCGCTGGGCGAGGTGAGGCTGGTAGCCAGCGCGGGCGTACAGCGCGACCGCAGCCGCCGTGCTCAGCAGCACGCCCTCCGATGTACCCGTCAGACGCCCGATCAGCCCGCCCAGCTCGCCGCCGACCTCCAACGGGGCATGCGGACGTCGCCCGGTGCCGAGGATCGCTGCCGCCGTCAGCTCGTCCCACACGTCGTCGATCGCGCCGCTCATCGCGCCGATCGCTCCGCTCATCGCGCCGACCGCACCTCCCGTATCGGTCGCCTCGGTCATCGCGCCCTCCCCTGGAGCATCACCAGCTCGCCGTCCACCTCGGCGCTCAGCGGCGTGAACCGCGCGCCGTCCCATACCCCGAACAGCGGCAGCGGACGGCCACCGCTCAGCGCCAGCAGCTGCCACGGCTGCCCGGCGGCCGGCGCGATCGGCAGCGCGCGCCCCTCGCTGTCGATCGCCTCCCAGCGCCCGTCGGCGCCGCCCAGCCGCGCCGCAGCGATCGCCAGTGGGAACAGCTCAACCCACGGGTTGGCGGCCAGCGCGGCGGCGTAGCGCTCCAGCGCGGCGGCGATCGTGGTGGTGCCCGGGATGCGGGCCCCGCCGAGCGCCGCGCCGCGCCTGACGATCTCGGCCCGCAGCGGTGCGCCGCCGGGGTGGAACACCAGGTCGGCCTCGATGACCGCGCCTGCCGGCAGGCTGAGGCCGAACGGGCGGTTGGCGAAGGCGAAGTCCAGCAGCAGCGCATCTGCGCCGCTATCGCTGTGCCGCAGCCAGATACGCTGGCCGCGTAGATTCTGCTCATGCTCGACGGCGAACGCGTCGGCGCGCAGCACGCACCACGGGCCAGACACCGCCGGCTCGCGCGCCAGCAGATCCTCGCGCTTGACGCTCACGCCGAGCGCGGCGCGGACATCGGCCTGGAGCGCCGGGGGGAGCTGCTGCAGCTGCTGCACCGCCCGCACCAGCGCGTAGAGCGCGCCGAGCGCGTAGAGCGCCCTGCTCTCCCAGCTGGCGCCGCTGCCGGGGATCGACGATAGATCGAGGATGCGCCGCCGCAGCCCTGGCAGCTGGGCGTCTTGGGCGCGGGCCGCCGGCTCGGCGTAGAAGGCCTGCGGCCGCCCGGCGAGGCTGGCCAGCCCGGCGCGCGCCAGATCTTCGAGCCAGACGCCCAGGTCGGCCACGCCGCCCAGCGCATTTGCCTCGCGCCTGGCGGCCGTCCGCTGCTTGCTGGCGGCGCGCTTGGTGGCGGCCGCCTCGTCCGGCGGGTCATCGGCCCTCGCGGCGCGCTTCTGCGCCGTCTCATCGCGTTTGCCGAGCCACTCAGCGACCCACGGCGGCGGCGGCGCGGTCTCGAAGGCGCTCGGCGATGCGCTGTGGAGCAGCAGCAGCCCGATACCATGCTTGCAGGGAAACTTGTGGCTCGGGCACGAGCAGCGGAACGCCGGCTCGCTCAGATCTATCTGGGTCTGGTATGGCTTCTTGCCGCTGCCCTGGCACTCGCCCCACAGCGCGAGCCCGCTGCTGCCGAGGTTCTGCCAGGTGCGGAGGTTGGCGAGCCCGCGGCCGGCGCTTGCCGACGACGCGTCTGGCGCGAGCGCCAGGATCTGCTCAGCGATGAATGTGGTCATGCGGATGGTCTCTCTGGCGGCACCCCTCACGCTCAGTAATGCCGATCAAAACATGTGTTTGCATCGGCCTTGCGGTGGCGCGTGGTACAATACCCTCGGCTAAGCGCTGGTAGTATAGAGGTTTTTGTGGCAATTGTCCTTCGCTCGCGCGCGCAGATCGCGCAGGCGCGCAAATCCGGGCGGCTCGTCGCGCGGACATACGAGGCGCTCAGGCCGCACGTCCGGCCGGGCGTCACGACCCTTGAGCTCGACGCGATCGCCGAAGATTTTGTACGCTCCAACGGCGCGACGCCGGTCTACAAGGGGTACAAGGGCCGCGGCACCGTTCCCTTCCCAGGCACGCTGTGCGTGGCTATCAACAATGTGATCTGCCACGGAATCCCCGATGGCACGCGGCTGCGGCAGGGCGACATCATCGGGATCGACATCGGAGTGCTGCTTGACGGCTGGGTCGGCGACGCCTGCGTGACCTGGGGCGTTGGGCAGATCTCGGCGCAGGCGCAGCGGCTGCTCGATGTGGCCGAGGAGGCGATGTGGCGCGGGGTGCGGGCGGCGCGGGGCAACGCCAACCTGGGCGATATCGGCAACGCGATCGAGCCGTACGTCAACAGCCACGGCTTCAGCGTGGTCCAGGAGTGGACCGGGCACGGAGTCGGGCAGCGGCTGCACGAAGAGCCGACGGTGGTCCACACCGCCGGCAAGAAGATCATGCGGCTGCGCCCCGGCATGATCTTCACCGTCGAGCCGATGGTCAACGTCGGCCGTCCCGGGGCGGTACTGGATGAGCACGACCACTGGACGGTGCGGACCGAGGATGGCTCGCTCTCGGCGCAATTCGAGCACTCGCTGGCGGTGACCGACGGCGAGCCGGAGATCCTGACGCTGCCGTAGCGCCGCGTCAGTCACGATCGCCGCGCTGGAGCATCTGCCGGGTCTCGCGCCGCGCCAGGTGCTCGCGCGCGTTCTGCTGCACGTCGTCCGGCCGCGCCACCAACTCCACCACCTCGGCCGGCGTATCCACCAGGTGCAGCAGGTCGAGCTCGGCCTCGCTGACCGTCCCCTGCGCCACCAGCGTCTGCCGCACCCAGGCCAGCAGCCCGCCCCAGTAGGCCGAGCCATAGAGGATAATCGGGAAGTTGCGGATCTTGCCGGTCTGCACCAGCGTCAGCGCCTCAAACAGCTCGTCCAGCGTGCCGAAGCCGCCAGGGAAGATCACAAACGCCTCGGCGTACTTCACCAGCAGCGTCTTACGGACGAAGAAGTAGCGGAAGGTCACCGATGAGTCGACCCACGGGTTGACGTGATTTTCGAACGGCAGCTGGATGTTGAGGCCGTAGGAGCGCGCGCCCGCCGCCCTCGCGCCGCGGTTGCCGGCCTCCATGATGCCAGGGCCGCCGCCGGTGATCACCGTGAAGCCGGCCTCGCCGAGCGCCCGCCCGGTGTCCACCGCCGCCTGATAGAACGAGTCGCTCTCGCGGAACCGCGCCGAGCCAAAGATCGTCACCGCCCTGCCAACCCCGGCCATCGCCTCGAACCCGTCGACGAACTCGCCCATGATTCTGAAGATCCGCCAGGTGTCGGTGTGCAGAAATGCCGTCTCGTCTGGGTTGGGAGTCTCGAGCAGGCACTCGTCGTCGGTGCGAATATGATCTGACACGGGGTCCCCGTTTCGTTAATACGTTTGTCTAGGGAGAGGATAGCATAGTTTTTTCGGTACGGGGTGGCGGCGCAGCCGCCACACCGTACCATAAAG
>JAYUUK010000135.1:0-1751 GCA_043754595.1 Roseiflexaceae bacterium | reverse complement strand
TGACGATGACCTGCCCGGCCACCGGCGTGACCGTGAGCGTGACCGGGACGCTGATGGGCGCGCCGCCGAGCGTGTCCTGGTAGACCTGGACCCGGCCGCGGTACACGCCAGGCCCGGGGACCTTGGCCGCCGAGAGCGTGACGCTGATCGCGGCCGTGCCGCCAGCGACGATATCGACCGACGCGCGGCCGAGATCTAGCCACGGCAGATCGACGCGGGCGGCCGCGACGGCGGCGTAGGCATCGACGACGCCGTTGCCGTAGACATTGTTTGCGCCGCCCGCCGCGTCGCCGCAGCGGGTCTCGGAGCGAACTTTGGCCGTCTGGCGCAGGATGGCGTAGGTGGCGTCGTAGTTGCCGATCAGCGCCGGGTTGGCCGACCAGAGCAGCGCCACGATGCCGCTGACCAGCGGGGTGGCCATGCTCGTGCCCTGGAGCATCCCGTACGGCGCTGCGCTCTGGGACGTTGGCGGCCTGGTCGAGTAGATGCCGACGCCGGTGCCATCGGCGATGCCGTAGGTGCCGGGGGCGGTGAAATCGGGCTTGAGCCTGCCGCCGCTGGCTGGGCCGAACAGCGTGAACGAGGTGGCGGCGTCGCTCTTGTCGGTCGCGCCGACCGCCACCACATCGCTGTAGTCTGCGGGCGAGAGGATCGAGCCGCATGCCTGGACCACCCGGCTGGAGGCGTTGCCGGCGGCGAACACGGGGAATATCCCGGCGGCGCGCCAGGCGGCGGTATAGCCGGCGTAGAACGAGTCGCCGCCGCTGCCGCCGGCCCACGAGTTATTGACGATCATCGGCCGCAGATCGGGGCGCGGGCTGTTGCCGGCCAGATTGGTCGGCGCCAGCACCCACTGCGCCGAGGCGATCAGGTCCGAATCGCTGCACGATGCGCCGTCGCAGCCTTGCGCCGCGATCCAGCGCGCCCCAGGCGCCACGCCGACGGCGGGCTGGATGGTATCGCCGGCGCCGCGCGCCACCATCGTGCCCATGGTGTGGGTGCCGTGGCCGTTGTTGTCGGTGGGGGCGGCCAGGATGCGCTGCGGGTCGAACCAGCTGTAGTTGTGGTCGAACGTGCCGCCCTGCCTGGCGCCGCGATAGCTGCCGACCAGCGCGGGGTGCGTGTAGCCGACGCCGGTGTCGATCCCGGCGACCACCACGCCAGCGCCATCGACGCCAAAATCGCGCCAGACGCGGCTGGCCCCGGTGTGGCGGACGTTCCAGCAGACCGGGTTGGCGAGATCGTCTGGCGAGCATGGCTGGTTGCCGGCCGCCGGCGCGGCGTCTGCGGCGCTGGCGTCTGGCGGCAGCGTGGCGGTGCGGACCGCGCGGACGGCGGCGACATCGCTGCGGGCTGCGATGGCAGCGGCGTCGGCGAGCGTGCTCTGCACCCCGATGGCATTGACGATCCAGTATGGCGTGGAGGCGATGCCCTGCTTGGCGAGCCTGGCGCGCAGACTCTGCTGGGTGCGATTGGCGTGAGCGGTGAGCGTATCGTAGACGTACTGGCCGCGGGCGTCCCAGTCCGCGATGCGGTAGGCACCGCTGAGATCGGCCTGGTCCGCCAGATAGATGATCACATCGGCGCGCTGGTCTGCGGCGCTGACGCGACTGGCGATCTCCGGGTCGAGCTTGCTCGGCTGGGCGGGCAGTGGGGCGCGAGCCGGCGCGGCGAGCGTATTTGGATTGGCCGCAGTCTGCGCCGGCGGGAGCGCCTCGTAGAGCAGCGCGGTCAGCGCCGGCCCATCGCTC
>JAYUUK010000134.1:0-5145 GCA_043754595.1 Roseiflexaceae bacterium | reverse complement strand
TGGGCAGATAGTTGCTGTCGAGCAGCACATCGGCCGCATTGTACGCTGCGCCGCTCGCCACCACCTGCGCGACGATCCCCGCGCTCTCGATTGGGATGATCGACGCATTGGCCGTCGGCTCGGCCACATCGCGGCCGATGCCGGAGGCGAGTTGCATGGCGCGTCGGTTATCGGTGAGCAGCCAGATCGCCACGAAGTATGAGCCGAAGTGCGACTGGATCAGCGTGACCACCCGCCGCAGCAGCGTCGAGGTGTCGAGGATGGCGGTGAGCTGGCGGGCGAGCTGTAAGTTCATCTCCAGCTGCGCGGCGCGATGCGAGACAACAGCGTTGGCCGCGCGCAGCTCGCTGGTGCGCTCGGCGACCCGGCGTTCGAGCGATTGCGCCAGCTCGCCGAGCTCCTGGTTGGCGTGGGTCGTCGCCTCGTAGAGCCGAGCGTTGACGATCGCCGAGGCAGCCTGGGTGGCGAACAGCGCGAGTAGGTCCACGTCGCGCTGTGCGAAGCGGCCGACGATCGAGCGGCTCTCGGCGTAGATCGCCCCGATCGTCGCGCCGTGGTCCAGCAGCGGCACGCAGATCAGCGAGCGCAGGCTGATCTCGATATCGACATCGGAGAGCAGCAGCGACTGATCATCGAAGACATCTTGCAGCAGCACTGGCTGGTGCGAGTCGTTCACCGCGCCGATCATCGTCCGGATCGTCTGGGCATCTGGGCGGGTGAGGATATCGTCTGGCATGCCGCGGGCCACCACTGCGGCGATGCCATCGCGGTCCAGCAGCAGAAAGCCGCGCTCGGCCCCGCTCAGGTCGAGCGCCCCGTCGATGACGAACGGCAGCAGACGCTCGATATCGCGCAGCTCGTTCATGCGCAGCCCGGTGTCGAGCGCCCGCCTGAGCACGCCGGTGATCTGGTCGGACTCGGGCACGACCCCCTCGATGCCACCGCTTGGGTCGAAGAGATCCTCGCCGCTGCGGCTGGAGACGGCGCTGACCCAGGCGCTGGTGATCGCATCGTTGATGGCGACTTTGCTGAGGTAGCTGCGCCGCAGTCCCTCATCGCGTAGGGTTTCGATGGCGGCGAGCATCAGCGTGTGGGCGAGGTTGAGACAGCCCCACGGGTCGTCGGCTGGCGCGACGACGAGCCGACTGGATGGCAGCTCGCCGCGCTCGGCGATCGCCGTGAGCACCTGGTAGCGCGCCCACCAGACATCGTGCGCCGGGTATTCATTGCTGACGTTGCCGAGCGTCGCTAGCAGGTGGGCGGCCTCTGCCGAGACCCGGCTGGCGGCGTCTGGCTGGCCGAGGCGCAGGTAGACCAGCGCGCCCCAGGCAAGCGAGGCGGCCAGCTCGGCCGGCGCGTCGAGTTCGCGCTGGATCGCGCTGGACTGCAGCAGGCAATCGCGCGCCGCAGCGGCGTTGTCGTCGGCAAGCTCGACGCGCCCGAGCGCCAGCCAGAGCGCCGCCTCGATGGCGCGGTCGCCGACGTCGCTCGCCGTGCGCTGTCCCTCGGCGATCAGCGCGCGCGCTTCGACGAGGCGGCCGGTGAGCAGATCGATCCGCGCCCGGCTCTCCAGCGCGGCGCATAGCCCGCGCTGGCCTCGCTCGGCGCGGTAGATCGCCACCGCCCGATCCAGCGACTCGCGTGCCTGCGCGTAGACGCCGAGCGCCATGGCCACGATCCCGAGGCAGTTGAGCGACTGCGCCTGGCCCGAGCGGTCGCCGCTGGCCACCCGCAGCGTCAGCGCCTGCTCGTAGAGCGCCCGCGCTCGCTCGAGATCGTTGCAGCTGTTGCCCAGCTCGGTGAGCGCCTCCGCCTCGCGCCGAACGTCGCCGCAGGAGCGCGCCACATGCAGCGCCGCCGTGGCGTAGCGCTGCGCCAGCGCCGCGCGCCCGCCGATCCGCTCGATGGTCGCGATCCGCACCAGACAGCCAGACTCGCCCGGCCGGTCGCCGACGGCGTGGTAGCAGCGCAGCGCCTGGGTGTAGAACTCGCGGGCGCGGCCATACGCGCCGCCGATCAGCGCCGCCTCGGCGATCTGCAGGCAGGCGGCGGCCTCCGCGGCGTAGTCGCCTGGCGGCTCGGCTCCGAACGCCTCCCGTGGGACGGCGGGGAGCTCGGCCCCTTCGGACAGTGCGTCGATGAGCATTGGGGTTATCCGTTCGCCACGAGCGGGAGGGTTGCGACAAACTGCGACCCGGCCCCGATCTGGCTCTCGACGACGATCGAGCCCTGCATCAGCTCGCACAGTCCACGGGTGATCGCCAAGCCGACTCCCGCGCCGCCGAATCGCCGCGATGGGCTATCATCGGCCTGGGTGAACGGCTGGAACAGGCTGTCGAGCTGCACTGTGCTCATGCCGATCCCGGTATCGCTCACGGCGAAGGCGATCTGCCCGCCGGCGCGCTCGCCCTCGCCGCTGAGCGCCACCCGCAGGCAGATTTGGCCGCCGCAGGTGAACTTGCAGGCGTTGCCAACGAGGTGCAGCAGCACCCGCAGCACCGACTCGCGGTCGGCGCGCATGCTGGTCACCGAGTCCCCGATCTCCACCAGCAGCAGGTTGGCGTTGGCGGTCAGCGTCGGTTGGATCGAGTCCACCACCTCGCGCACCAGCTCGTGGACATCGAAGACGTGCGGCTTGAGCGCGAACTCGTCTGACTCCAGCTTGGCGAGGCTCAGGATATCATCGATCAGCGTCAGCAGCTGGCGACCGGCCTCGACGATCCGCTGCGCGTCCTCGGTGGTCTGCGCGTCGTCGCGCAGCGCTGCGTCCTCGGCCACTAGCTCGCCGTAGCCGATGATATGGTTGAGCGGCGTCCGCAGCTCGTGCCCGACAGTCATCAGGAAGGCGGTCTTGGCGCGCGACGCGGCCTCGGCATCGTCGCGGGCCTGCGCCAGGTCTTCGGCGATCTGCTTGCGGCGAGTGATATCGCGCGCCACCCCGACGAACAGCGCCCGGTCGCCGCGCTGGATGCGCCCAGATGTCAGATCCATCGCGAAGCGCACGCCATCGCGCCGCTGCCCCACCACCTCGGTGCCGCTGCTGATCAGCCGGTAGTAGACGTGGTACGGCGGCGGGATGATCGTCTGGATCGGCTGCCCGATGATCTCGTCGGCGGTGTAGCCAAAGATCCGCTCGGCGGCAGGGTTGAAGCTGCGGATCGTGCCCTCCTCGGCGATCAGCATGATCCCGTCGACGGCGTAGTCGATGACGCCGTGCAGCTCGGCGACGGCATTCTCGAGCGCGGCGATGCGATGTGCGGCTGCGCTACCGCGCAGCCGGTTCGCCGCGCGGTAGCGCGCCCGCCGGTGGGAGCTAGCGATCGGAAGCGAGGATGAGGTGCGCGCCATGTGTTCTCCAGAGCAGATGTCCGCCGCATGTATCGTAACACAAATCGTGCCACCGCTCCGGTGGGCCACGGCTCCGGCGACGCGGTCACGACGACGCGCTGTAGCAGCTTGTGGTATAATCGCCTGCGTGTCCCCCCCGCCGCCGCGTCTATACCCGTTTCTGCTCCTGCTGCTGGCCTGCGGCAGCTGGTGGCTGGTCTATCAGCTGCTCCCGCCGCAGTCGGTGGCCATCGGCGG
Organism: Roseiflexaceae bacterium; assembly: GCA_043754595.1. Classification (GTDB taxonomy): domain Bacteria; phylum Chloroflexota; class Chloroflexia; order Chloroflexales; family Roseiflexaceae; genus JAYUUK01. Next base: position 1,560 of record JAYUUK010000134.1, on the reverse strand, counting down.
CGACCCGCAGACCCGCAGGCGCGGCTACGACGACCCGCTGCTCGCCGGGTTCAACGCCCCGCAGCCGGGCGACGGCGCGTGGTGGGATGGCCCGCCCTACCGCTGGAGCATGCCATCTGCCGCCATCGCGCTCCCCGGCGTCGGCGGCGTGTCCTGGCTGGTGCGGCTGCGGGCCGCCAGCGGCCGGCCGGACGGCGCGGAGACGCCAGTGCGCTGGCGGCTGGGCGATCGTCTGGCGACGCAGTTCCCGGTGAGCGCGCAGCCGCGCGTCTACCACCTCGTGGTCCCCGCTGCCGACGGCGACCTGCGACTCGCGCTCGAAGCGCCGCTGTTCGTGCCGCCCGACGACCCGCGCGCGCTGGGGGTTGTGATCTACCGCCTCGTCGCATCCCCGCTCGCCGCGCCTGGCCTGCGGCCGCTGCCGCTCGTCACCCTCGTCCTGCTGCTGGCGCTGGTGGGTGGGGCCGTGTGCTGCGCCAGGTCGCGGCGCGAGGCGATCGGGCTGACGGCCACCGCCATCGGCATCACAAGCTACCTGCTGGCATGGCACCGGCTGGAGCTCACCATGGCGCTGCCGGCCTACGCTGCGCTGTCGCTGGCTGCGGCCGCGCTCTGGTGGATCTGGCGGCTGGCCTCGCGCCGGACACAGTGGCGCGAGCTGCCGGCGCGCGCGGTGCTGGCGGCGTTCGCGCTGCGCATGGCTGGTATGCTCCACCCCTACGCCCGTCATAGCGACCTCAGCTTCAACGTCCACAACCTGGCGCAGCTGGCGGGCGGCGGCCTGATCCAAACCGCCGGGCTGCCGTGCGAGGCCGGGGCCGGTCTGGCGCCGTACCCGCCGGCGCAGTACTTGTGGTTCGCCCCGGCCGGCCTGCTGCTGCCGTATGGCGAGCGCGCGCAGACGCTGCTGCTCCAGGGCGGCGTGGCGCTGGTGGAGAGCCTGGGAGCGGCGCTGGTCTGGCTGATCCTGCGGCGGGCGGGCGGCGGGCAGCGGGCCGGGCTGCTCGGCGCGTGGCTGTACGTCGGCGCGCTGCCGCTGCTGCGCTCGTACGCCGTCGGCGAGATGGCCAATCTATTCGCGCAGGCGCTGCTGCTGCCGCTCCTGCTCGTGCTGCTGCTGGCCGGGCAGTCGCTGGCGAAAGATAGGCCCGTGGCGCTCGGGGCGCTGGCGCTGACCCTATGCGCCATCGCGCTCTCACACGCCGGCACGACGATCTCAGCGGCGGCGATTGTGGCGGCCTGGCTGCTGGCCTTGCTGCCACAGGGGCGGGTTGCAGCGCTGCTGCGCAGCCGGCCAGCACGGTCGGGCTGGACGCTCGTGCTGGCCGGCGGTGTGCCGATCCTGTACTACAGCGCCTACCTCTGGCTGCCGGCGCGCAATCTGGCCGCCCGCGCGCAGCTCGCCGCCGCCGGGACGATCTGCCCGCCGGGCAACCCGTTCGTCACCAAAATTGGCTGGGAGCTCGACGGCCAGGCCATCTTCCAGATGTCCTTCAAAACAGGCGCATCGGGCCGGGTAATGCTCTTCCTGTCGAGCACGTCGAACCGGCGCGCGAGCAG
>JAYUUK010000133.1:0-15674 GCA_043754595.1 Roseiflexaceae bacterium | reverse complement strand
CAGCGAGGGTCTGATCGCCGAGGGCGGTGCCTGGCTCGGCGCGCTGCTGGATCGCGCCGATACGTTGCCCGGGCTCGCCGCCGATCTGCCTCCTGCGGCGCGCTCCGCCCGGCTACTCGGCACAGTCGCGGCGGCCTGGCTCGCCTCAGACCAGCAGGATTTTGTGCGCGCCAGGCAGCTGCTAGACCAGAGCGTGCGCTGGCGGCAGGCGCTGGCGCAGACCGAGGAGAAGACGGGCGCGCTCCACACCGCCGCGCTCCAGGCCAGCGTGCTGGAGACCCACCTGCTCCACACTGAGGCGCTCCAGGCGCGAGTCAGCGGCGAATATGGCCGTGCGACGGCGCTGCTCGAGGATGCGCTGGCTCGCGGGCGCGCGCTGATTGCTGACGGGCTCGGCCATGTGCTCTACGACATGGGCTACTCGCTCTACATGCTCGCGCTTGTGCTCCGCGAGCATGGCGAGACCGCGCGCGCCATCGCGCTGTTTGAGGAGTGCATCGCGTTTCATCGCCGCGTTGGCGACCGCGAGGGCGTGGCGCAGGGGCTGCTTGGGCTCGGCGATGTGGCGCGCGATGTGGGCGATGCGGCGCGGCTGCGCCGCTATACCGAGGAGTCCCTCGCCATCTACCGCGCGTTCGGAACGCAGTGGGCGATCGGGTTCGCGCTCAATAATCTGGCGCAGGCCGCGTACATCGAGCGCGATCTCCCACAGGCGCTCGCATTGATCCAGGAGAGCGCGGCGATGTTCCGCACCCAGCAGGCCGATGGCAGCCTGGCCGAGGCGCTGATAACAATGGGGCATATTTTGCGCGCTAGCGGCGATCTGCCCGCCGCGTACGCCGCTGCCCGCGAGGCGCTCCGGCTCACCGCGGCCGTCGGCCCTCATCTGATGCTGACTAATGCCATAGAGAGCCTCGCCTGTGCTGCGGCCGGGCTCGGCCGCGCACCGCTGGCGGCGCGGCTGCTCGCGGCGTCCGCGCGGCTGCGGGCGCAGATGGGCACGCCGGTGCGGCCGGTCGACCGCGCCGCCGTCGATCTCGCGCGCGTCGCAGCCAGCGCGGCCCTGGACGACGACGCCCTCGCGCACGTCTCCCGCACGGCAGAGATCCAGCCGCTCGAACAGCTCATCGCCGCCATCTCCGAAAGCGAACAATAGCGCGCCACTAACATAGACGTCTTGACAACCGCTCGTCTCCCGCCGTATAGTGATACCGCACACAGCGGCTTCGAACGTTTGTGCGATGGTATCCGCTTGAGCATCTCGCTCCCGTTTATCCGAGGATGGGCCGCATGGCCGATAAATTAGTGATCGTCGAGTCGCCGGCCAAGGCCAGGACGATTCAAAAATATCTTGGGCAGGGCTTCCGCGTCGAGGCCTCTATGGGGCACGTCCGCGATCTGCCCAAAAGCGATCTCGGCGTCGACCCAGATAATCAGTTCGAGCCGGTCTACGAGATCTCGCCAGGAAAAGAGAAGGTCATCGCCACGCTCAAAAAGCAGATGCGTGGCGTCGATGCCGTCTACCTCGCCACCGACCCGGATCGCGAGGGCGAGGCGATCGCCTGGCATATTACCCGCGCCACGTCCATCCCGCGCGGCACGCCGACGTACCGTGTCGTCTTTTCGGAGATCACGCGCAATGCGGTGCAGCAGGCGATCGCCTCCCCGCGTCAGATCGACCAGAACCTCGTCGATGCACAGCAGGCCCGCCGCGTACTCGATCGGCTCGTCGGCTACAAGCTCTCGCCGCTGCTCTGGAAGAAAGTCAAGCGCGGGCTCTCCGCCGGCCGGGTGCAGTCGGTCGCGGTGCGCCTCGTCGTCGAGCGCGAGCGCGAGGTCGAGATCTTTGACCCGCAGGAGTACTGGACGATCGAGGCCGATCTGACCAAATTAGCCGCTACGAACGGGCGTAATCCGGTGTTCCGCGCCACCCTCATCGAGCGCGCTGGCAAGAAGCTCGATAAGTTCGATATCAACGCCCAGGATCTGGCGCAGCAGGTGGTCGATGACCTCAACGGCGCGTCCTACACCGTGCGCAAAGTCGCCAGGCGCGATAAGCGCCGCACGCCCGCACCGCCGTTCACCACCAGCACGCTGCAGCAGGAGGCCAGCCGCAAGCTCGGTTTCTCCGCCAAGCGCACCATGAGTGTGGCGCAGCAGCTCTACGAGGGCGTCGATGTCGGCGGCGACGAGGGCACCGTCGGCCTGATCACCTACATGCGCACCGATAGCTTCAACGTGGCGCGCGAGGCGCAGGATGAGGCCCGCACCCTCATCCAGCAGCGCTACGGCCAGGAGTATCTGCCAGATAAATCTCCGGTCTACAAGACTAAGGCCAAAGGCGCGCAGGAGGCCCACGAGGCCATCCGGCCCACGTCCAGCCTGCGCACTCCGGAGCAGATCCGCGCGCGGCTCACCAACGAGCAGCAGCGGCTTTACGATTTGATATGGAAACGCTTCGTGGCCTCGCAGATGGCGGCGGCGATCTTTGATAGTACCACGGTAGACATTGGCGCGACCTCCCGGTCTCCCGGTCTCCCTGTCTCCACGTCTGAGGCCGCCGACCCATACACCTTCCGCGCCACTGGCTCGGTGGTCAAGTTTCCCGGCTTTCTGGCGGTCTACAATGTCAGCCTGGACGAGGGCGAAGAGGACGAGGATAGCGAGCGTCGCCTGCCGCAGCTCGCCGAGCAGGAGCCGCTCAACCTCCAGCAGCTGCTGCCGGTTCAGCACTTCACCGAGCCGCCCCCGCGCTTCACCGAGGCGTCGCTGGTCAAAGAGATGGAGCGCCTCGGCATCGGTCGCCCATCCACCTACGCCTCGATCATCTCCACGATCGTGGACCGCGAGTATGTGGTCAACGCCGATAAGAAGCTCATCCCTACCACGCTCGGCCGCGTCGTGACCGACCTGCTCGTCGAGCATTTTCCTAACATTGTGGACTACAGCTTCACCGCCGAGATGGAGCAGAAACTCGACGATATTGCCGAAGGCGAGAAGCGCTGGGTGCCGGTGCTGCGCGAGTTCTACGACCCGTTCGAGCGCACCTTGGCACAGGCCGAGATCGGCATGCGCAACGTCAAAGTCGATGACATCCTGACCGACCTGGTCTGCCCCAAGTGCAACGAGGGCATCCTGGCGATCAAATTTGGTAAGAACGGCGAGTTCTGCGCCTGTAATCGCTACCCTGATTGCGAGTTCACCAGCGACTTCCACCGCGATGGCGATGGCAAGATCGTGCTCGACGCCCCGGTCGCTCCTGAGTTTAGCGATGTGATGTGCAACCTCTGCAGTCGGCCGATGGTGGTCAAAAAAAGCCGCTTCGGACCGTTTCTTGGATGCAGCGGCTACCCGGAGTGCGCCAACACCCGCCGCCTCGGTAAGGACGGTAAGCCGGTGCCGCTCCCCGAACCGACCGGCGTGACCTGCCCCAAGTGCAATCAGGGCGAGTTGCTGTCGCGGCGCGGCAAGTTCGGGCGGCCGTTCTTCGGCTGCAACCGCTACCCAAAGTGCGACTACTTGGCCAATACGCTTGAGGAGGTGGCCGCCTACGTCCCGCCGCCGCCGGGTAGCGAGCCCGCCGTGGCGGTCCCCGCGCGCAGAAGCCGGGCGGCCGCGCCAGTTGCGAAAACGGGCGCCAGCACAGCATCGAGCGCCGGTGCAGCGCCCCGCAGCGCCCGCTCTTCCGCCAAGGCTGTGTCGTCGGCAGCTCAGGGCACGAAAGCGACTGGGTCGGCCAAATCCAAGACGACGACCAAGACCGCCGCCAAGGCACCTGGCAGCGCCGCCAGCAACGTCAAGCCGCGCGCCGCCAGCGCCGCCACCCCCGCCCGCAAGAAAAAAGCGTCGTAGCGTCGTCGCATGGACGCAGCAAGCTGCGTCCATGCGTGATGTCCGTGCGCCGCGGACGCGATGTGGACGCGGCGCGTGTCGTCCGCGTCCGTGTGGGCGTTCGGTGCGTATAGGCGAAGCAAGCGCGGGCCGATCACCTGCACGCGATCGATCCTGCGCGCTTCGCCTCTACCCGGTCACGCCCTACCCCCGTTGCGCGCTTCGCCCCGTCACCCGTTGCGCGCTTCGCCCCGTCACCTTGTCATCCTTTGCGCGGATAAAATCCCCCCGCCGGTTTACCGCCGTCCCCCTGCTACGCCGCCACAGGGTACACCAAACCTGCGACCAGCGGGCAGCTTGTGAACCGATCGCGCGCCCGCCATAATGGTGGGTGGTGTCGCAGTGGATCGGCGGTTTGAGGAGTGGGGCATGCTGCAAACATTGATTCGCTCGCGTTCGTTTATAATGGGTGGTATCTGCTGTCTGGTTGGGGTGGCGCTGCTCGCGCAGTTCGCGCTCGGGTGGGCCGGTGCTTCGACCGCCGGGTCCGATATGTCGGCAGTGGCGTCGGGCGCTGCCGACGGCGGCGAAGGCGATCAGGGGCAGGCGGACGTCCCGCCAACAGACCCGCCGATCGTCGTGTATATCAGCGGCGCGGTGGTCAGCCCCGATGTCTACCAGCTCCCGGCCGCCGCGCGCGTCAATGATGCGCTGCTCGCCAGCGGCGGCCCGACGGACGCCGCCGACCTGGAGGCGGTCAATCTGGCGGCACCGCTCAAGGACGGCCAGCATCTGACCATCCCGGCGCACGGCACCGACACAGTTGCGCCGCCGGCCGCAGCGGCGGGGCCGGCAGCACGAGGGCCGCTAGATATCAATGGCGCCAGCGCCGCTGACCTCACCGAGCTCCCTGGGATAGGCGATGCGGTGGCCGGGCGGATCGTCGCCTACCGCCAGGAGCACGGGCCGTTTGCCAGCGTGGATGAGCTCGGCGAGGTCAAGGGGATCGGCCCCGCCATCCTGGAGAAAATAGCGCCGCTGGTCGCGGTTCAGCCGTAGGCCGCCGCCGGCCAGCGTATCTGCCAGCTGTCGCGCATTGAGCGTGGCATCGTATCAAAGAGAGATTCAATGCGACGCACCAAGATCGTCTGCACCATCGGGCCATCTACCGATTCGCCGGAGATGATGGAGAAGCTGCTGCTCGCGGGCATGGATGTCGCGCGGCTCAACTTTTCCCACGGAACTCACCAGGACCACGCCGCTCGGATCGTCAACCTGCGCGCAATCGCCAAGAAGCACAATCGCCCGCTTGCTATCTTGCAGGATCTGCAGGGGCCAAAAATTCGCACTGGCAAGCTCACCGATGGCAAGCCGGTGACGCTCAAGGCCGGCGACCGCTTCTTCATCAGCATGCATGAGCTGGTCGGCACTGCCGAGCGCGTCTCAACCACCTACACGCCGCTGTCTGGCGACGTCAAGCCAGGCGACAGGATTCTGATCTCCGATGGCCTGATCGAGTGCCGCGTCGTCGTCTCGACGGCCGATGAGGTGGAGACCGAGGTGATCTTCGGCGGTGAGCTGCGCGAGAGCCAGGGCATTAACCTGCCGGGCGTCAACGTCAGCGCCCCAGCGCTCACCGAGAAGGACGCCGAGGATCTGGCCTTTGGCATGTCGCAGGACGTGGACTACATCGCGCTCTCGTTCGTCCGTCGCCCGGCAGACTTGCACGATATTAAGCAGCGGATCGCCGCGGCCGGTAAGCACATCCCGGTCATCGCCAAGATCGAGAAGCCAGAAGCGTTCGATGACATCCCCGGCATCCTCGCCGCCACCGATGCGGTCATGGTCGCCCGCGGCGACCTCGGCGTCGAGGTGCCCGCCGAGGAGGTCCCGACGATGCAGAAGCAGCTGATCGAGGCCTGCAATAACGCTGGCATCCCGGTGATCACCGCCACGCAGATGCTGGACTCGATGATCCGTAACCCCCGCCCGACTCGCGCCGAGGTCTCGGACGTGGCCAATGCGATCATCGATGGCACCGACGCGGTGATGCTCAGCGGCGAGACCGCAAATGGTGCGTTTCCGATCGAGTCGGTGCGGATGATGGCACAGATCGCCACCGCCGCCGAGGCCAGCGGCCGCCACGGCGATCAGGGCGGCCAGCACTGGCGCGTCTCGCAGCAGCCGACGATGTCCAAAGCGATCTCGGCGGCGGCCGTCGCCGTCGTGGCCGCGCTGCCGGTCAAGGCGATCATCGCGTTCACCGCCAGCGGCAACACCGCGCGCCTCGTCTCGCGGCTCCGCCCGTCGGTCGATATCCTTGGCTTCACCCCGTCGGAGACCGCCTATAATCAGATGGCGCTCGTTTGGGGCGTCAGGCCGATGATGATGGAGTACGTCGAGTTGCTCGATGATCTCAGCGAGAATGTCAGTCGGCTGCTGCTCGAAACCGGCTACGCTGAGCGCGGCGACCAGTTCGTCATGACCGGCGGCCACCCAATCAGCCAGCGCGGCGCGACCAACTTCGTCAAGGTGTTGACGGTTGAGTGACCGCGCTCGCCATCGCTGTCTAGCCTGGACAATGCTGTCCGTGGCCTCACTCTTGCTCCTATGCCTCGCCGTCGTGCCGCAGACGAGCGCCGCCCCTCGGTCGCAAATCGCTCCGACGGCGATGCCAGCGGCCGGTGAGCCACAGGGCACCGCTTCGCCGCAGCCGTCCGTCAAGCCGATCGGGCTGGCGACGATCTGCGCGCTTATTGCCGTGATTGGTGCGAGCTCGTTTGCGCTCGTCGCCGGGCTGGCGATCCAGAAACGTATGCTGGCGATCGCCGAAGAGCTCGAACAACAGCGCCGTACCACACGCTCCAAACGATGAACAAACTGCTTCTGCTGCTCTTGCTCGCCCCGCTGCTGCTCGCCCCCGCCCGCGCCGCCGCCGACAACCAGCCGGCCGCCACGCTCGACCCAGAGTTCATGGGCATGGTCATCCGTGACCCGTGGTACGAGGCCGGCGGCGACCCAACAAAGCCGACGCAGGTGAACACCACGTTCCTCGATAGCGAGGGCCGTGAGCTCGCTAACCTCGGCGTGCGCTGGGTCCGCCTCGATGTGCAGATCGTCGTGCCGCCTGAAACCCCGAGCGACAAGGTGCTCGGTCTGGTACAGGCCGAGCTCGCCAAAAACGACTATTTCATCAATGTGGTCGCGCCGCGTCACAGCCTCAAGGTGCTGGCGCTGCTCAGCTTCGATCTGCTCAAGGGGAGCGCCTACCCAAGCGCGCTCAATAGCTCGGCATCGGTCGCCTCGCGGTTCGGCGGCGGCGTCAACGCCTATATGGATACCTGGCTCACCCGTGCGCTGCTCGTCGCAGATCGCTACGGCTCAAATATCGCCGCCTACGAGGTGCTCAACGAGCAGAACCGGCTGACGAAGCCGCAGATCGACCCAGAGCCGAAGAATACCTCGATGAAGGAGGGCGATGGCATCGCCCCCGCCATCCTTGGCCGTCTGATCACCAAGTTCTACCGCTTCTGTCGCGGCATCGATGTGCCGGCCGACGAGCAGAGCCACGGTTGTAAAGACGCATCGATCATCATGGGCGGTCTCCACCCACGTGGCAGCTCGTTTCGTGGCAATCAGCCGACCGACGCCGTCTATCTCAGCGAGGTCTACAACGATGCCGCATCGTTCAAGGGTTTCTACGATCTCTACGGCCGCTGGCCGCTCGATGGCATCGGCTATCACCCATATCCCGAAGAGATCCGCCAGTCGCGACCGGCCGATGTCTATGTGGATGAGGGCATCGAGCGCATCCGCGCCGCGCTCGAAAACGCGCCGCGCAATGATGGCGGCGAGAATGCGGCCTGCACTCCCATGTGGATCACCGAGGTCGGCTACAACGTCGGCCAGGTAGTCAACCGCGTGACCCAGACCGAGAGCGGCCAGGCCGCGTTTTTGCAGGATATCTACACCTCGCTCGCCGGGCTGCGGGTCTGCGGCAGCCAGGTGGCGGTGCCGCATATCTTCTGGTTCAAGTACGAAGATTTCCCGCCGGCCAGCGGCGTCAACGCCCAGCGCTGGGGGCTGGTGCGCATCCCATTCACCACCGGGCCGTGCCCAGGCGGCGAATGCTACGCCGTGGATGGCGTCCCAGCGGAGCGGCGACAGGCGTATTTGACGTACCGCGAGCTGGCCGGGCTGCCGATCCAGCGAATTTCGCTGCCGATTATCGCCAATAATCGCTAGTATGCGGTGGAAAAGTAAAATTCTTTTCATACAGATGCGCGGTCGTTCAGCACGTTTAGCGCATATCAGTGAGCTAAACGTGCTTTTCCTGGTGCGTGCGCTATCTTGAAACTCGCGCCGGGTTCGACTATACTTAGGTCTGTACGCGGCGTAGTATTACATTGTGGGCTGGGCGAGCCGCGTCGCGCAGCCATATGCAATTGTTCGCTTGTCGGCGGGGAGCCATCCTAAATGACCCATCATCGTGCCATCCATCTCCTCCGATCGCTCTGTCTGCTGAGCCTGCTGCTGGCGAGCACGAGCCTCGTCGCACCGGCGCTCGCAGACGACCTCGCGCCGCAGGATCGCGTGACCGTGATCGTCACGATCGACACCAGCGCGGTCGCTGAGCCGGCCCTCCCGCCGCTCGAAGACCAGGCCGCCCAGGACGGCCAGACTAATCAGAGTGCCCAGGCTAACCAGGTGGCGGTGGCCCAAGACGCACAGCGGCGAGACCGCCGAAGCGACGCGGTGCATCGCGAGATCGACAAGCGCGAGAGCGAGATCCGCGCGGCGATCCCGAATGTCGATGTGCTCCACCGCTACGATGCAGTCGTCGGCGGCATGGCGATCGAAGTCCCCCGCGACCAGGTCGCGCTGCTCCAGACGTTGCCGGGCGTGACGAGCGTGATCGAGGACCAACTGCTCCACCTAGACAGCTACAGTTCGCCGAAGTTCATCGGCGCACAGACGGTCTGGAGGCAGCTCGGCGGGCAGGGGCACGCCGGCGAAGGCGTGATCGTCGGCGTGATCGACAGCGGCGTCTGGCCGGAGCACCCATCATTCAGCGACCCAGACCCGAGCGGTTCGCCATACGCGTCGCCGCCGCCGCCCGCCGATGACCCGACGCGGGTGCGCGCCTGTCAATTCGGCAGCGCGGTCCCCGGCGATGGAGCGTTCGCCTGCAACAACAAGCTGATCGGTGCGTATCGTTTCATGGCCTCGTACGATGCCGCCAACGGCGGTGCCCCGCGTCCCGATGAGTTTCCTTCGGCGCGAGATGATGAGGGCCACGGCACAAACACCGCCAGCATCGCTGTCGGCAATAGCGGCGTCGCCGCCAGCATCGGCGGCCAGTCGTTTGGCGTCATCGGCGGGGTGGCGCCGCGCTCGCATCTGATCGTCTACAAGAGCTGCGGTATCAACGGCTGCTTCGCCAGCGATACGATCGCCGCCATCCAGCAGGCGGTGCGCGACGGCGTGGATGTGATCAACTTCTCGATCTCTGGCGGGCTCAACCCGTACAGCGACCCGCTGTCGCTGGCGTTTCGTGAGGCCTACGCCGCCGGCATCACGGTCGTGACTTCGGGCGGCGACACAGGTCCGTCGCTCGATACGGTGCAGCATCGCGAGCCGTGGACGATCACCGTCGGGGCAAGTAGCACCGACCGCAAGCCGCAGACCAAGCTCTACCTGCGCGACGAGACCGGCGACACGCTCAAGGGAGTGATCGGCGTCTCGGCCACCGGCGGGATCTCCACCACCCGTGTGATCGATGCCGCCGCGCTCGGCGACCCGGTCTGCAGCGGCCAGGAGCTCGACGCGGCCTACGCCGGCGCGATCGTGCTGTGCAACGATGGCGATGTGACGCGGCTTGAGAAGAGCGCCAATGTCCAGCGGCGCGGTGGCCTCGGTGTGATCCTCATCGCGAGCGGCGACCCGCTGCTCTTCGCCAATAGCCACACGATCCCCACCATCTTGCTCAGCGCAACAACTGGCGAGCAGATCCGCTCCATGCTGTCGCGCTACCGCGGCGTCACCGCCACCTGGAAGAATACGTCGTCGAGCTGGACGAAGCGCGATATCGTCGCGCCGTTCAGCGGGCGCGGCGGCCCAGGTCAGACGCTCGGTATCAGCAAGCCCGATCTGGTGGCCCCGGGAGTCACGATCCTCGGCGGTTACTCGCCGCTCGTCGCCGATCGCTTCGGCCACGATGGCGAGCAGTTCGCTTTCATGAGCGGCACCTCGGCCGCTACCCCGCACGTCGCCGGATCGGCCGCTTTGCTTAAACAGCTGTATCCGGCATGGGGGCCAGCCAGCATCAAATCGGCGCTGATGACCACTGCCCGCGGCTCTGGCATCGCCGACTCCAATGAGGGCTCGCGGGCCAATGCCTTCTCCATGGGCTCCGGCCGGGTCGACCTGCGCCGCGCTGCCTACCCTGGCGTCATCATCGCTCCGAGCCTGGCGTCGCTCGACAGCCGCGCCGAGAGGCTGTGGCACGCCAATCTGCCGAGCTTCTATCATCCGGCGCTCCAGCAAGAGTTTCGGTTCAATCGCACGGCGCGCAACGTCAGCGACGCTGATCTTCGCTACCGTTTCTCGCTCTCGCTGCCGTCTGGCCAGCCGCGCGATTTTCGCATCAGCCTGCCAGATTCGATCTCGATCGAATCTGGTCGGTCGGCGACGTTCAGCATCACCATCGACCCTGACGATACGCCGGTGGGTGCGACGCGCTTCGCCACGCTGATCATGATCGAGCGCAATGGTGGCACAGTGCGGATCCCGATCACCTTTGTGCGCGGCTAGCCTGAGCGTCAGCGGTGGTTGAGTATGCAGGGGGAGGGAGAGGTCGCCTCCCTTTGTACATCCGGCGGGAGTACGAAGCGAGGCACCCATGATCATCGGCGTGGACGCTGGCGGCTCGCATACACGGGCGATCGTGGTGGCTTTGGATGGCCGTATAGTTGGCGCGGCGCACGCCGGCCCAGGCTCGCCGAAGAAATCGGCCGACGCACGCGCTCATGTCCGTCGCGCCATCGCCGATGCGCTGTCGGCGTCCGGACTGCCTCCCCACGCCGTCACGATGCTGGTCGCTGGCGTGGCAGGGCTCGATGATGCGGCGGATCTGCCGTGGGCCGAGACGCTCACCGCCGAAAACGATCTTACCTGCCTGCGCGTCCACGTCAACGATGCGGTGGTGGCTCACGCCGGGGCGCTCGCTGGCGAGGCTGGGGTGATCGTCATTGGTGGCACAGGCGCTATTATCTACGGCGTCACTGAGACGGGCCGCACGCTGCGCAACTATGATCTCCACCACTACGCCGCCACTGCAGCGCGACAGCTTGCCTTCGATTGTACTTACCGGCTGCTCGCTGGCGATGGCGGCCAAGCGGACGCCGCCCTTTGTGCCACGATGCTCAGTGCCTGGGGTGTTTCGGATCTGGACGGCCTGCGCGAGCTGGCGGCGCTGGGCTTCGTCGCAGATGATTTTGAGCTGATGCGGCGCTTCAGTGCGCTTGGTCCGGTAGTGACGGCAGCGGCGCTCGCTGGGTCGCCGGTGGCGGTCGCCGTCTGTAGGAGCGCCGCCCATGCGGTGAATATTGGAGTGCGCCTGCTCGGCGGCTATTTCGCTGCGCCGATGGTGCGCGTTGCACTGCTTGGCAGCGCGGCACGCAGCCCGGCGATGCGCGCCGCCATTGGCCAGGCCCTCTCCCCATACCCACGCTACAGCATCGTCGAGCCGGCTCACTCCGCCGAATATGGTGCGGCGCTCTTGGGGCTGCGTCAGCTGCACGCGAGCTAGGGGCTGGCGGCGGCTCGCGTGGTCTTGTCGCTGCCCGATTAAAACCATGCCACTTTGCCCGAAATGGCCCTAGCAGTGGACTGCGGCGCGCGGCATAATGGCTCTATATTCGTCGCGAGCGCGCCGTGTGCGCTCGCCGCTGAAAGGAGCCGCCGTGGACCGCCAGTTTCAGCTCGTCGATGTCTTTCACCACCAGCCACTCTCGGGCAACCCGCTCGCCGTTGTCGCGGACACGCAGGGCCTCACTGATGCGCAGATGCAGGGCATCACCCGCTGGCTCAATCTCTCCGAGACCGCCTTTTTGCTACCGCCGACGAGCGACGCCGCCGATTATCGCGTCCGCATCTTCACGCTCGATCGCGAGCTGCCGTTCGCTGGCCACCCGACGCTCGGAAGTTGTCACACGTGGCTTGCCCTCGGCGGCAATCCGCGGCGAGGCGGCACCGTCGTACAGGAGTGCGGCGCTGGCCTGGTGCCGATCTGGCACAGCGAGGAATACCTCGCGTTTGCGGCGCCGGCGCTGCTGCGTGGCGGCGCGGTGGACACCGCCAAGCGCGGCGAGATTGCCGATTTCCTCGGCATCAGTGCCGCCGAGATCGTCGATGCGCAGTGGGCAGACAATGGCCCCGGCTGGGTGGCCGTCATGCTCGAATCGGCCGAAGCGGTGCTGGCGCTCGAACCGCCTCGATCCCACGGGCGTCGAGGCGATTTCGGCGTCGTCGGGCCGTATCCGGCGGGAAGCCCGATCGCATTCGAGCTGCGCGCGTTCTTCAGCGACCACCATGGTGGCGTCATGGAAGACCCGGTGACCGGCAGCCTGAACGCCTCTGTGGCTCAGTGGCTGCTAGCGAGCGGCCGCGCCAGCGCGCCGTATGTCGCCGCACAGGGGACGCGGCTTGGCCGCAGCGGCCGGATCTTCATCGACCAGGACAGCGACGGGACGGTGTGGGTCGGTGGAAACACCACGACGCTCTTCTCTGGCGTCTGCTCGATCTAGCGGCGCTGACGCAGATCCAGCGCAGCGGATCGCCGTGTGCGGTGGCGGCGCTGGCGCAGCGGATCGCCGTATGCGGTGGCGGCGCTGGCGCAGTGGATCGCCATGCGCTCGTCGCGGCACGATAGATCGTGCCGCGACGGATTCATCGCGGTCTCCGCACTCGTCGCCGACGCGACGCTAGTGCATGGCGGTGCCGCTCGCCGCTGGCACGCGATGTGCATCCCTGTGCCTAGGGTTGCGGCGATGTGCGGAGATGATAATGCGTGACGATGTGGCGGTAGCTGAGGCAGCTGTGGTGGCGGTTGAGCCCGAGGTGGCGGCGCGCGACGCCGGGCTGCGCTATGTTCGCGATGGACGCCCTGGCATCCGCCGCGAGCTGCGCGGCGATAGCTTCGTCTACATCGACCCGAGCGGGACCACAGTCGACGACGCCGCGACGCTGGAGCGCATCGCAGCGCTGGCTATCCCGCTGGCCTACACCGATGTCTGGGTCTGCCCTAGCCCCAACGGTCATATCCAGGCCACTGGCCGCGACGCCGCCGGCCGCAAGCAGTACCGCTATCACCCGCGCTGGCGCGCGACCCGCGATGAGACCAAGTATGGCAGGATGCTGGCGTTCGGCCGCGCCTTGCCGGAGATCCGCGCCGCCGTCAGCCGCGATCTGCGCCGGCCAGGGCTCTCGCGCGAGAAAGTCGTGGCGGCGGTGGTGCGTCTGCTTGAGCTGACGCTGATCCGCGTCGGCAACGACGAGTACGCTCGCACCAACGACTCGTACGGCCTGACGACGATGTACGACGACCACGTCACCGTCGAGAATTCCACTATCACATTTGCGTTTCGCGGCAAGAGCGGCAAGTTTCACGATATCGCGCTGCGCGACCGCCGGCTGGCGACGATCGTTCGCAGCTGCCGCGATCTGCCGGGCCAGGAGCTGTTTCAGTACCTAGGCGACGATGGGGAGCCACACGATATTGGCTCGGACGATGTGAATAGCTATCTGCGCGCGGTGAGCGGGCAGCCGTTCAGCGCCAAGGATTTCCGCACCTTGGGCTGGCACGATCATCGCCGCCAGGCTGCTGCGCGCCGCCGGCGTCGGCGCGAGCGAGACTGCGGGCAAGCGCCAGATCGTCGCAACTGTCGAGGAGGTGGCTTCGGCGCTTGGCAACACGCCAGCGGTCTGCCGCAAGTGCTACATCCATCCGGCGGTGCTCGAAGCCTATCTCGATGGGACGCTTATCGAGACGATGATCCAGCGCGCCAGCGATGCGTTCGGCGCTGATGGCGTACTCGACGATGACGAGCGGGCGGTGCTGGCGTTTCTTCAGGCGCAGCCAGAACTTCAGCCAGCCGCCAGACGCCGCAGACGGGCGCGCCCGCCTAACGCCTGAGTTAAACCGCCGTGCTAGAGCATTCCTACATGAGCTGTAAACGCGCGCCAGCGCAAGGCGGGGGTTTGGGGGCGCAGATCCCAAGAAACGTCCCCTCCACGTATAACTCAAAAAGGATTGCTCTATGAGGGCGCTCGCACAAATTGTCAGCGCTCGTGCGAACCAAGCCATACGCGGTGGCGGGAAGGCTTGTCACCGCATGACTTTCTCAAGCGCTTTTCCCTGTGCGAGTTCATCGATCAGTTTGTCTAGATACCGCACCTTCTGCACCAGCCGATCCTCAATGTCTTCCACGCGCACACCACATACGACGCCGCGTATAAGCGAGCTATTTGGATGAATAGCCGGGGCATCGGCAAAAAATGTCTCGAAGTCACTTTCTTTGCTTATCTGCTGCTGTAACTCTGTCTCGCTGTAACCAGTCAACCAGCAGATAACTTGGTCTACTTCTCCTCTGGTGCGATTCTTACGTTCCACTTTGTTGACATAAAGCGGATACACCGCTGAGAATTTCATCGTGGGGAAACGATAGTCGTTCTTCATCAGTCCTCCGATAGGTCAAATGTGAACACGGCTGCTGCGCGCTGACGGCGAGCGTTGCGCGGCGGGCGACACATAGAACTCATGATCATAGCAATGGTGGTGCCGTCTGCGCGCCCTTCAATAAGCTACTTCCACTCGCACGTGTACTGTACTCCATCTCGCAGCACAGTGCAATTGAACGCGCGGCGTGAGACAAGCTGCAACGAGTCGTGTGTCTGTGAGCGTGTATATGAGGACGCCCCAACGCCAATCTCAGCTGCAACGTCGCAGGGCTGGAGGCTCAGTGGCTCCAATTCACCATTGACAAAATTAGTTGTCAAGGGTATTATCTGTGCATGCTAAATATTCAAGTCATCGATGATCCGGCGGCGGCGACGGTGGCCTTAGAGCCGATGCGCAGCCGACTCCTCTCCGAGCTGGCCGCGCCTGCCTCGGCGGCGACGGTGGCCACGCGGGTTGGCTTGGCTCGGCAGAAGGTCAACTACCATCTGCACGCGCTGGAGGCACACGGGCTGATCCGCTTGGCCGAGGAACGCAAGTGGGGCGGGCTGACAGAACGACTGTTCGTCGCGACAGCCGCTTCCTACGTCGTTTCGCCGAGCGCATTGGGCCCGGTCGCTGTCGATCCGAATCGGGAAGTCGATCGGCTGTCCGCGAGCTATCTCATCGCTCTGGGCGCACGGGTCGTCCGCGAGGTAGGCGATCTCGTCCGTCGTGCGAACGAGGCGGGCAAACGCCTGGCGACCTTGGCAGTGGACACTGAGGTTCGCTTCCAGTCGCCAGAGGACCGGGCGGCTTTTAGCCACGAGCTCACCGAAGCCATCGCGAACCTCGTTTCGAAATATCATACTGAATCCGCCCCCGACGGCCGCGTGCATCGCCTGATAGTTGTGGCCCACCCCCTCCCGCAGCGATTCGAGCCAAAGGAGCCATCATGAGCGTGAAGGTAGAAAGTTCCGGACGCCGTTCAATTCAGGTCGAAGTCGAGGTTCCCGGCACGCCGGAAGAAGTCTGGCAGGCTATCGCATCCGGGCCGGGTATTTCATCCTGGTTCGCGCCAACTGAGTTCACCGTCAGCGCGACGGGCTTCCCGTCGCGCTGACGG
>JAYUUK010000132.1:0-1759 GCA_043754595.1 Roseiflexaceae bacterium | reverse complement strand
GGGATCGCAGCGCCAGCCAATGCCGCGCCGCTCAGCACGCTGCGCGAGCCGTTCAACATCCTGCTGCTCGGCGTCGATAAGCGGTCAGACCCCAACGAGGGCGTGCGCTCCGATACGCTCATCCTGGTGCGCGTCAACCCGCAGAACCGCACCGTCTCCATGCTCTCCATCCCGCGCGACACCATCGCGCCGATCCCCGGCGTCGGGCAGCGCAAGGTCAACTTCGCCTTCAGCTACGGCTACACCAACGCGGCGGCGATCTACGGCGATGGCACGTCGCCGGACGCCGGCGGCGGCGCGCTCGCCGCTGAGACCGTCCAGGCGCTGCTCAATGTCCCAGTCGATTATGTCGCGCAGGTCGACTTTCGCGGCTTCGAGCGCCTCGTCGACAGCATCGGCGGGATCGTCGTCGATGTTAACGCGCCGCTGCTCGACCCACAGTACCCGACCGAGAACTACGGCGTCCAGCGGATCTTCATCCCGTCTGGCCTACAGACCATGGACGGCCGCACCGCGCTGATCTACGCCCGCACCCGCCACTCGACATCGGACTTCGACCGCTCGCGCCGGCAGCAGATCGTCCTGCGCGCGCTGCTGACGCAGGTGCGCGGCCGCGGCGTGCTGGAGAACGCCGCGCTGCTGCCAAAGTGGGCCGATCTGCTCAAAGAGAACGTCCGCACCACCTTCCCGATCGGCGATCTGGCGCTGGCGAACGATATGGCCACCTTCGGCCGCTCGCTCGACAGCTCGCGCATCCTGACGCTCAGTATCAATCCCGGCGACGTCGGCGTGACCAGCGAGAGTGGCTCCGATATTTACTGGAATAGCGATGACCTGGCCACGCTGATGCGCCGCTGGCTCGCCGGGCCGACCGAGGGCCCGCAGCCGACGCCAGACGCGGTGGCCGGCGGCGGCGTCAACGTCGACCCGGCCGCCGCCATCCCGCCGACCGCGACCGTTGCCGCCGTGGTCGGCGAGAGCGCCACAATCCAGGTGCTCAACGCCTCGGCGCGCGATGGCAGCGCCAGCGGCGTGAGCACGTTTCTGGCGGCGCGCGGCTACGAGATGGCCGAGCCGGAGGGCATGAATATCACCTACCCGCGCACCACCATCATCGATCTGACCGGCCGACCCAAGACCCGCGCCGCGCTCGCCGCGCTGCTCCGCCTGCCAGCGGACCTCGTGCAGTCCGAGCCAGGCCCGAACCCGCCGCCAGCCCGCCCCGGCGTCGATATCGTGGTGATCATCGGCGAGGACGTGAGACAGGAGTGGCTGCAACCATGACGACCACGATGACGACTACGACGGTCGTGGCGCAGACGCCAGATTGGGTGAAACACGCCGTCTTCTATCAAATTTTCCCCGATCGCTTCGCCAGCAGCTCCAGCCTGCCCAAGCCGAGCAACCTCGAGCCGTGGGATGCGCCCGCTACCCAGCAGGGCTACAAGGGCGGCGACCTGATCGGGGTCATCGAGCACCTCGACCACATCCAGCGGCTCGGGGCCACCGCGATCTACTTCACGCCGATCTTTCAAAGCGCCTGCAACCACCGCTACCATACCCACGATTACTACCAGGTCGACCCGCTGCTCGGCGGCAACGCGGCGCTGCGCGCGCTGATCGACGCCTGCCACGCCCGCAATATCAACGTCGTGCTGGATGGCGTGTTCAACCACGCCAGCCGCGGCTTCTTTCAGTTCAGCGATATTTTGGAGAACGGCCCGCACTCCGCCTGGCTAGACTGGTTCACCATCGAGGA
>JAYUUK010000131.1:0-5181 GCA_043754595.1 Roseiflexaceae bacterium | reverse complement strand
ATTCCAGCCGGCCGGATCGGCCAGCCAGAAGAGGTTGGCAAGCTCGTCGCCTGGCTCGCCTCGGACGAGAGCGCCTACGTGACCGCAACCACCTACTTCATCGATGGCGGCATCATGCAGTCCAGCCCCGGCCTCTAGAAAGTCTATCGACCTTATGTGTGGATACGCCTGTGCTCGGCCCGAGGAGCGGCCAGAGCTACGGCAGCACCTCGATATACTGCGGCAGCTCGTTGACCGCCCGCGGTACAAAGCCATCGCGATTGGCGTCGCTGCAGTCGTAGCTCTGGCCGCCAGGCGTGTTCAGCTGGTCGGTGCAGATCGCCGCAGCGCCGATGGGCACCGGCAGGTCGTAGCGCACCGGGAAGCTCGTCTTCGGCACCCAGACAACATACAGCGTGCTCTGTGGCTTGCGAAACACCAGCACCTGCACCACCCCCGCCTGATCGGGCGGCGGCTCGACGATCGGCGGCCCATCGTAGTGCGCGCCCTGCAGCAGCCGCGATGAGTTGACGAAGCTGTGGTATGCCGGGCGCGGCGTGAGCGTCCCATCCTTGACGTCGATCAGGTGCGAGCGTAAAAAGCCGACGCCGCTATCGGCCAGGGTGTACCACATCGCGCCCTGGAGGTGCAGCGCCAACGCCTCGGCGTAGATTCGGGCAGCGTAATTCGCTTGGTGCTGCAAAAAATTCGGCGGGCAGCTGCCGTCGTCGTAGCAGGTCGATGCGATTTCGGTGGCCATCAGCGGCTTCTTCGGCGCACCAGCCTCGGCCAGCACCCGCCGCAGGCTGTTGGATTTGAAGATCAGCCGATCGCCAGCACCATATTCACCATAGGCGTGAAAGCTGAGCGTGTCGAAGGCCGGCAGCGCGCCGGCGGCGATCATCCCGCGCAAAAATCCGGTCGTGACTGTATCGTCCGGCCAGAAGTGGGCGAACGCGCCGGCCACCACCGTCGCATCAGGGCTGGCGCGCTTGATCGCCGGGCCGACGACACTGATCGCGCGGCCGTAGGCGTCACCGCCATAGTACGGCGCGGTCTTGTTAGCCCAGCAGCCGGTCCCGTCCAGCGGCCGCACCTGATCTTTATTGAAATCCGGCTCGTTCCAGATCTCCCAGTAGCGCACCTGCAGATCGCCTGTGCTGTAGCGAGCGGCGGCGGCGGCGGCGAAGCGCGCGAAATCGGCGTAGTGCTCTGGCCTGGGCGGGCTGCACAGCGTGTCAGGGATGCTCTGCGCCCACGGCGGCGTCCACTGAATGATCACCATCGGCTCGATCCCGGCGGCGCGCAGCGCACGGATGTTGGCCTCCAGCAGCTGGATCGATGGGTCATCCCAGTTATAGGTACCGCGCTGCTCCTCGATCTTGCCCCACAGCAAGTCCCCGGCGCGCGAAAACGAAGGCTGCGCCGCATCGGCGTACGGTATCAACTCGCTCGTCCAGCGCCGCCCGAGGTTGAACCCGAACGGGTTGGCTGGAAGCGGCGCGCTCGAGACCAGCGGCAGAAAAATACTCGATGATGCCGCCGATGGCGTCTCATCGGCCAGCGGGGTGGCTCGCGTCGGCAGCGCCACCATGCCACCGCCGATCAGCGCGAACAGGGTGCTGACGAGCCAGATCGTTTGACGCATTAGATAATATACCCTCGCTTGCGCGCCACTTCTTCTTTGTGCTTGCGGAACATCACATCGCGCTCGGTGCCCTTCAGCTCGCGCGAGTAGGTGTTGAGGATGCGCTCGACCTCCGCGTCGATCTCGGCCTCGCGCGACAGATCGGCGATGATGAAATCGTAGATGACTTTAACCCGCGCCGCCCGCGACTCGCCGCGCTTGGAGCCAGGCGCATCTTTGTAGGCCAGCAGATTGCGGCCAGCGAGCTCGTCGTGTAGCCGCTCGGCAACCCGGCGCACTTTATCCTCGGTCAGACGCATAGATGCCCCTTTCTACAGCGAAATGTTCCCGAGCTCGTTCTCCAGCCGCTCAACCACTGTGCGCAGCACTTTGATCCGCCCGAAGCGCTTGTCCTCGGCCTCCACTACCGTCCACGGCGCAGATGGCGTCGAGGTGCGCCACAGCATATCGTCGGTCGCCTGCTCGTACTCGCCCCACTTGGCTCGGTTGCGCCAATCTTCGTCGGTCAGCTTCCATGCCTTGTATGGGATGGTCTGCCGCTCCTCGAAGCGCCGCAGCTGCTCGGCCTGGCTGATGTGCAGCCAGAATTTGCAGATGATCGCGCCGAAACCCGCCAGCTGTCGCTCGAAATCGTTGATCTCGCCGTATGCCCGCTGCCACTCGTGCGGCTTGGCGAACCCCTCGACTCGCTCCACCAGCACTCGGCCGTACCATGAGCGGTCAAAAATCGCGGTCTGTCCGGCGGGCGGTAGCCGGCGCCAGAAACGGTATAGGTAGTGATGCTGCTTATCATCGCCGGACGGCGCGGCGATCGCGTGGACCGTGTAGCCGCGCGGGTCGAGCTGCTCGGTGAGCCGCTGGATAGCGCCACCCTTCCCGGCCGCATCCCACCCCTCGAACACCAGCACCACCGGGCGCTTCTTGCGGTAGATCTCCATCCCCAGCAGATGGATCTTGGCCTGATAGAACGCCAGCTTCTGCTCGTAGGTTTTCTGGTCAAGCGTCTCATGCAGCGCCACCCGGCTCAGGATCGGGCTCGTCGCCTCATCGCCAGCACTCGCTGCGATCCGCACATCTCTCGCGTCCGCCGCGTCCGTCGTATCTGGTGTATCTGGCGTATCTGGCGTATCTGGCGCGGCAGCCCGTCGAACGGCGATCGTGCGCCTGACAGATGCCGAGCGCGCGTCGAAGAGGTCGGTCCGCAGCGGCACGGCCTCGCGCTGCCCAAGCCGCGCCTCAAGCTCGCGCAGGATCGTCTCCATCACGACGATCCGCGCGTGCCGCTTGTCTGTGGCGGCGATCAGATGCCACGGCGCGTACGGCAGATCGGTCAGCGCGATCACCTGCTCGATGGCGCTGCGCACCCGGCCGTAGTGGCGGTGCTGCCACGCATCCTCGCTCGTCACCTGCCAGTTGGTCAGGCTATCGCTCCGCAGCTTGGCGAAGCGCCGCCCCTGCTCGCGACGCGAGATGTGTAGAAAGAATTTGATGATCAGCACGCCGTCGTCGGCCAGCTGCCGCTCGAGCGCCACGATGTCCTCGCAGCGTTCGCGCCCCTCGCGCATCTCCCGCTTCCCGCCGCTGTAGTTCGTCACAACCTGCCGGTACCACGAGCGGTCGAAGATCGCCGTCTCGCCGTAGCTCGGGGTCTTGAGCCAGAAGCGGTACAGCCACGGGTACTGCGTCTCGTAGGTGCGCGGCGGCGTGATGGCGTGAACCCGCACGTTGCGCGGGTCAAGCCGACGGGTGATGGTGCGGATCGTCTGCACCTTGGCGGTGCCGGCCCAGCCCTCCATGATCAGCAGCGCCGGCATCCGCGCCTCGAACAGCGCCTGCTCCATGTCAAATAGCCGCGCTTGCAGCACATCGAGCTGCTCCTTGTACGCCTTCTGGCTCAGCCGTACATCCAGGTCGATTTGGTCGAGCATCATCGCTTTTTTCTCAAATGGCGAGCCGAGCACTCGCCAACCCTGAGTCTAGCGCAATCCGCCCCATCGTGCAAACGTCGCGCAGCATGTGATGTGTGCGCGAAGCGCAACACAGGGGTTTGGGGCGCAGCCCCCATGCGCATCACGCGTGTTGTTCTGAAGCGCTGCGCGCCATGGAAGCACTTTTTCGTGCTGCTGCTGCGCAGCAGCAGTAACAACAGGAGCTACCACGCTGCCGCAGGCCAAAAAAAGCACTGCGCAGCGTCAAAATCGGTTCTGTGGAACACGCGTGATGTGCATGGGGGTTTGGGGCGCAGCCCCGAGATTATCCCTTTTCTATGAGGATGGCTGTATGCTATGATATGCCGAACACACAGCTGACGCGTAGCGAGGGGCGAAACACTTTGCCAATAGCCACGTTATACACCCACAGCGCCGATGCGTGCGTGACAGTTCAGCGACGATCGGCGAGCGAGCTATGATCGCTATCAGACAGCGGAGGAGCGCGCATTGGGGTTGATCATCGAACGGAGCGGCCCTGTCGTCACGCTGACGCTCAATCGCCCCGAGGTTCACAACGCGCTCGACGCCGAGACGGTCGCCGAGCTGCGCGATGCCTTCGCCGCCCTCGCCGCAGACCCAGCCGCGCGCGTCGTCGTGCTCGCTGGCGCCGGGCGCTCGTTCTGCGCCGGCGGCGACCTCGGCTGGATCCAGGCCACCGCCGCCTGGGACGAGCAGGAGCACGCCAAGGATATCGCAAACCTCGACGCGCTGTTCGCGGCCGCCCACACCTTCCCCAAGCCGCTGGTGGCCCGCATCCACGGCGCGGCGATCGGCGGCGGCGCAGGTCTGGTGGCCTGCTGCGACCTCGCGCTCTCCACCGCGACGGCGCGCTTCGGCTTCACCGAGGTCAAGATCGGCCTGATCCCCGCCATCCTCGCGCGCTATGTGCTGCCAAAAATCGGCATGAGCCACGCCCGCGCGCTGTTCGTCTCCGGCGAGCGCTTCACCGCCGAGCGCGCCTACGAGATTGGCCTGGTCCACGGCGTTACCACCGAGGCTGAGATCGGCATCTTGGTGGACGGCGTGGTCGAAAAGCTGCTCGGCGCGGCACCGGAGGCCGTGGCTGCCACCAAACGCATGCTCGACGCGCTCTGGGCGCTCGAGCCCGACGCCGCCACGCGCACGCTCCACGAGGCGCTGCTCGCCGCCCGCACCGGCGATGAGGCCAAAGAGGGGCTGCGCGCCTTCCAAGAAAAACGCCTGCCGTCCTGGGCTATAGCCCCCGAGTAATTGTTTTGCACGAGGAACACTATGACCTGGCAACAGTATCTCGAAGCCAACCAGGAGCGCTTCACCGGCGAGCTGCTCGATTTCCTCGCCATCCCCAGCGTCTCCGCCATCGCCGCCCACGCCCCAGACGTCCAGCGCGCCGCGGAGTGGGTCGCCGCCCGCCTCGAACGGATCGGGATGCATAACGTCGCGATCATGCCCACCGGCGGCCACCCGGTGGTCTACGCCGATTGGCTCGGCGCGCCGGACCAGCCGACGATCCTGATCTATGGCCACTTCGACACCCAGCCGGCCGACCCGGTCGAGCTGTGGGAGAGCCCGCCGTTCGCGCCG
>JAYUUK010000130.1:0-1765 GCA_043754595.1 Roseiflexaceae bacterium | reverse complement strand
GAGCGTGGCCGCGCCGATGACGCCGGCGCTGTCGCCGAGCTCGGCCTGGACGATCTGGACATCGCGGAACGGGATCATGGCCCGCTCGGCGATGACGGCGCGAATATGCGGCAGGAGGTCTGGCAGCGCCTGGGCCACGCCGCCGCCGAGCGCCACCCGCTCCGGCGAGTACAGGTGCAGCAAGCTCACGATACCGACCCCCAGCCAGAACCCCTCATCGCGCACCAGATCGCCTGCGAGCGCGTCGCCGCCGCGGGCCGCGTCGAATACGTGTCTGGCGGTGAGCAGCTTGGGGTCGATGGCGCACAGGCTGCTGCCTGGCGCACGCTGCGATGCGGCGACCGCAGCGCGCGCCAGCGCCGAGCCAGAGGCGTGAGCCTCCCAGCAGCCATAGCTGCCACAGTCGCACTGCGGGCCGCGCGGGTCGACGATCATATGACCGACTTCGGCGGCCATGCCGTGCCGCCCGAGCATCAGCCTGCCGTCCAGGATTACGCCGCCGCCGATGCCGGTGCTGACCGTGACGTACATAAAGTGCGTGCAGCCGCGCCCAGCGCCAAACCGCCACTCGCCGAGCGCGGCCACATTCGCATCATTGTTGATCGCGACCGGGAGGCCGAGCGCTGCCGTTAGCAGGGCGCGCAGCGGCACATCGAACCACCCGAGCAGCGTCGGCGCCTGCAGCACGACCCCGGTGTACGGGTTCAGCGGGCCGGGGGAGCCGACGCCAACCCCGATGATGGCGTCGCGTGGGGTGGTGCCGATCGCGGCGTTCACCAGCGCGACGATCTGCCCGATGACGATCTCGGGTCCGGCCGCAGCGGCGGTCGCCACTCGCTGGCTGTCGTGGATGTGGCCGTGGCGATCCATCCGCACCGCGCGGATCTGCGTGCCGCCGAGATCGACGCCGATGACGTACTGCATACGCGCCTACTTGCGTGTCGAGAGCGGCAGGTGGTGCAGCCAGCGCATCGTTAGATCGAGGCTCCCAAACGCGAGCGCCCCCATGACCACCGTGTCGGCGCCCGCAGCGCGTAGCAGCGGCACCGTGTGCTGACGAATACCGCCGTCGGCGGCGATCTTGACCGCGTGCTGGCGGCTCTGCGTCTGGATGAGTTGGCGCATCGCCCGGATACGGTCGCAGGCCGCCTCGTCCAGATCCTGGCCCTTGACGCCGATCCGCGTGCCCATCAAAGTCACCAGATCGACGGTGCCCAGGAACGGCTCAACCGCCGCCAGCGGCACATCGAGCCCGAGCGCGAGCCCGCTGGCACGACCAGCGCGCCGGATCTGCGCAAGCGCGGCGGGCACCGCATCGCCGTTCTCGACGTGGATCGTGATGATATCCGCGCCGGCGGCCACAAACGCGTCGATCTGAGCGAACAGAATAGCGTCGTCAACCATGAGGTGAACGTGAAACGGGACCGTCGTCAGCGATCGTAGCCGCGCCACGAGGTCGGGGAAGAACAGCAGCAGCGGGACAAAGTGGCCGTCTGAGACATCGATGTGATACAGATCGGCGTGCGGCGACGTCCGCGCGATGGCGTCGGCGAAGTGCGCGGCGTCGGCCGACCAGAGCGAGAGCTCGGCCAGGACGCGGTCTGTGGGGAAGGGGCGCCAGAATGACATTCGTCCACCTCAGTGCCCTTATTTGCCCCCGCCCGGCTACGGTCCGAGCCGCTCGGTCTCGCCAGTGCGCGCGGTGATGGCGCGGGCGCGGCGGTTGAGCTTGCGCGCCCGCATCAGCACGGTCATCTCGGCGATC
>JAYUUK010000129.1:0-1766 GCA_043754595.1 Roseiflexaceae bacterium | reverse complement strand
TGATGGGCTAAAGCGCGGAGCGCAAAGCGGGGGTTCGGGGCGCAGCCCCCGAAATCCCCCCTTTTTCTCCAAAAACAGGCAGGTGCGCAGCGAAGCTGTGCACCTGCCAAACAAGCCCTATCGTGCTGCCGCCAGCCAAACCGCGCTCCAGCGCATCCGCTACTTCTAGAACTCCGGCAGCGGCGAGAGGATCGCTGGGTCGCGCGCCCGCTCGCGGATGAGATACGCCTCAAGGTAGCCGCGGTTCTTGTCAGGCCGCGCCGCGCTCAGCAGCACTTTTTCGTGATCCATATGGTCCACCCGGTCGGCGGCGGCCCGCAGCGCATCGAAGCTATTGATCAGCGCCCGCTCGGTCGGGATGCGCTCGGGGAAAATATCGATGCCGTAGTAGCCACTGTAGCTGTGCATCTTCATGCTGTACAGCGCGCTCTCTGTCAGCTCTGGGCTAATCACGCCGACGTCCAGGTCCTGGTCGTAGTTGCCGAGCGGCTGCGAGTTCCAGTGGGTGTGGAACAGCCGCCCGTCCTCAAGGCACAGGCTGAAGGCGTACGAGGGATCCTCGAATGCCATCAGCAGGTGACCCATCTCCGGGTTGAGCCCCATCAGCGTCTCGCCGCTGGCCAGGATCTGCCGGTTCTGCTCGTTCTCCAGCAGCGCCTCGACTTTGCGGCACACCAGCACGCCGTCGGCGGTGGTGGGGCAAAGGTTGTGGCCGCGCGGCTCATAGGGCTTCGGCTCAAGCGCGATCTGCACGCCTGGCACTGCGTCGAGCGCCTCGGCCAGACCGGAGGCGAAGCGGTGGCGCGCCGAGGCGAGATCCAGCCCGAACGGGTTCTCGTAGCCATCGATCCCCGGCCAGACCACCGCGAGGTCGGTGTCAAACTCCTTATTGAGCCGCAGCGCGCCCTTGACTCGCTCGATCGCGCCTTGGCGGATCTCGGCGATCGGGTTGGAGAGCGAGCCCCACTCGTAGTCCGTGTCGTAGAACAGGTTGGGGATGATCGTCAGCAGCCTGATGCCGGTCTGTGAAATAAAGTCTTTGTAAAGCTGCGCGTTCTCCTCGTTGATCTCGTTTGGGTAGTGCGCCTCGATCGCCGCGAGACCCATATCCTTCATCTTGGCCGCCCGCTCAAGCACCTGCTCGATCGTCCCCTGCGGCCCGTACTGCGCGTGGAAGCGTAGGCCGGCCGGGTAGAAAAACCAGACGCCGGCGGAGAACTTGAGGTCGATGCTGGTGTTCTGCATGTGGTCGATCAGATCGTCGACGCTGCGGCGCGCCTTTTGATACCGGTGGTCGATGAATGGCATCACAGTCTCCTGCTACAGTGCGGTTACAGCAGCGATTATACGCCCATTTTCGCCGCCAGTTATATCTGAATCCGCACATTCGAGTTGGACGTTTGGGGAGACGGATCGCAGCGACCGGGACGGAGCGCGGGGTGAGCAGTAGGGGCGAAGCACACGTCGCCAGCGCATGCCGGTCAGGCGACCCATGTGCGCTCGCTTCGCTCATACAAACGGAGCGGCAACGACCTACTTCCCCCAGCTTACCCCCGAGTCGGCGTCGAAGCTCATGCCAGTGGTGATCCGCCGCGTTTGCGCCGGCGTCACGCCGTCCGCCCCGAAGTCGATAATGTAGAGGTCGAAGCTGCTCTCGCCTGGCGCGACGGCCAGGAACGCCAGGTGTTTGCCATCAGGCGAGAACGCCGGGGCGCGCGCCATCCCGCTATCCGTCAGCCTGATAAGTTGACCGCCGCCGGCCGCCA
>JAYUUK010000128.1:0-15831 GCA_043754595.1 Roseiflexaceae bacterium | reverse complement strand
ACCCGGACCACCGCTATACCGCGCAGCTGATCCAGGATGCGGCCTATATGGTGACCGTACCGAACGTGGCGGCATTCTCGCCCCACCTGGAGCTCAACCCGACGATCGTCTACGTCAGCGATCGCTTCCAGAAGCCGTACCCATTCAGCGCCGACGTGGTGGTGCCCACCGACGACGTCTTCGAGCAGAAACTGGCGATGCTCCACTGCCACACGTCGCAGTTCTACGAGTGGCTGCCGGCCAACGGCGGCTACCTCGGCGAGGTGCCGAGCGGCGACGGCGAGCGGCTGACGTGGCTGCGCGAGCGCCGCGAGGCGTCCGAGCGCACCGACGCCGAGCGGTTCAGGGCGACGCTGGTGGCGCAGCTCGGCGAGGATCGCGCCGCAGCCGTGCGCTACGCCGAGGCATTTGAGGGCTGCGAGTACGGCGCGCCGCTGACGCCGGAGAGCATCGGGCGGCTGTTCCCGTTCTGGTGATCGCATCACGCCGCCGCATCACGCCGCGCGGCGCAGCAGCGCCGCGACGATCGCCGGGATGGCGTCGCTGGCGGCATCTGCATAGCCGATCAGCGTCAGCGGGGTGCGCTGCGGGCGCTCGGCGGTGTCGGGCACCAGGATCAGCGGCTCATCGGGGTTGGGCAACGTCTTGGCGGCGCGGATCAGCGCAGCGGCGGCGGTGGCGCTCGGCGCGAGGCAGAGCGGCACGCGGCGGCTGCCGCACACCAGCAGCCCGTCCGGCACCAGCAGCCCGCCCGGTCCCACGATCGGCTCGGGGTCGAGCCGCAGCCGGTAGCCACCGGTATCGCCGCGCGCCGCCGCCTTGAGCCAGGCGGCCCGGAACAGCTCGACCGTCTCGCTCTCCCACGGCTCGGCGCTGGGCTGCTCGCTGGCGATCCCCGCGCCGAAGGCCGCCAGCGCTTTGGAGTCCATCGCGTAGCGCAGCGTCGTGCCACGCAGATGGACATCGGCCTCAGCAGTGCGGCAGACGCCGGGGTGCGCCGCCAGCAACCGCACCAACAGCCTGGCGACCCGCCGCCCGCTCTGCCCCCAGCCGCCCAGCGCGTCGCGCGCGCCGTGGATCGTCACCGGGACGCTCACATCTGGCTGCGCGCCGCCACGCCCGAGCTGACCGACCGTGTAGCGCAATTGGTAGCGCTGCGCCAGCTGGTGCACCGAGCGCAGCAGCGTCGGCATGTCGCCGCCGAGCGTGAGCCGCAGCTCGCCGGACTGGCACAGCGCGCTCTCGATGGCGTGGTAGTTGTAGCGCGCCACGATCGTGCTGGCCTCGGGCCGCTGCCCGACTTTGGCCAGGATCTGCCGCCCCTGGTCGTCCAGGTGCAACGCGCTCTCGATCTGCGCCGCGTCGAGCACATTTACGTCGAGCGCCTGGCTTTCACCGCCCGGCTGACCCGCCTGGGCCACGAGCTCGCCCCGGAGCAGCGCGAGCGCCGCGCCGCGCTGCTCCGGGGCGATGTAGCCGTAGTAGCTGGCGTTGGCCAGCGCGTAGAGCTTGGCGCGCAGATCGGCGGGGGTGCGGACGCCAGCGGCGGCGAGCAGGGCAGCGGCCGGAGCGCCGAGCGCGTCGGCGAGCGTCGGTCGCTGCCAGATGTACGTCCTGCCCAGGCACGCCACCAGCCCGCGCGCCAGCTTCGGCTCACCAAAGAACTCCAGCAGCGTGTCGATCTCAAAGCTGGCGCGCTCCCGGCCGACCATGCGCTCGTAGTAGTCGATGGCGAACGCGATCGACGCCAGCAGACGGTCGTCGCGTAGCTGATGCGGATAGATCAGCTTGCGCTCGCCGCTGCGCCGCACCAGGTACTTGAAATCGTTGACCCGAAATGCCATGGCTCGCTCCTCATATAACCATCCTACTGGAGTAGAAAAGGGATGATCTCGGGGACACCCAGAGGGTACCCGGCCCCCAAACCCCGCTCGGCGCGTTCACCCGCCGATGCCACGCGAGCGCCGTAGCGACGCGCCGACCTCCGCGGTGTGGCGGGTGACGATCTCGTAGAGCAGCGCGACGCCTGGCTTGGGCCGGATGACGCGCCCGAGGCGCTGGATCTGCTCGCGCGGGGTGCTATTGCCGCTGACCACGATCGCCACCTGCGCGTCTGGCACATCGACGCCCTCGTTCAGCACTCGCCCGGCCACCAGCTTGGAGTACGAGCCATCGCGGAAGCGGCGCAGGATCGCGGCGCGCTCGGACGGCGCGGTCTTGTAGGTTAGCGCCGGCAGCGCCAGCGCAGCGCTGATCTGGTCCACCAGCAGGTTGTACTCGGAGAAGATGATCACCTTGTCGCCACGATGTTGGTCCAACAGCCGCGCTACTACCCCGAGCTTGGCCTCGGCGTTGAGCGCGATCATCCGCGCCTGGTAGTGCGCCCGCAGCGCCGCCCGCGCCGCCGGATCGCTGCCGCTACGGCGGATCAGCTCGCCAAAGAAATCGCCGCGGCCGCCGAGCGTGGCCCGGTTGCGCGCCAAAAACCACTTCCACTCGGACATCAGCACGCCGTAGCGCAGCGCCTCGTCGTCGCTCAGCTCGACAGCCAGCCGCTTGCGGCGGAACTGCGCCAGGTGGCCATCGGCCGAGAGCGCCTCTGGCGTCCGCTCGTAGACCACCGGCCCGAGCAGCTCGATCAGCGCCGCCCGCTCGTCCCCTGGGGTGGCGGTGAGGCCGAGGGTGTGCGCCGCGCCGCAGCGGGCCACGAGCGTGCGGTAGGCCGGCGCTGGCAGGTGGTGCGCCTCGTCGCAGATCAGCAGCCCGTAGCCAGCCAGTTTGGCGTGCGGCATCGCGGCCGAGGCGTAGGTGATGATCGTGATCGGCCGCAGCTCGCGCCGCCCGTCGCCCACCACGCCGACGTGCTCCTCGGCCACGCCGAGCCGCTCGATGACGGCGGCTCGCCACTGGTGCAGCAGCTCGATCGTCGGCACCACGATCAGCGTCCGCAGCCGCAGCCGTGTGAGCGCCATCAGCGCCAGCACCGTCTTGCCCGCCCCGGTCGGCAGCACCACCACCGCCCGCCCATCGGCCTGCTCCCAGGCGGCTAGCGCCTCCTGCTGGTAGGAGCG
Organism: Roseiflexaceae bacterium; assembly: GCA_043754595.1. Taxonomy (GTDB): domain Bacteria; phylum Chloroflexota; class Chloroflexia; order Chloroflexales; family Roseiflexaceae; genus JAYUUK01. The sequence continues at coordinate 12,760 of JAYUUK010000128.1, read as the reverse complement.
CGGCGTTAGCGCGAGCGCAGGCTTGAAGCTCAGCCGCTCGCCGTCGTCCAGCGCCGGGGCGTCGTCAAGCGCGGCGTCGAGGGTTTCGTCGAGCTCGGCTGGCTCGTACGTATCGATTGATTGCATAGACTCACTTTCAGAACTTGTGTTCGTATTATACCACGCCGTGGGGTAAATAGGGAGAAAGGATCAATGTGGGGGCGCAGCCCCCACGCCCCCGCTGCTGACCCACCACTGCGTCGGTGCAGCCTACGGGGACGGACATGCGAGCGCCGCGCCCCACACTCCGCTGCTGGCGCGCGCCGTGCGAGTTCTGCTACAATGGGCGGCATGCAGGATATCCCAATCGTCAGCTTCGCCGCGCCCGACGCGTGGCGCGAGTGGCTGGACGCCAACCACGCCGCCAGCGGCGCGGTCTGGCTGCGGATCGCCAAGAAGGGCGCGCCTACGTCTTCGGTCAGCTACGCCGAGGCGCTGGACGTGGCGCTGTGTTACGGCTGGATCGACGGTAAGAAGATCAAGGGCGATGAGCACTCCTGGCTCCAGTCGTTCGGGCCACGCCGCCCGAACGGTCTCTGGTCCAAGATCAACCGCGACAAGGTCGAGGCGTTGATCGCCAGTGGCGCGATGCGGCCGGCAGGGCTCGCGGCGATCGACCACGCCAAAGCCAACGGGCGCTGGGACGCGGCCTACGACTCGCAGGCCAACGCAACGGTGCCAGACGATCTCCAGCTCGCGCTCGACGCCGAGCCAGCCGCAGCGGTGCACTTCGTCACTATCAGCGGCCAGAACCGCTACGCCATCTTGTTTCGCATTCAGACCGCCAAAAAACCTGAGACCCGCGCCAGCCGGATCGCGCAGTTCGTGGCGATGCTGGCTCGCGGCGAGACGATCCACTGAGGCTGCGTCCGCCACCGCTGTTGGAGAGACCATGAGCCGACTATTTGCGCCAGACCGAAGCTACGCCGTGACGCTCGACGCCGCCGACCCGCTCGCCCATTATCGCGCGCAGTTTGTGATCGCTGACGATAATCTCGTCTACCTGGACGGCAACTCGCTCGGGCGGCTGCCGCTGGCCACCCGCGAGCCACTGCGCCGCGCCGTGGACGACGAGTGGGGCGAGCTGCTCATTCGCGGCTGGGGAACTGGCTGGTACGAGGCACCGGCGCGCGTCGGCGATGCCATCGGCGGGCTGATCGGCGCGGCACCCGGCCAGGTACTGCTGTGCGACTCGACGTCGGTCAACCTGTACAAGCTAGCGATGGCCGCGCTCGCCGCCCGCCCCGGCCGCACCACGATCATCTCGGACCGGCTCAACTTCCCGTCCGATCTCTACATCCTCCAGGGGTGCATCGAGCAGCTCGGCGGGAGACATACGCTGCGGCTGGTGGAATCGGGCGACGGCGAGATAACGGTGGACGAAGATACGCTGCTGGCCATGATCGACGAGACCACCGCGCTGGTCAGCCTCTCGCACGTGACCTTCAAGAGCGGCTTTATCTACGATCTGGCAAAGATCGCCGCGCGCGCCCACGAGGTCGGAGCGCTGGTGCTGTGGGATCTGAGCCACTCAGCGGGGGCGGTGCCGGTGGAACTGGACGCCTGGGGGGCCGATCTGGCGGTGGGCTGCTGCTACAAGTACCTCAACGGCGGCCCTGGCGCCCCGGCCTACCTCTACGTCCGCGCCGAGCTGCAGGAGCAGCTGCGCTCGCCGATCTGGGGCTGGTTCGGCCAGCGCGCCCCGTTCGCCTTCGATCTGGCGTACGCGCCCGGCCCAGGCATCGCCCGCTTCCTGGCCGGCACCCCGCCGATGCTGGCGGTGGCGGCCGTCGAGCCGGCGATCGCGCAGCTCAACCACGTTGGAATCGACGCCATCCGCGCCAAGTCTGTGGCGCTGACCGAGTACCTGATCGCGCTGTACGACGTGCGGCTGGCCGAACTCGGCTTCACCCTCGGGTCGCCGCGCGACGCCGCCAGGCGCGGATCGCACATCAGTATCCGCCACCCGCACGGCTATCAGATCAATCGGGCGCTGATCGCCGAGCTCGGCGTGCTGCCGGATTTTCGCGAGCCGGATAATCTGCGCCTCGGCCTCAGCCCGCTCACCACCGCGTTCGCCGAAGTCTGGGACGGCGTCGACCGCATCGCCGCCGCCGTACGCGATGGGCGCTACCGAGGCTACAGCGCAGACCGTAGCGCCGTCACGTAGCAGGCACGATAGACCGTTTCTCCAGCCGGGCCGCAGTGGCCGATATCGGCGCTGGCACGGTGATCTTCATCTCAGCAGATTGGTGGTTGACACTTAAGACTATTACAATTACTCTTGAAGAGTAACGTTATTAGTTTTAAGGAGCACCGTCATGACCACCACCGCCGCCGTCACCCGCCACCCGCTCAGCATGCCGAACCTGCTGCTTCGCCTCGAAGGTCTGGTGCTGCTCGTCGCCGCCATCGCGCTCTACGCCCACATCGGCGGCGGCTGGCTGCTGTTCATCGCGCTGCTGCTCGCGCCAGATCTGAGCGCGCTTGGCTACTTTGCCGGGCAGCGCGTCGGCAGCGTATGCTATAACATCGCCCACACCATCGCCCTGCCCATCGCGCTCGGGCTCGCCAGTCTGTTTTTGGGCTGGCAGCTCGGTATCGCACTTTGCCTGATCTGGCTGGCGCACATCGGCATGGACCGCGCCGTCGGCTATGGCTTCAAGTATGTCACAAGCTTTAAAGACACCCATATGCAGCGAGTTTAGCATGCCGTACCCAGCGCAGACCAACCGCGAGCAGATCATCGCCACCGCGTGGGAGCTGATCGAGCGCGACGGCGCGGCCGACTTGTCGCTGGCGACCGTGGCCGCCGCGCTGGGGATCAGGGCGCCGTCGCTCTACCGCCACGTGGCAAGCAAGGAGGCGCTGCTGGCCGGTGTCAACGCGCTGACCTGGCAGCAGCTGGCGGAGGCCTACCGCGCGGCGCTCGACGATGGAGTGCAGCCCGCAGAGCAGCTCGGGCGCGTCTGTCAGGCCCACCGTCGCTTCGCCCACGCCCACCCACACACCTACATCCTGGCGCTGACCACTGCCGAGCGCGAGTCGCAGGCCGAGCCGAGCGCGCTTGAGCAGTTCGTCGCGCCGATCGATGCTATCATGGTCGAACTGGTGGGCCACGAGCGAGCGCTGCCGCTGCTGCGCGGGGCGTTTGCGCTGGTCCACGGCTTCGCGATGCTTGAGCTTCGGGCGCAACTCAGGCGGCCGGGCAACCTCGACGTGGCCTTCGACGCCGTCGTCGCCGCATATCTGGACGGCTGCGCGGCATCTGTGGCCCCAGCGAGCTGAAGCCCGCGCCTCGATGGAAGCAATTCGCCACCTGCTAAGATTGCTCTATCCGTGGCTACCTGGGGATGAATCCGTGGCTATCTGGGGATGAATCTATGCGCGCGATCGCGATCACCGGGTTTTTGGGCACCGGCAAGACGACATTCACCTTAGCGCTGGCCGAGGCGCTGGTCGACGCCGGGCTGCGCGTGGCGATCATCGAGAACGAGCGCGGCGGGATCGGGGTGGACGGCGCCTACCTCGCAGCCCACGGCCTGATGGTGCGCGAGATCCGCGCCGGCTGCGTCTGCTGCGAGCTGACGCTGCCGCTGCACCAGACGATCGCTGCGCTCATCGCCGGCTTCGCGCCGGACGCGCTGATCCTGGAGGCCAGCGGGGTAGCCAACGCCGACGCGCTGCGGGCCGCGCTGTCCAGCCAGGAGGCCGGCACGCTGCCGTGGCAGTTCGTCGCGATCCTGGATGCGCCGCGCTTCGAGCGGCTGTGGGGCGAGCGCTACGGCATCGGGACGCTGGTACGCCCGCAGCTGGCACAGGCCGATCTGCTGCTGCTGAGCAAAATCGACGGGCTAGACGAGGACGAGCTGCTGGCGGTGGCCGAGCGTATCCAGGATCTGCGGCCAGACGCGCCGCTGCTGCCGTTTGTGCCGGGGGACGCGGCGGGGGTGGCGGAGATCGTCAGCGCGCTCGGCTGAGGCTGTAACATGGTCCACAGATAAGCACAGATAAGCACAAATGGCTGCTCGTGCAGTTGCACGCTGCATTGTTTGCACGGGTGTTGGTTCGCACCAGAGCGCGGCGTTCGTCAATCGTCAATCGTCAATTGCCAATCGTCAATACACTAGCTTCTCAGCCCCGCGCCAGCGCCTCCACGATGCCGGACAGCGCCGCCAGGCCATCGGCGACATCGCTGACGGTCACCGACTCGGCGGGGTTGTGGCTGATGCCGCCGGCGCAGCGCACGAACAGCATCGCCACCGGCGCGATCCGCGCCAGCATCGCTGCGTCGTGGCCGGCACCGCTCGGCAGCGACGTGGCCGGCAAACCCGTCACCGACGCGATCGAGCCCCTGACGGTCTCGCTGAGCCACGCCGAGCACGGCACGGCGGCCTGGGTGCGCGCCGCGCCCCAGCTCGCGACGACGCCCCTTTCGCCCGCGATCTGCCCGGCGAGCTGCTGGATCGCGGCAAACGCCGCATCGCGCGCCGCATCGTCCTGGTGGCGCAGATCGAGGCTGAGCTTCGCCTGGCCGGGGATGACGTTGCTTGCGCCAGGCGAAACCTCCAGCTGCCCGACGGTGGCCACCAGCCCTTCGGTGGCGCGCGCCAGCGCCTCGATGGCGACGACGATCTGCGCCGCCGCCGCCAGCGCATCGTGGCGTATGGCCATCGGCACGGTGCCGGCGTGACCCGCCTGGCCGGTCAGCGTCAGCCAGACGCGAGTCTGCCCCTGGATGGCGGTGACCGCCCCGAGGCTACGCCCGGCGCGCTCAAGCACCGGCCCCTGCTCGATGTGCAGCTCGCAGTAGCCGATCAGCTCGGCCGGGTCGCGCCTGGCAGACTCCAGCGCGTCAGGGTCGCCGTCAAACGCCCGGATCGCGTCGGCCAGCGCGGCGCCGTCATCGTCCAGCCGCGACAGCAGCGCGGCATCGAAGCTGCCGGCCATCACCGAGCTGCCGAGGTACGGGGCGTAGCGCGCGCCCTCCTCCTCGGCGAACGCAATGACCTCGACGGCGAACGGCAGCCGCCGCCCATCGGCCGCCAGGCGCTCGACGCAGGCCAGCGCGGTCAGCACGCCCAGCGGCCCATCGAACGTCCCGGCGTCGCGCACCGTGTCCAGGTGCGAGCCGAGCAGCAGCGCCCTCGCCCCCGGCGTGGCGGCCTGATAGCGCCCGATCAAATTGCCGACCGCGTCCTCGCGCACGTCCATCCCCGCCTGGCGCATCCAGCTGGCCACGGCGTCCTGCGCCAGCCGCATCGCCGGCGTGCCGTAGCGCCGCGTCAGGCGGCCTGGCTCCTCGCTGATGCCGCCGAGCAGCGCGCAGCGTTCCGTGATTGTCTCGGCGTTCATTCGGTGCTCCCGCTACAATAGCGCTGCGTCTCCACGGCGACCACCGTGATACCGTCCCGTAGGGCCGCAACGTGCGACGGCCAGCGTGATACCGTCCCGTAGGGCCGCAGCTTGCTGCGGTCGGCGCGGAGCGCGTCAGGAGCAGCATCAGTCCTCGGCGGTCAGCCACCAGTCCGCCGCCGCCGCGCTCTCCACCACGATCGCCGCGTTTGGCCGATCGTTGGCGGCGATGCGGTCCTCCGCCTGCTCGCGCGAGAAGCCCCAGGCGCGCATGTGGCGCAGCGCCAGCCGGCCCATAGCGAGATCGAGCGGCGCGTCAAGATACCAGCGCTCATCGAAGCGCGCGCTGACCACCCCCCAGCCATCGGCGCGGTGCAGCAGGTAGAGCCCCTCTACCATGACGATCCGGGACGACGCCGGGACGATCAGCGCATCCTCCACCGGGTCGCCGACCTCGTGGGCGAAACCTGGCCAGGCGCAGTCGGCGCGGCCGTACGCGGCGCGCAAATCGTCGAGCCGCAGCGCCAGCACCTGCGGGGCGAAGGTCCACGGCGCACCACGCCGCGCCAGCGCCGCAGCTGGGTCGGGCAGCAGCCGCAGCGCCGCCCTGGTCAGGTGGAACCCGTCCATCCCGAGCGCGACCATGGTATCTGGCGCGGTCTCGGCGTTCACGGCGGCCGCGATCTGCGCCGCCAGCGTACTCTTGCCCGAGCCGGGGACGCCGGCCATCCCGATGATCAGGCGCGGCCCGCCAGGCGCGAGGCTGGCCAGCAGCCGCCGTGCGGCGAGCGCGACCGGTGACAGTGTCTCCATTGCTCCCCTTCGCTGGCTCTTGCGCGGTTGCGCGGTTGCGTCCCCGCGTCCCTGCGCCCTTGCAGCTGAATCGCTGCCGCGAGGGCGGTCGCCATCCGGCGTGGGCCCCAACGTCACTCGCGAGCGACCACTACCCGTGCTCCCGCTGCGTTGCGCCTTGGCGTCTGAATCGCTGCCGCGAGGGCGGTCGCTATTCGGCGTGGGCCGCTGCGCGTGCCCAGGGGGCCAGCCCCCTTGGATCCCCCGCGTGGGGGATTCTCCCCCTTCGATCCCCCAAAAGTGACGCTCGCGCGAGCGCCCCGGCGTGCCGCCCCCGTCCAACATCTGCCGTGCGCCCGCCCTTGCGTGCGCCCGCTGCGTTGCATCCCTGCGCCTTGGCGTCTTGGCGTCTTGGCGTTCTGCGTTTCGCTGTATGGCGCTGCGGTGGCAGATCTATTTTATCACGTGACACACGGTGCGTGCAGGCCAGGGCGCGGCGCTGACCGCCGTGGGTGTACGGCGTGGTACACTGCGGCCAACCGAATCTAACGCTGAGTAGCGAGCAGCCGATGCACATCTACCCGATCAAAACCCACGCTATTACCGTCCAGAACCACGATCTGCTCACGATCCTGGACGCCTACCTGCCGTCGCTTACCGAAGGCACCATCCTGGCGATCACATCGAAGATCGTCGCAATCTGCGAGGACCGAGTGGTCAAGATCGGCACGGTGGAGAAGCAGGCGCTGGTCGCGCAGGAGGCCGATCGGCTGCTGCCGACAAAACTCAACCGCTACCGGGTCGCGCTGACGATCACGCGCGGCATCCTGATCCCATCCGCCGGGATCGATGAGTCCAACGGCGATGGGTTCTACGTCCTCTGGCCGCGCGATCCGCAGCGGACCGCCAACGCAGTGCGCGCGCACATCAGGCGGCGCTTCGGGCTGGCACGCGCAGGCGTCATCATCACCGATAGCACCGTCGCCCCACTGCGCACCGGCGTCACCGGGGTGGCGCTGGCTCACAGCAGCTTTCAGGCGCTGCGCGATTATGTGGGGAGCGCCGATCTCTGCGGCCAGGCATTGCGCATGACCAAGCGCAACATCGCAGACTCGCTGGCGACCGCGGCGACGCTGGTGATGGGCGAGGGCAGCGAGCAGACACCGCTCGCCGTGTGTGAGCAGTTGCCTTCGATCGTCTGGCAGGCGGATGACCCGACGCCCGACGAGCTACAACAGCTGCAAATCGCGGCCGAGGATGACTTGTACGGCCCGCTGCTGACAAGCATCCCGTGGCGTGCTGGCCAGCCGTAGCCGCGGCGCGCAGGGTGGAGGTGGCACAGCCCCCAAGAGCGCCGCTCATTTCCCATGCTCCCTTCCGCGAGGATCGCTCCATCATCATCGCAGATTGCCAGGCATGGAAATTGTGCGCGGTGGGTCTTTCTTGTAGACTCGCAGATCGCGGACGATCGGCTGGCAGGAGGGACGGAGTGCAGACAGCGGTGGTCTGTCAGCAAGAGGCGATGGTAACATACCTACTGGGGCGGGGCGCCGATCACACGCTGCGCGACCCGCAGTATCGGGCGACACCGCTCGGTTGGGCGAACTACCACGGGCTGGACGCCATCGCCGCGCTGCTGCGCGCTGGCGGGGCAGACGTTGGCGACGCAGCGCCCGCCCCGTAGACAGGGTGCCACAACGGGACGCGTTGCCAGACCCCGCAGGTGTGCGCTGTACCTTGCATAGCACTATGAGCGTTGTACACCTGCTCCCCTCGCCTGCCGCAGCGGGAGAGGGGCATGGGCCGTTCGCGACTCAGGGAGGCTTGCTATATGATGTGATTTATACACACCTGCGGGGTCTCGCGTCGATTCACGTCGATTCGCACGGATAACTAGCTGCCGAACGCGGTCTTGAGCCCGGCGGCGGCCTCAGCGACCGCTTGCTTAGCTTTGTCCACCACACCTGCGAGACCGAAGAACTCGTGGGTGACGCCGGCGTAGCGGGTGGACGTGACCGCCACGCCCGCCTCGCCGAGCCGCTTAGCGTAGGCCTCGCCCTCGTCGCGCAGCGGGTCCACCTCGGCGGTGATCACGGTGGCCGAAGGTAGCCCCGCCAGGCTGCGGGCCAGGATCGGCGAGGCGTAAGGATTGCTGGCATCGCTCGTACGCCGCAGGTAGTTGGTGTAGAAGTAGGGCAGCGCCGCGCCCGCCAGCGGTATCGCGTCGGCAAACTCCTTGATAGAGGGGTAGCTGCCGTTAATATGGGTCACTGGGTAGACCAGCAGCTGGTGGACCGGCGCGGGCACGCCGCGGTCTCGCGCGATCATAGCTGTGACTGTGGCCAAGTTGCCGCCGGCGCTCTCGCCGCCCACCGCGATCTTGCTCGGATCGGTGCGGACCAGCGCGGCGTTCTGGCGCAACCACTGGTAGGCAGCGAAGGCGTCATCGGCCGCCGCAGGGAAGCGCTGCTCTGGCGCCTGCCGGTAGGCCACCGACATCACGGCGCAGTTGGCAGCGTTCACCAGCGCACGGCACGATGGATCGTAGGTATCCAGGTTGGCGATCACCCAGCCGCCGCCGTGAAAGTAGACCAACGTCGGGAACGGGCCAGCGCCCGCTGGCTGGTAGAAGCGCACCAGCATCTGCTGCCCGGCGCCGCCAGGGATCAGCCGATGCGCCACATTGGCCACCGGTTCGAGCGGCGGCTTGCCGCGGCGGGTGAGCACCGCCTGGGCGGCAAGCGTCAGTGGGCTGGTCTGACGGGCGTTGAACGGGCTCATCTCGGTGAGCTTGGGCACCTCAAGCGCGATGAGCTCGTCGATCACCTCTTGCATCTGCGGGTCGAGCACTGGCATAGTCTGGGTCTGCACAAGCGCGGTCAGCGGGGCGCGCGCTGCGGCGGCCTGGCCCGGCTGGAGCACACCGGCACCGACGGCGGTGGCGGCGCTGAGACCGGCGATGCGCACAAATCCTCGGCGTGAGAGACGGTCCATGGGTTATCCATTCTGGTTTGGCGCGCCATCTGCGGCGCGCCGTTTCACAGCGGAGAGAGCACGAGCTATGCCAGGTATGGACCGTATGGCGGCGGGCTGGGGCAAGTTTGGCCCGCCACAGCCGCCCGCAGGGCTTGGCATGCTACAACCGCAGACTTCAGCCTGCCGCTAATCGCCGAGGTCGCCGAGCGAGACGGGCCCAGCAGCGCTAGCGTGTGATGGCAGCAGCAGCGCGATCAGGCCAGCCGCCAGGATGAGCGCCGCCGAGGCCGCCAGACACACGATCAGCCCGCCAGACCCACCGAGCTGGAGCCCGATCTGGTAGAGCAGGCCGGAGAGCAGCGTACCGAGCAGCCGCCCGATGGCGTTGGCCATGTAATAGAAGCCGACCTGCATCGCCACCTTGTCGCCATCGGTGTATGCCAGGATGAGGTAGCTGTGGACCGCCGAGTTGAGCGCAAACACCGCGCCGAAGGCCAGCAGCCCGATCACTACGACCGGCGCTGGCGGCAGACCGGCAGCCAGCGCCAGCGCGATGCCAAGCGGGAAGGCCGCCAGCCCAAACGCCAGCGCCGCCGCCGTACGCCCATTCGGCTGCCCGCCGCGAAGGATGGCCGGCGTCGCCGCCTGAACCAGACCGTAGCCGATCGTCCAAGCGGCCAGGAAGCCGCCGACCTGCCAGAAATCCCAGCCGAGCGCGCTGACGAAGAACACTGGCAGCGCCACCACGAACCACACGTCGCGCGCGCCGAAGAGAACAATCCGCGCCGCCGCCAGCATATTGATCGCGCGGCTGTGCGAGAACATCTGGCCAAACTTGGCCTTCGCATTGCCGGCGCCGAGATCGCCGCCGATGCCGATCAGCGATAGCAGCAGCGCGGCCAGCACTAGGCAGCCGAGAATAAGGAGCGCCGGCTGGAAGCCCACCAGCGTCAGCAGCAGCGCGCCGAGGAAAAAGCCGACGCCCTTGATCGCGTTCTTCGAGCCGGTCAGCAGGCTCACCCAGTGGTACAGCTGGCCGCTAGTATCGCCAGCGACGAGCTTCACCGCGCTCTTCGATGACATCTTGGTCAGATCTTTGGCGATGCCGGAGAGCGCCTGCGCCACCATTACATACGGGACCACCAGCCAAGCGGCCGGCGCCAAGGCCAGCATCGCGAGCGCGGCGAGCTGCGTGCCGAGACCGAGAAACAATGTGGTCTTGAGGCCAAACCGGGCACCGAGATAGCCGCCAAATAGGTTAGTGATGATGCCAAAGATCTCGTAGAACAGAAAGAGCGACGCCACCTGAAGCGGGGTGTAGCCGCGCTGCGAGAACGAGAACAGTACCAGCATCCGGATCGCCCCATCGGTCAGGGTGTCGGCCCAGTACGCGCCGGTGACGAGCATGTAGGTGCGTCGGTCGGCTCGCTGTCTGGCGAGCGGCGCGTCGGTGGTGGTCATCGCGTCTGCGCCACCTTTCGCGCCAGCTCGACGTAGCGGTTGGCGTAGCCCCACTCGTTATCGTACCAGGCGTAGATCTTGACCTGGGTTCCGTCGGTGACCATGGTGCAGGCAGCATCGACGATCGCCGAGCGCGGGTCGCCGACGAAGTCGATCGAGACCAGCGGGCGGGTCTCGTAGCCGAGAATGCCGGCCAACTGGCCAGCCGCGGCGTTCTGCAGCAGCGCATTGACCTCGGCCACTGTTGTCTGCCGGCGCACCTCGAAGACGCAGTCGGTCAGCGAGGCATTGAGCAGCGGCACGCGCACCGCCTGTCCATCGAGCCTGCCGCGAAGATCGGGGAAGATCAGCCCGATGGCCGTGGCCGAGCCGGTGGTCGTCGGCACGAGCGAGAGGCTGGATGCCCGTGCCCGGCGCAGATCCTTGTGCGGCTGGTCGTGGACGCTCTGCGTATTCGTCGAGCTGTGGATCGTCGTGATCATCCCGTGGCTGATGCCGATGCCCTCGTGGATGACCTTGACGATCGGCGCGAGACAGTTGGTGGTACACGATGCGGCGGTGATGATCCGGTGCTCACCTGGGATGTACTGGTCGTCGTTGACTCCCATGACGATGTTGAGCGCATCCCCGGTGACCGGCGCGGCGACGATCACCGTTGCGACTCCAGCTGCGAAGTAGGCGGCGAGCTGCTCTGGCGTGCGGAACTTCCCGCTGGCCTCCAGGACGATGTCGACGCCAGCTTCGCGCCACGGCACCGCGCCCGGCTCCCTGATGCTGCTGTGGCCGATCGCACGGCCGTCGATCATCAGCGCGCCGCCATCGCCGTGCGCCGCGTGCGCCCACCGCCCGTGAACCGAGTCGAAGCTGAGAAGATGCGCGCTCACCGCCGCGTCGCCGCCAGTTTCGTTGATATGGACAAACTCCAGCTCCGGCCAGCCCCACGCCGCCCGCAGCCCCAGTCGGCCGATCCGCCCGAAGCCGTTGATGCCGATCCGTACGCTCATGTGCCGATCTCCTACACGCCTCAATTACCAGACTATGCCGATCCGAACGAAAGGTCCAAACGCCCAAAGCGCACGAAGCGTGAACAACCAGCTTCGCGCCCCGCTCGCCACTATAACAATCCGACGAGAGATGTAAATGCGCGTAGCGCAAAGAGGGGGTTTGGGGACGCAGCCCCATGCGCATCACGCTTCTTTTTCTGAGGCGCTGTGCGCGGGCGCTCCGCGCCATGGAAGCACGTTTTCGTGCTGCTGCACCCAGAGGGTACCCGGCAGCTCCGCTGCGCAGCAGCAGGAAAAACAGGAGCTACCGCGCTGCCGCAGGCCGAAAAAACGCACTGCGCAGCGTTAAAATCGGTTCCGTGGAACACACTTAATGCGCATGGGAGTTTGAGGGCACAGCCCCCCAAGATTTCCCCCTTCCCTACGCTGATAGGATTGTTATAGCACACTCCATCAATACCCACTGATACAATAAGCGATGCCTGAAAATGAGTCAAGCCACGTTATTGACATGAAAGCCATAGACATGCTATATTCGCCAGCGAGGGGCATCATACATCAATGGCTGAAGATACATACTCTATCGACACAGGCGAGTGGGCGGCAGCCGGGGGGATCGCGGCGCTGCGGCTGCTGGCCGATGAGACCCGCTGGCAGATTGTGCGCTCGCTGCGATCGAGCGACCGGCTGGTCGGCGAGCTGGCCGAGCAGACCGAGCTGGCGCAGAACCTGGTCTCGTACCACCTCGGCGTGCTGCGGCAGGCCGGGCTGGTGCAGCTGCATAAGAGCGACGCAGACGCGCGGGCGAGCTACTACGGCCTAGATCTCGCCGCGCTCACCGCGCTCCACCGTCAGCTCGGTGCAGCGCTCGCGGTGGACGGCGTAGCAGCGCCAGACGCGCCGCCTGCGCGCACCGTCGTCTTTCTCTGCCGCGCCAACAGCGCACGCTCGCAGATCGCCGAGGGCTGGCTGCGGCAGCTCGGGGATGGGCGCATGACCGTGCGCAGCGCTGGCACCCAGCCGAGGGCGCTGCATCCGCTGGCGGAGCGGGTCATGGCCGAGGTCGGCGTCGATATCGGCCACCAGCATGCCAAACACGTCGATGCGCTGGCCCATCTCGCGCCCGATATCGT
>JAYUUK010000127.1:0-1778 GCA_043754595.1 Roseiflexaceae bacterium | reverse complement strand
GTTTCACCTGCCCTGTTGGCTTGATTAACATCCGCACCATAGGCAACAAGCAACGGAATATACATAGCCTCAGCAGAGACTAATGGGTTACTGAGATTAGGATCAGCACCCGCAGCAAGAAGAAGTTCGACGACCTCCATACCTTTGTCAGGCGCTTGGACGGCGCACTTGAGTGGTGTCAGCCCATACCTATTCTGCGCATTGACGTTCGCCCCCGCAGCAATCAGCAGCGCAACCGTTGACACCCCTTCCGCGATCATGAGGGGGGTTGTGCCCTCGCTATCAGCCACGGTGGCGAGGGCTGGTGTCAGTGCAGCACGTATATCTGCCACTGTACCAACGCGAACAAGGTTGAGGAAATCCATTGCATATCTCCAGGTAGACGAAGATGTTATTTCGGATTAGCTCCAACGATATAGCCGTTCCTGCCAATCTGCACAGCAATACGCATGGTTCGACCTTGATACTCGATCTCAAATATCTCTCGGTCAAGACCTTGTATTCCAAGGTTTTTACCAGTAGTTGCCGCTTCAAAGACAAGGCTCGGAATATCCTGTACGGCAACGCCTTTATTGATGAAGTCTTGCTCATGCTCCTCAAGAATATGTGCTAAACCAGAACCGCCTTTACGTTTAAGACGTAAGCCTTCTGCTTTTGTTACGCCTGTTTCGAGCCAGATAATACGACCTTTGTTATTACGTCCGATAGCGAGAATATCATTGATCGAAACGCTCTCGCCACTATCTACAAGCACATCAACCAACGTTTGTCCGCCGCTTGTCGCCCCCTCAGCAGCGTGGAGTAATCCACGCCCTGGTCGCCCACCGATGACCATCCCCGCTGCAAAGAGATCGGCGATGGGGGATGCATTATCAGCGATGCCGAGTTGCACGTAGCCAGCAGCGTCGGCATCGCCACACAGCGCCGCGATCCATGCGGCGACATCGTCAACACTGTTGAGCGCGAGCAGCCCGACACCCAGCGCGGTTACCGTCGTCGGGGCACCCGTGGTCAGCAGATACCCCGCCGTCGAGACGGTGGCCGCGCCGTACATGCTCGCGACGCTCGCGACGCTCGCACCTGCCCAGCCGAGGCCCGCGACGCCGACCGCGCCGATACCGTGGCTGGCCCAGAACGTGGTGATGTACGCCAGTGCCTGACTCCGCTCGTCCGCATGCGCGCGCGGGTGTTCATAGATGTGATAGGCGGCGTCGAGATTGGCGCAGTTCCCTGGCTCGACGGTGCGCAACATCTCAAATGGCGGATAACACTGGCCACTGGCATCGGTGAGCATGGTCGGACGATTGCCGACGTAGGCGTAGCTGTTGAGTGTGTCCGGTCGTGTCGAGTCGCCCGCCCATGGATCTCTACTTGTAAAGGTGCCGTTGCTCGCATTGTACCACCGGGCGCGCAGGTAGACGCTGGCCCCGCTCTGACGCTCGCCGGTGAAGCCGAAGAGACCGGGGGTGCCACTCTGGATAGTGCCAAACGGCTCGTAGAACACCGGCGTCGCGCCGACGCCGGCGTCGGCGCTGGTGCGCGTGACGCTGCCGAGCCCGTCGTGCAGTTCCCAGGTGCGCGTGCTCCAGCTCAGGCGGAACAGCCGGTCGGCGCCGTACACATAGCTCGTCGTCCCGTCGCTGAGGATCTGGCTGAGCGGCGCAGCGAGGTCTTGGGTAGAGCGCGTGACCGTCCCGCTGCCCACCTGCTCGCGCACGAGCGCGCCGTCGCCGTTGACGCCGTAGCTCGTGGTCACGCCGCCACTGGTGCGCACGGTG
>JAYUUK010000126.1:0-5226 GCA_043754595.1 Roseiflexaceae bacterium | reverse complement strand
GCGCCGCGCTGCTCGGCGCGCAGCCGGCGGTGATCCGCGGCGAACTGCACTACACCAACGATCTGTTCTTGCAGTATGCGTCGCGCCACGCCGTCGCCCTGATCGATATGTACGGCTTCGTCAAACGCGATCGATCGTGGGTGATCCCAACCGAGTCGCTGGTGCTCGAATACTTCAAGCTGGAACGCAGCAACCGCTATGGCAGCTATGTCCTCAAGCTGCCGGTGCGCCCAGACGGCCACTTCGTCGATGTCGATAACAATGGCAGACAGGACGATGGCGTGCAGGTCTTCGCCGTCGGCTACTGGTCAGACCCGTTCGCGCTCCACGACGAGCGATCGCTCGGCTGGCCGACCGAGCTGGTCTCCACCATCAACGACCCCGAGCGCGGCGATGAGGTCACTGGCGGCAAGCTGGTGGTCTACGCCGCCGACGCCAAGCAGCAGTTCCCAACCGACTTCGGCCCAGACAGCAAGCTGTTCACCGCCGATGACCCGATGGCGCCGCTGGCCGCCGGCTACACCGTCGTCGATCTCGGGGCGCGGCCGTTCGGGCTGGACCGCAGCGCCGAGGTGCAGATCGCGCTCAACGAGCAGAAAGATCTGGCGGTCAAGAACTATAGCGAGCTCGGCTACACCGTCGCCTTCGAGCGCCTGGTGGAGCGCGCCAAGATCGAGTACGCGTTTCGCGGTGTGCAGGGCAAGGAGCCGAAGTGGGCGGCGGTCGAGAAGCGGCTCGGGCCGATGGTGAAGCGGGCGGAGCAGATGCAAGACCCCGAGGCGTTCTATGGTGCGATCGTCGAGCTCGCCAACAGCTTCGGCGACGGGCACACCTCGGTCAGCGGCGGCGGCGATGTGTCAGATGCCTACTTCAACGCACGCTACGCCGGCGGGGTTGGCATGGGCCTGACTGAACTCGACGACGGCCGGTTCATCGTCAGCCATCTGCTCAAGGATGGGCCGGCGGACAAGGCCGGGATCGAGCGCGGCGCGCGGGTGACGAGCTACGGCAGCCTAGAGGTGGCGGCTGCTCTGGCCGATGTGGTGCCCGGCAACGCGCCGTTCTCCAGCGACCGCGACCGGCGCTCGCAGCAGCTGCGCTACCTGACGCGCTCGCCGATCGGAGCCACGCGCCAGGTCAGCTTCGTCAACGCCGACGGCGCGCCGCGCGACGCCGAGCTGACCGCGACGGATGAGTACGACAGTCTGTACAGCACATCCTGGTACGCCGACTACAACAGCGGCGCCCCGCCCGTCGAGTACCGCACGCTCGATTCGGGGATCGGCTACGTGCGGGTCAACACCAACGACGACGACCTCGATCTGATCTGGGATTTGTTCGGCAGGGCGCTCGAATCGTTCGAAAAGGACGACATCAGCCAGATCATCATCGACCTGCGGGTCAACAGCGGCGGCTCCCCGGTCTACCTCGCCAGTCAGCTGACCGACAAGACGCTGACGCTCGGGCAGACGATGTATTGGAGCGAGGTGGACGGCGCGTTTGTGGCAGATGGCGCGCCGGATACCGTCGAGCCGGTGGACACCCCGTACAGCTTCAAAAAGATCGCGCTGCTGGTCGGCCCCGGCTGCGTCAGCGCCTGCGAGATCGAGGCGCTCGGGTTCAGCAAGCTGCCTGGAGCGCTCGTCGTCGGCTACGATGGCACCGGCGGGGTGGAGGCCGAGGTGGCGCGCGGGCAGTTCGATCTGCCAGAGGACATCACCTTCCAGCTGCCGACCGGGCGCTACACCGACGCGCAGGGCGCGATCTTGCTCGAAGGCAGCGGCATCGCGCCGACGCTGCGGGTGCCGCGCACCAGGGAGAACGTGTTGAGCGACGGCGACCCCGTGCTCGCGGCGGCCGAGGCGGCGCTCGCACCCTGAGATAGGCGCGAGGTCGCGTCGGAGTTACTCCTCGGCCACCCCGTTGACCTGCTGCAGATAGCGCACCTCAAGCGTCAGCGTCTGATCCATCACCCAGCGAAATAGACCCTGGACCGCGGCGGGCGACAGCTCATACTTGCGCGCCAGGTCGGCGGCCTTGGCCAGCACGGCGGCCTCGCGCGCCACATCGATCAGCGCGTCGCGCAGATCCGCCGGGCGGTGCAACAGCGCCAGGATCTCTGGCTGGCGCTCGGCCTTGGAGTGGGCCACGTAGCGGCCGATGATGATCCGCTCGTGGAGCCTGACCAGCAGGTCGGCGTCGACGTAGACCGTCTCGCCGTAGCTCTGGACATCATCGCCGGGCGGGCAGATCTGCGGCAGCAGCGTCTGGTAGTAGGGCAGCAGCGCATCCCACAGCCGTAGGTGCGACTGCGGGATGGCGAGCGTGGCCACCTCGCGGCGCACCGGCGCATCGGGCAGCACATCATCGAGCAGCGGGTGCTGATCCGGGTAGCTGTAGCGGCCGAGCGCGGCGTGGTAGCGCTCCAGGCCGGCGAGCGAGTGGGTCAGGAACGTCTGATCGCGCGCGCCAGCGATCTCGATGCCGCCGACGATGTAGACCGGCGGGTTGAGCGGGAAGTACGATCGGTCCTTCAGCCGCCCGACGATCTGGTCGCTCAGGCGGTCGATGCGGCGGCGGATGTCGCTGAGGTCCATGTGGCGGCGCTTTCTACGGCGTGCGCTTGGCGCTACGGCTTGCGATAGAGGGTCAGGGTCTCATGCAGGATCGGGACGAACGCGCCGCTGTACTGGGTGGCATTCGAGGCGACGTTGTGCTGATACTTGACGATGATCCCGGCGAGGTGGCGCGAGTCCAGCCTGGCGGCCTCGGCGGTCAGCGCGGTGTAGCTGCCAGCCCGGCGCAGGTCGGCGATCAGGATGGCGAGCCGCCCGCCGCGGCTGAGTAGCGGGAAGAAGCGATCGTAGCCGGCGCGGAGCAGCGCGAGGAACAGCGGCAGGCTACCGGCCCGGCTCAGATCGCGCAGATCATCGGAGTAGATCTTCATATCGTGGTAGGGCGGGTGCCAGAAGATCAGATCGTAGCCAGTGCCGATGTCATCGGTCATACTATCGGTGCCGCTGCGTAGGTCGTAGCCGGCGTACTCGACGCCCATATCGGCGCAGACCTCACGGCTCGTCAGCCCACCCTCCATTGGGTCGAGCACCCGTCGCGGCCGAAACGTCGCGATCAGGTCGATCAGCAGATAACCAGAGCAGTTGCCTGGGTAGCGGTTATCGCCCCACGGCCCGCGCTCGGGGTAGCTCACCACCGAGGTCAGCGGCGCGCGGCTGGCGAGGTAGGCTGTGAGGGCGACGGCGTTTCGCATGGCAGCTCATCGGGCGGGGCGGCGTGCGCCGAGTATAGCACGAAGCGGGCGGCAGCGCGGCGTCTGGCCGGGTGGCGCAGGCGCGCTTCCGGGACAGCCCCGTGGCACAGGCGAGCTTCCGGGACGCTGGGCAACATCCTCACTACCTCGGGGGCATCCCGGAAGCTCGGGTGGTGGCACAGCGTCCCGCGCCGCGTCACTGGATCCGCTGCAGGTCCGGGTTATCGCTGGCGGCGCGGCCGATCTTCGCCATGTCGCGCCAGATGTCGCCGATCTTGACTTTGACGATGTCGGCGGTGAAGTCGTTGTTGGTCCCCTCTTCGTCCGAGTTGGAGAACAGCGATGAGCCGACGCCATAGATATCGACCGGCACGTTGAGCTCCTCGAAACGCTGGATCTTCTTCGGCCCGAAGCCGCCGGTGACGACGATCTTGACCTCGCGGCACCACTTCTGCGCCCGCGACACCCAACCGTCAGGCAGATCCCACGCCCGCCACGCGTCGTCCGCCGCCTGCCGCAGCGCAAACACCAGCCGCGGTGTGACGCCCATATCCAGCTCCTTGTTGCCGAGCGGCGCGACCGCCACATCGCGCAGTGTGCCTGATGTGTCTGGCCGGATGCCGTAGAGCTTGAAGCGCTGCGCCGCATCTGGCTGCCCGTCGTCGATGAGCTGGCGGTAGCGCGCGAACATGGCGTCCATCACCGCCACGCTGGTGCCGACGCAGTCGTTGTCGAAGTCGATCAGTGCGGTGCGCGGGACGTCCACCGGCCGGGTCTCCGCGAAAGCCAGCATACACTCGACGGTATCGCCAAGGAAGGCGGCGATCGCGGCGTGGGCGATGGTGCCGCCGCCTAGCCCGCCCCACCAGTCACCCTGCGCGTCGGTGGAGATGAACGAGCCGAGGTGGTGGCCGTAGTCCAGGTTGAAGCGCTGCACGCCGATATTGTAGGCGTAGCCGTCGGCTGCCTGAACCTCGTGGGCGTCGAAGCGCGCCGGGAAGAACAGCACCGGCTTGCCGCGCGCCGCCACCTGCACGTTGTAGACGTTGGTGGCGATGCGGGTGGCGCGGGTCAGCGCGCCGAGCGTCGGCGTCTCGAGCAGCGCGAAGTCGCGGTAGCGGCCGCGGACTTTGATGGCTGGCGGCACGGTGCGCGGGTCGCCGGCGTAGCGCGTGATCGCCCCATCGTGGACCGCCTCGATCTCCAGCGCGGCGGCGGTGTTGAC
Source organism: Roseiflexaceae bacterium (assembly GCA_043754595.1). GTDB lineage: Bacteria > Chloroflexota > Chloroflexia > Chloroflexales > Roseiflexaceae > JAYUUK01. The sequence goes on along the minus strand of JAYUUK010000126.1, from coordinate 733 downwards.
GAACGACCCATCGCCGTCGACGTAGCCGGTGCAGGTCTGGATCATCGCCAGCGCTTTGTCCACCCCGGCGATCACCGAGAACGGCTTGCGCCTGGTGAACCACTGCATCTCGACTTCGATGTTGCCAATATCGACGTCGCTCGCGTCTACGCCCACTTCGGCGAGCCGGCGCGAGAGCCCGCCGAAGCGGTAGCCGCGTCTGGCGCACTCGTCCAGCATGCCGACGATATTCTCAAAATATTTGTCCGAGTACCAGCCCTGCCGCATGCGCTCGGCATCGAGCTTGAATGCCGCGTCGGTCAGCCGCTGGTTATCAAAGATGCTCATAGTGCGCTCCATCGCTTAATAGTGTTACATTGACACTATTTTAGCAGCGTTTTGCGCGCTGTCAAGCGGCAGTTTCAGTTCCTGCAGTCACGAGCGCTTGTCATGCTGAGCGCGCCCGAGTGAGCGTCTGTGCGCAATCATCAGCGCGCGAAGCATCTGTGCCGCGCGGCGTTCGGTCGGCCGCACAGATTCTTGTGGAGTACGCACCGCCGCTGCTCACGCGGTTTTACGCTGCATTGTCTGAGTCGCACGAACCTCGTTTGGCAGTACGATGCGACATCCGGCAATTGTCCATTGCTCAATGCATTATAGCGGAGTGCAAAACGGTTGATCCACTCCGCCGCACGATGCAGCGCATCCCAGTGCGCTCCTGTTCTCCGTTGTGCGCTCAACCGTTTTGCGTTTA
>JAYUUK010000125.1:0-15956 GCA_043754595.1 Roseiflexaceae bacterium | reverse complement strand
TAAAACCGTGTTAAGCTACGAATAACAATGCGCCGGGCGCGCGCCGCGTCCTACCCGAATCGCCCAGAGATATAGTCCTCGGTGCGCTTCTCCTTCGGGTTGGTGAAGATATCGCGCGTCGGGCCATACTCGACGATCTGCCCGGCGCGATCCGCGTCCATCAGAAAGAACGCGGTGTAGTCTGATGCGCGCGACGCCTGCTGCATATTGTGGGTCACGATCGCGATGGTGTAGGTCCGGCGCAGCTCGAACATCAGCTCTTCGATCTTCACCGTCGAGATCGGGTCGAGCGCCGAGCACGGTTCGTCCATCAGGATCACCTCCGGCTCGACGGCCAGCGCCCGCGCGATGCACAGCCGCTGCTGCTGCCCGCCGGAGAGCGCCAGCCCGCTCTTGCCTAGGTTGTCCTTCACGTCGTCCCACAGCGATGCGCCGCGCAGGCTCTGCTCCACCAGGTTATCCGCCTCGGCTTTGCTACCCTTCCAGCCGCTGATCTTGGGGCCGAACATAATGTTCTCGTAGATCGATTTGGGAAATGGGTTGGGCTTTTGGAACACCATGCCGATCCGCCGCCGCACCTCCACCGCATCGACGTTAGCGTCGTAGAGGTTCTGCCCGCGGTACAGCACCTGCCCGGTGACCTTGCAGCCCTGGATCAGATCATTCATGCGGTTGAATGATCGCAGCGCCGTGCTTTTGCCGCAGCCTGATGGCCCGATCAGCGCGGTGATCTTCTGGCGCTCGATCTGCAAATTGATGCCTTTGAGCGCGCGGAAGCTGCCATAGAACACCGACATGTCCTTGGCCTCGATCGCGACATTATCGGGAGTTTGCCCGGTGATGGCCATATATCACTCCGTTAAATTGACTATTGACGATTGACTATTGCAATCCTATCAGCGTAGGGAAGAAGGAGATCTCGGGGACACCCAGAGGGTACCCGGCCCTCAAACCCCGCTCTGCGCTTCGCGCGTGGACAACGCACGTAAGATCGTTCTATTGACTATTGTATTCCTACCGGATGTGAATAAGAGAGATGATCATGGAACTCGCCCCCACATCCTCATTTTGCGCTGCGTAGAGCGGCAAAACCAGCGATTATCGTACTGCCGCATAATTCGGCGTGCTCAATCGTCAATAATTAGTAGCTCCGTCTGAAGCGGTTGCGCAGCACGATCGCCGTGGCGTTGAGCGTGAGCAGGACGAGCAGCAGCACGATGATGCCGGCGGCGGCGATGTTGCGAAACTGCGGGTCTGGCTGCTGCGTCCAGTTGTAGATCTGGATCGGCAGCGTGGTGAACTTGGAAAAAATGCTGTCGGGGAAGGTCACGATATAGGTGCTCGCCCCGATCAAGATCATCGGCGCGGTCTCGCCGAGCGCGCGCGAGAGCCCGAGGATAGTGCCGGTGAGGATGCCGGGCAGCGCGTTGGGCAGCACGTGGTTCCACACCGTCTGCCAGCGCGTCGCGCCGAGGCCGTAACTAGCCTGTCGCAGCGAGCTTGGCACCGCGCGGATCGCCTCGCGGGCGTTGATGATGATCAGCGGCAGCACCAGCAGCGCCATCGTCAGCGCGGCTGAGATGATCGTCCGGCCGTTGTCTGAGCCGATGCCGAAGGCCGCGCCGCTGGTGATGTTGCCGAGCACGCGCACGAAGACCGTCAGCCCGAGCATGCCGTAGATGATCGATGGGACGCCGGCCAGGTTGTTGATGTTGGTCTCGATCAGCGCGTTGAGCCGGTTCTTCTCCGCATACTCCTCAAGATAGATCGCCCCGCCGACGCCGATCGGGACGGCGATCAGCATCGCCAGCAGCGTCACAAGCAGCGAGCCGATCACGGCGTTGCCAATGCCGCTCGCCGTCGGCAGGCTGCTCATCGCGTTGCGCAGAAAGTCGCCGTTGATCCAGGTGCGCCAGGTCAGCGTCGCGTTCGGGTACTTCGCCTTGGTCTCAGCCTCAATCTCAGCCCTGCGCGTCAACGACTCCCACAGCGGGTAGGAGTTGATCGTCTGCGGTTTGACCACCCGCTCGTTGACCAGCGCAAGCACATTCTCGGCGCTGCGCTGCGCGAACGCCTGCTCGCGGTCGTAGCGGCGGTAGAGCCCGGCCGAGACCTTGGACTTGAAGATCGCGGTCAGCTCGGCGGCGCTCAGTGTTTCGAGCGGCCGATCCGACAGCGCGGCCGGGTCGATGCTGTTTTGGGTCACGGTGATGCCGGCGGTCTCGTTGGCGATATCGCCCACCAGCGTGACGAGCGCCACGATGCCGAAGACCAGCGACGTCAGGAAGAGGTACTGCCAAATGCGAGCCGTGCGGCGGCGGGCGGCGATATTGCGCGCGAGCGCCGCGCCCTCTGGCAGATCGCCGGTCGGGCGGGTGTCTGAGCTCATTCGTACACCTCTCGGAAGCGGCGGACGATGATGCCGCTGATCATGTTGAGCACCAGCGTGATGATGAACAGCGCCATACCGATCGCAAAAATACTTTCGTACTGGACCGATCCGTAGCTGACGTCGCCGCCGGAGATCCTGGCGATGTGACCGGTCATGGTCTCGGCCGCCTCGAATGGGTTGAAGCTAAAGTTTGGCCCGGCGCCGGCGGCCAGCGCGACGATCATCGTCTCGCCGACGGCCCGCGAGACGGCGACGATCACTGCGGCCAGCACGCCAGAGAGCGCCGCCGGCAGCACCACCCGCAGCGAGGTCTCCAGCCGCGTCCCGCCGAGCCCGTAGGCTGCCTGCCGCAGGCTGCTAGGCACCGAGCTGAAGGCATCCTCAGACATCGAAGCGATCAGCGGCAGGATCATCACACCCATCGTCAGCCCAGCCGAGAGCACGTTGTAGATCTGCACCTGCGGGCCAAAGATGCTGCGTAGCAGCGGCGTCACAAATGTCAGCGCGAAGTAGCCATAGACCACCGTCGGTACGCCGGCCAGGATCTCCAGCACCGGCTTGAGCACCCCGCGCGCGCGCGGCGAGGCGTACTCGCTGAGATAGATCGCTGCGGCGAGACCGAGCGGCGTCGCCAGAATCATCGCGAACAGGCTGGTCATGAACGTGGCGTTGAGCAGCGGCAGGATGCCGAACTCGCCGGCCTCGGGGATCCACTTAGTATTGGTGAAGAACTCGACGAACGTCACGCCGGGCAGTGCGAAGAATGCGCGCGCCTGGTCGAATAGCACGACGACGATGCCGATGGTGGTGAAGATCGAGATCACACCACACAGCAGCAGCAGCGCCTCGATCACGCGCTCGCCGATGCGCGATTTCTTGGTCAGATCCAGCGGCCGATCGATGGCCACCCCGATCACTCGCTTTGCAGCCGCCTGGTTCTCCATAGACTCCTCCATCGTTGGCCGATACGTCTAGTATACAGACAATTTCGGGCGGCGGAGTTGCGTCCGCCGCCCGAATCCCTCAGTCATATCGTGGCCAGAGCTACTTGGTAGCCGTCTCGAAGTTCTTCTTGGCCCCGTCGAGCGCCTCGGTGGAGGCCGGGAAATACCCGACGCCCTGGATCTCCTCATCGACGAAGGTCAGGTAGTAGTTGATGAACGCGGCGACCTGCGGCTTCGCCTTGAGGATCGCGGCGTCGGAGTAGATGAACAGCGGGCGGGCCAGCGGATACTTGCCATTCTCGGCGGTGTCGAAGCCGGGCACGATACCGTCGACGGACACGGCGTTGAGCTTGCCCTTATCGGCCTTGAAGTAGGCGTAACCGAAGTAACCGATGGCGTACGGGCTACCCTCGACGCCCTGCGCCAGCACGTTATCGTTCTCCGAGAACTGCGCGCCGGACTTCTGCAGCAGCTCTGGCTTCTTGCCCAGGATCACCTCGACGAAGTAGTCGTAGGTGCCACTATCAGAGCCAGGGCTGAACAGCTGGATCTTCTCGGCCGGGTAGCTGGCGTCGACATCCTTCCATGTCTTGGCCTCGCCGCTGAAGATCTTGGCGAGCTGCTCCTTCGTCACGTTCTTGAGGAACGTGTTCTGCGAGCTGACCACGATCGCCAGCGCATCGGTGCCGATGCGGAACTCGACCGGGGTGCGCGCCGGGCTGAGCTTGGCGCAGTTGTCGATCTCTTCCTTCTTGATGGCGCGGCTCGCATTGGCGATGTCAGTCTCGCCGGTCTTGCAGAAGCGCTCGAAGCCAGCGCCGGTGCCGATGCTATCGATGGTGATCTGACCCTTGTACCCCTCGTCCTTGAAGCGCTCGGCCATCTTCTGGGTCAGCGGGAAGACAGTGCTGGAGCCGGCGGTCACGATGTTGCCGGTCACGGCGGCCGGGTCGACATCCGGCAGCTTCATCCCGTCGGTCATGGTGCCGGTCGAAGTCATGGTGCCGGTCGAAGTCATGGTGCTGGTCGGCGCTTCGGTCGCTGCCATCGCGGCGGTCGGCGCTTCGGTCGCCGCCATCGCGGCGGTCGGCTCGGGCGCGGCGGTGCTGGCCGGCGCGGCGGTGCCGGCGGGCGCGGTGGTTGGCCCAGTGGCCGTGCCGCTGCCGCCGCATGCCGCCAGAATCGGCAGCAGCAGCGCGAGCGCCAGCGTCGTGCCTATCGATCGTTTGATCATCATGTCTCGTGCTCCTCTAGAATCTTGACACACAAAACCGGGCAGATCGAAGATGCAAGCGTTGTCATCATCGATCCTGGCCATCGGTACACTTACTGTAGCCGCTGTTGGTTAAATCTGCGACACAATCGTGTTAAGTGGATATTAAGGTCCTTCGTCGATCGCCGCCAGGGTGGGTGGCTGGCGACTGCTGTGCGTGGATCACATCCCGGTCTGCGGAAGTTGTCACCGCAGGTGATCATGATGGTTCGCCGTGATCGCCCGCCACCTGCCACCGCTTGAATCACCGACGATTTAACACAAAATTAACGCTATGATGACTCATTGTTTACCTTCCTCATAAATAATAGAGGCGTACTCACTCGTCGCTACGTTATAGGAGATTGTGTATGACACCTCGTACAGGTGCGTCGATTCGTCGGCTGACGCTACTTTGGGCCATCATCATCGGGTGTTTCTTCGGCCTGACGCCGGCCGCCGCCGCCCCAGCGCAGCAGGCGTCGCCGACGGCGATCACCATCCTGCCGATCAACAATGCGCGGCTGCTCGCCGGGCAGCGGTTCGACCTCCGCATCGAGGTGGGCAACAATCTTGCCGATAACACCGACGCGAGCACGTTTGCGGTCACTATCGATGGGCGCCCGGTGGCGCAGTATTTTGGCAAAACTCCGGTCAAAAGCAATACTACGCCGCAGACCGCCGAGCTGACGCTGCGCAACGTCGCGTTTGTGGCCCCCGGCCGGCATACAGTGCGGGTGGCGGCCGGCAGCAGCGCAGCCGAGGTGAGCTACGATGTTATCAGGCCGACGCCCCAGGGTCGCAAGGCCAAGAACGTGGTGCTGTTCGTCGGCGATGGCATGGCCTGGAACCAGGTGACGATCGCGCGGATCGTGGCCAAGGGCCTGACCCAGGGCAAGTACAACGGCCTGCTCAATATGGATACGCTCCAGACGTTTGGCAGCGTCTCCACCAGCGGCTACGACTCGCTCGTCACCGACTCGGCCAACTCGGCCTCGGCCTACGCCACCGGCCAAAAGGGGGTGGTGAACGCGATGGGCACCTACGAGGACAACACCCCCGACCCGCTCGATGACCCGCGGGTCGAGAATATGATCGAGATCCTTAAGCGCTCGCGCAACATGGCCACCGGTCTGGTGACCACATCTGAGGTGGAGGATGCGACGCCGGCCGCGTTTGTGGCGCATACCCGCCGCCGCGCCGAGAAGCAGTATATCGCCGATCAGTTTCTCGACGACCCGCTGCACCAGCCAGATGTGTTGATGGGCGGCGGCTCGGCCTACTTCATCCCGAAGTCTACCGCTGGCTCCAAGCGCAAAGACGAGCGCAACCTCGTCGAGGATTTCCGCAAAGCTGGCTACGCCATCGCCGGCAACCGCACTGAGATGAACGCCGCCGGCACGCCGCAGAAGCTGCTCGGGCTCTACCACCCGGATAACATGAACGTCTGGATCGACCGCGAGTACACCAAAGACCCGGCGGTGCTCGGGCCGTACACCGATCAGCCGAGCGTGCCAGAGATGACCAAGAAAGCGCTCGATATCCTCTCGGCTCACCCCAACGGCAAGCGCAACGGCTTCTTCCTGATGGTCGAGGGCGCCTCGATCGACAAGCAGCTCCACCCGATGGACTGGGAGCGCGCCACCGCCGATACGATCGAGATGGACCGCGCGATCGGCGTCGTGCTTGAGTTTATGAAGCGCAACCCCGATACGCTGCTCGTCGTCACCGCCGACCACTCGCACAGCGTCTCGGTGTTCGGCACCTACGATGCGACGATGGGCCCAGGCAACCCCGAGGCCGTCGGCGTGTATAATACCGCCAAGTTCCCGACGTTCAGCGACGCAAATGGCGATGGTTTTCCGGATAGCTGGACGCCGAGCCGGACGCTCGCCATCGGGTTTGGCAACCACCCGGCGTACCGCGACGACTTCATCTTCAACCCCAAGCCGCTGAGCCCCACGGTGCGCGACCCGAACATAAAGGACCGCGAGGTCTACATCCCCAACCCGGCGCGCGACCCGCAGGGCATCCTGTACCCCTCCAACCTGCCGTCGTTTGAGGCCACCGAGGTCCACTCGGCCGACGATGTGCCGGTGTTCGCCAGCGGCCCGAGCGCGACGTATTTTGGCGGCCACCACGATAACACCGACTTGTTCGTCGGCATTGTCAGCGCGCTCGGCATCGACGCGACGCAGAACCTGCGCAGCGTCGGGGCTTCGAGCGGGAGCGCCGGTCTGCCGCTGTTCCCCGCGCTCGGGGCGCTGTTTGGTCTGGCCGCAGTGCTCGGGGCGGGCGGCTACCTGCGCCGCCGCCAGCGCCCGCTGCCGGTGGCCGGGCTGCGGCGCTTCCGCGGCGCGCTGCGCGCCGGCGTGGCGAGCTTCAGCGCGGCGATGCGTCAGGATCGCGATTAGTCGCTGCTCGCGCGGCGAACTAGCCAGGTGGTGCGGGCCAGAGCGTCCGCACCACCTGGGCGTCTTCTAACAAGGTCTCCATATGCTCAACATGCTCCGATCTCTGCCGCTCCTCGCGTTCGCGCTGATCGTCGGCGGCTGTGGCACAAACCAGGCGAGCGAGAGCCAGGCCCAGCGCCAGTTCGCTCTCGCTGCCACCGTGGCCGCCGCGCCGACCCGGAGCGCGCCGCCAGCGACGATACCGAGTGTATCGCCCGCCGCGCCGACTGCGCAGCCCACCACACAGCCGACGGCCACAGCGCTGCCAACGGCGGCAGCTGCGCCGGCATCGCCGACCGCGCAGCCTACCATCATACAGCCGAAGGCGGCCACAGCGCTGCCAACGGCAGATGTGCAGTCGGCTGCATCGCCGATCCCGCCGACCGCGCGCCCTCCGCTGACCAACGCGCCCTCGGCCATCCCAGCGCTCCCCGCGACGTCGGCCATCGCGCCGGCCGCGACCGACACACCCGTGCCAACTGCGGCGCCCGCGCCAGCCCCGCCGACCGCGATCCCGGCTCCGCCGACCGCGATCCCGGCATCGCCGACCGTGGCCCCGCCGCCCGACGACGGCCGGCCGGTTGAGCTCAGCTTCACCGATCTCTACTCCGGCGCGAGCATCACCGGGCCGGTGGTCTCGCCGCTCACCGAATCGCTCAACGGCCACAAGGTCATCATGGTCGGCTACATGGCGCCGCCGCTCAAGCCAAGCCTGGATTTCTTCGTGCTGACCAAAGTGCCGATGGTCTACTGCCCGTTCTGCAACACCGCTGCTGACTGGCCGTTCGATATCATCTTTGTGCGGATGGCTGGCGGGCAGAGCGTGCCGCCGGTGGTGCCATCGGCCGGCATCCGCATCACCGGGACGCTGCAAGTCGGCGTCGCCACCGACGCGCAGACTGGCTTCGTCAGTATGATCCGGATTATCGCCGACGATGTGGCGGACGCCAAGTGAACGTCAGTATCGAGCGGCTGACTCACGGCTACCTCGGCCCGGACGGCGAGGCGATCGCGGTGCTGGACGTCCCGCAGCTCATCATCGACAGCGGCGCGCAGATGACGATCGCCGGCGCGAGCGGGAGCGGCAAAACCACGCTGCTGCACCTGATCGCCGGGCTGTTGCTGCCCACCAGCGGTACGATCGCGCTCGACGGACGCCCGATCGGCGTGATGCGCGAGGTCGATCGCGACCGGTTCCGCGCCGCCCATATCGGCGTGCTGTTTCAGACCAGCCATCTGCTCGCCGGCCTGACGGCGCTAGAGAACGTGCTGCTGCCAATGGGCTTCGCCACCAGCGTGCCCCCAGCTAAGCGGCGGCGGCGGGCGGCAGATCTGCTGGCGCGCGTCGGCCTCGCCGATAGGCAGGATTTTCTGCCGGCGCAGCTCTCCGGCGGACAGCAGCAGCGGGTCGCGCTGGCGCGGGCGCTGGCCAATGCGCCGGCGCTGCTGCTGGCGGACGAGCCGACGGCCCACGTCGACCGGGCCACCGCCGAGCGCCTGCTGGCGCTGATCTGCGAGACTTGTGTCGAGCACGGCACCACGCTGCTGCTCGCCAGCCACGACCCGCTGGTGCTGGAGCGCTTTCCGGCCGCCATAGCGCTTGGGGGAAACGATGCCATCCTGGCTGATCGCCTGGCGTAATATCCGCACCAGGGCTGTGCAGTCGGCGCTCACGGTCGTCATCATCGCCGTGGCCGTCGCGCTGTCGCTGACGATCGGGCTGCTGGCGGGTGGCGTGCGCCGCGGCCTGATGGTGGCCGGGGGCCCATTCGAGCTGGTCGTCGGGCCGAAGGGTAGCCCGACCCAGCTGGTGACAAGCGGCGTCCTGCTACAGGATGTGCCGATCGGCAACCTGACCCTCGGCGACTACCGGCAGCTGGCTGCCGATGCGCGGGTGCGCGATGCGCTGCCGATCGCGCTCGGCGACAATATTCGTGGGGCGCGGATCGTCGGCACAGTGCCAGCGATGTTCGACATCGCGCTGACGCCTGGGCAGGGGCTGTTCTACCGCATCGCCGATGGGCAGGCGTTCGCCGCAGACTTCGAGGCGGTGCTCGGCAGCACGGCGGCGCAGCGGCTCGGACTGCGTCCCGGGCAGCAGTTTCTCTCGACCCACGGCGTGCTGGAGGGCGTCAATGAGACCGAGCACCTCGGCCTGCCGTACACCGTCGTCGGCGTGCTGGCTCCAACGGGCACCCCATTCGATAGCGGCGTGTTCGTCTCGCTCGGCAGCTACTGGCATACCCACGGACTGACCCGCGGCACCATCGCCACGCCGGGCGGCGCGCTGAGCGACCAGACGCAGGCTAACGCACCGCCAGATCTTGGTATCACGGCGGTGCTACTGCGCGGCCGGGATCTGAGCGCATCCTACCAGCTCTACCAGCAGATCAACGCCAGCCAGGCGCAGCAGGCGGCGCTCCCAGGCCAGGTGCTCGTCCAGCTGATCGACCTGCTCGGGCAGGGGCAGCAGCTACTCGCGCTGCTCAGCGCGGTGGCGCTCGGGATGGCGGTGCTGAGCACAGCGCTGTCGCTGTACAACGCGGTGCTGTCGCGGCAGCACGAGATCGCCGTGCTGCGGGCGCTCGGCGCACCGCGGCGGACGGTGATCGGGGTAGTGCTGTGGGAGGTGCTGCTGATCTGCGGTCTCGGCGTGCTGCTCGGAGCACTGCTCGGCATCGCAGCGGCGTTTGGCGGCGCGGCGGCCATCGGCGCGCGCAGCGCCGTCGCCGTCCCGATCGTCGTCGGCTGGGGCGAGCTCGGCACTGCCGCCATCACCCTGGCGCTCGGGCTGCTGGCCGGCGCGCTGCCGGCGCTGCGCGCCTACCGTGTCCAGGCGGCGGCCGTGCTCGGGAGCTGAGCGGAGGTGCGGTGGGTGGCTGGTCCGGTGCGGTGGGTGGCTGGCGCGTGGATCAGCTGTTGGTCTGGGGAAGCTGCCGCCGCAGGTGAGGACGCCGGTGGGGTGGACCGCCCGCCACCTGCCATCGCCAGCGACGTCGGTGGGTGAGACCGCCCGCCACCTGCCATCGCCAGCGACGCCGGTCCGGCGAGGTCGCCCGCCGCCTGCCGCACGTCGCCCACTGCGCCCTCATAGGCGGCTGATGAAACAGCGCAGCGCGCCGCCATCTGCGCCAGGCAGCGGCGCGAGCCACGGCTGCTCGGCTACCGACGCGAGGTACGGGCCGTAGGTGCAGATGCGGATCTGCTTGGCCGCCGCCGCCGCGCGCAGCCGTTCGAGCACGGTCTGGAGCACCCCGCCGGTGAACGGCGTGTAGAGGTAGAACACCGTCCCATCGCGCAGGTCGGCGGTGCGCGCGTCGGCGCAGACGAAGCGCACCCGCCCCAGACCCAGCCGCTCTGCGGCGTGCCGCGCCGCATCGCACAGCGCCGCGTCGATCTCGATACCGATAGCGCGCGCCCCGCTCAGCGTCGCCGCCAGCAGGGGCACATGGCCGAGGCCGGCACCAAGATCCACCAGACAGTCTTCGGTGCCGAGCTGGCAGCGGGCGATCAGCACCAGCACCACACGCGCCGGCGTCGGCTGATAGGCCACCATCTCAGGCGGCAGCGCGGCCGGGTCGCTGGCGGGCGGCGCGATCGCCAGCACGCCGCTCACCAGCGCGTCAAGGCTATCGTAGCGCAGCGCGTCGTCCTCGTCGTCTGGCGCTGGTGCCAGCGCGCGCAGCTCGGCCAGCAGCGCGTGCGGCGCGTTCCCGGCGATGATCCGCCGCCTGATCCGGGCGAACAGCGCCGCATCGAGCGCGGCGATCTCGCGCCGCAGCGCGTCGGCCCGGCGCTGGAGATCGGGCGCGATGCCTGGCAGCGCGTCGAACGCCGAATCCAGCGCGTCGAGCAGGTCGGCGCGCGCGGCGAACTGCCGGTCGTCGCGCAGCGGCGGCAGGCGCGACTCGAGCGCGGCGATCTCGCCGCCGAGTTCGTCATGCTGATCGTCAGTTTCCATACCGAGCGGGAGGCGAGAGCACAGCCACCACGATCGTCCCTTCTCCACACGCATCCAATTCGGATCGCTCCACGCCAGAGGGCCGCAGCAGGCTGCGGCCCTCTGGGATTCAACCGCTGCGACGCTCAGCTGCCGACGTGGTGCTCCTTGCGCATCTGCTCGATCAGCGCGCCGGCGAGGTGCGCCGGCACATCCTCGTAGTGGTCAAGGTGCATCTGGAAACGCCCGCGCCCCTGTGTCATCGCCCGCAGATCGGTCGCGTAGCGCTGCACCTCGGCGAGCGGCGCGCAGGCGGTGATCGTCGTGTGGCCGTGCGAGTCCGGCAGCATGCCGAGCACCCGTGCCCGGCGCCCGGTCATATCGCTCATGATATCGCCGGCGCTGTGGTCTGGCACCACGATCTCCAGCGTGACGTACGGCTCCATGATCACTGGCTGCGCTTTTTGCACCGCCAGGCGGAACGCCTCGTGGCCAGCGATCTTAAACGCGATCTCCTTGCTGTCTACCGGGTGCATCTTGCCGTCGCACAGCTCGACGCGCACATCCACCAGCTGGCTGCCGGAGAGTACGCCCTCGGCCATGGCCTCGCGCACACCCTTCTCCACCGCCGGCACGAACGAGCGGTCGATCGCGCCGCCGACGATCGCGTTGACGAACTCCAGCGGATCGGCGCGCTGCGCGTCTGGCGTCAGCGGCTCGATCCTGATGGTCACATCGCCGAACTGCCCCGCCCCGCCGGTCTGCTTCTTGTGGCGGTACTGCGCCTCGGCCCGGCCGCGGATAGTCTCGCGGTACGGCACGCGCGGCAGCTCAAGATCTACCTCGACGCCGTACTTGCGCCGCATGCGCTCGGCCACCACCTGGAGGTGCGGCTCGCCCTGTCCGGAGAGCAGCGTCTCGCCGGTCGCGCCATCGCGCTCGATGTGCAGACCTGGATCCTCCTCAAGCGCGTGGTGCAGCGCCCCACCGAGTTTGTCCAGGTCGGCGCGGGTGCGCGGCTTGACCTTCATGGTGTACACCGGGTCGGCGAAGGCGATGCTTGGCAGCGTCAGCGGCGTCTCGCGCGCGCAGAGCGTGTCGCCGCTGCGCACATCGCCGAGCTTGGCGATCACGCCCACGTCGCCGGGCCCGAGCGCGTGGATCGCAGTCAACTCTTTGCCGCGCGCCAGATAGAGCTGCCCGACGCGCTCCTCTTTGCCGGTGCGCGGATTGTAGACGGTCGAGTTGGCGTGGAGCTCGCCCGAGTAGACCCGCACGAAGCTCTGCTTGCCGTATGGGTCCACCAGCGTCTTGAACACTAGCGCCGCCAGCGGCCCGCCAGCGTCGGTGGCGAGGTCCATGTGCCTGCCGCTGCTGGCGCTGGTGGCCACCGACACCTTGCGCGCCGCAGACGGCACGGCGTCCAGCAGCGCTGAGAGCAGCTGCGCCATGCCGGAGACCTGCGTCGCCGAGCCGCAGAACACAGGGACGATCGAGCCGTTGGCGATCCCGGCGCGCAGTCCCCAGTTCAGTTCGTCCTGGGTCAGCGCGTCGGCACCGCCCTCAAGATATTTTTCGATCAGGTCATCGTTGGTGGCGGCGATCTTATCGACGAGCTGGTCGCGCCACGCCTGCTCGGTGTCGCGCAGTTCGGTCGGGACATCGCCTTCGGCAAACGCCCCATCGCTGTTGCCAGAGTGTATCCATGCCCGCTGTTTACGCAGCGATATCATGCCGCGAAAGGTGGCGGCGTCGCCGATCGGCAGCTGCATCGGCACCACCGCCGGGTCGAGCACGGCCCGGGCGTGCTCCACGGTGCGTAGGAAGTCGGCGTTCTCGCGGTCGAGCTTGTTGACGAACAAGATCACCGGCACGCCGGCCTCGCGCGCCGCCTCCCACGCCAGCTCGGTGCCTACCTCGACGCCGCCGCTCGCGTCGATGACGATCACCGCGGCGTCGATCACGCGCATCGCCGACGCGATCTCGGCGGCGAAGTCGATCGTGCCGGGGACGTCGATCAGGTTCAGCTTGTTCTCCTCCCACTCGAGCGGGAGGACGCTGAGGTTGATCGACGCGTGCCGCCGCTGCTCGTCCGGGTCGTGGTCTGAGGCGGTGGTGCCATCTTCGACCCGACCGGCGCGGAGAATGGCCTTGGCGGTGAGCAACAGCGACTCAGCAAGCGTGGTCTTCCCGCTGCCGCCATGGCCGAAGAGTCCAACCGTGTGGATGCGTTGGGGCCCATAGGTACGCATACCGCAACCTTCCTAGCGGTCTTCCTTGACCGCGTGATGGCCTGTTGCGCACAGACGGCCTGGCGCATGCAGGCCAGGGGGTTGTTATGTGGGTATTATAGACCGGGCGTTTGCGCTGTCAAGACTGTGCAGGAAAAAGCCATTCCACGGCGTGAAGTGCGATGCGGGGGTTTGGGGACGAAGCCCCCAGAAAACTCTTACCCCGTCATCCCATCGCCCGGCAGCTCGTCCTTCCAGGCGCTGACCTGCCACTCGCCCCACATCCGCTCGTAGACCTGGGTCGTCAGCTCGGCCACCCGGCCCCAGCTGTAGAGCTCGTGCACCTCGCGCAGCGCGTTGGCGGCCCGCGTCGCCGACCACTCGGGGTGCCGCAGCGTGTGGACGATGCCCCACTCCAGCGAATCGGGGCTGTTGGGGTAGGTAGTGATGCCGGTCTCGTGCAGCCGCACTACCTCGCCGAGCCCGCCGCTGTCGGCCACCACCACCGGGCACGAGGCCACCATGGCTTCGAGCGCCACGATGCCGAACGGCTCGTAGATCGATGGGAAGATCGCCAGATCGGCGCTGGCGTACAGCCCGTTGCGGTCACCGTCGGCGATGAAGCCGGTGAAGGTCACATCGCTGGCGATGCCGAGCGCCCTGGCCTTGATCTTGAGCTGCTCAAGATACCCGCCGGTCCCGGCCAGCACCAGCTGCGCCCGCGGCATGCTGGCCTGCACCAGCGGCCAGGCGTCGAGCAGCACGTGCAGCCCTTTTTCAAACACCATCCGTCCGACGTAGAACCCCAGCGCCTGAGTGTCGCGGGCGTAGCGCCTGCGGAACGCCAGCCGCGCCCTATCGTCTGCGAAGGGGTTGGGGCGCGGCTGCACGCCGTTCGGCACGATGTCGATCTTCTCCGGCGGCACGCGGAAGAAGTCGCGCACCTGCCCGCTCATAAAGTGCGAGCAGGCGATGATCCGCCACGACTCGTAGGCCAGCCACCACTCGATCCCGTCGATCTGCTGCGCGTGCTGGGTCTCGATGTGGCCCTGCTGTCTGCCACGCTCAGTGGCGTGGAAAGTAGTCACCAGCGGGCGGTGCCAGATGTACTTGAGCCCGATGGCCGCGTGCGCCACCAGCCAGTCGTGGGCGTGTATCAGGTCGAAACCGCCGACCTCGCGGCCCACCTGCTGCGCGGCGATCTCGAGCAGCGCGTTTCCCTCGCGGGCAAACGTGATGTAGTCGTAGTCGCGGCGGTCCGGCACCGGGACGCGGTGGACTGTCACCCGCTCGGAGATCTGCTCGCGCTCGGCGCCGCTGCCGATTCGCGGCGTCACAATATGGATCTCGCTGCCGAGCCGGGCCAACTCGGGCGTCAGGTCGGCCACGTGGCGGCCCATCCCGCCCACCATATGCGGCGGATACTCCCAGGACAACATCAGCACGCGCATCATGCAACTCCCTCTGCGGTGGCCTCGTGCTGCGGCCCGATCAGGTCGCGGTTGCGCCGCAGCAGTAGCGCCCCGACTAGTGCCACAATCAGCGCCCATAGCCCAAACTGCGGCCCAAACGGCCCGCCATGCAGCGTCCGATCCGGGTCGAAGACGGCGAGCGCAAGCGGTTGCCGCGGCACGATGAGCAGCGCGTTGGGGAAGCCGAGCAGCCAGAAAAGCAGCCCCCAGCCGAGCCTGATGCCGAGCGTGAGGCAGATATTGGCGTACCACGCCGGCAGCAGCACCGCCGCCCCAGTCGCCGCCGCCACCACGATCGTCAGCAGATCCGGCTGCCGTAGCAGCACCACCAGCACCCCGATAGCCAGCGCAATCAGCAGCGCGACGCGCGGCGCGTGCGCGATCCAGATCATCAGAATCGTGGCGGTGACCAGCACGCCGCCGGCGGTGTTCAGCAGCGCGATCAGCAGCTCGGCGGCGCGCGCGGCGGTCAGCGGCGCGGGGTTTGGCGTCAGCTGGAGCCAGCCAGCCATAAGGTGCAGCGCCACCACCAGCAGCGCCGCGCCAGCGCCGCACAGCGCCCCAACGCCAAGCGACCGTAGCCCGCCGGCCTGCGCGGCGATCAGCCGCATCACCAGCGCCGCCACGCCCAGCCGCCACGCCAGCGCCCAGATCAACACGACGTTGGCGCGCCAGACCTGCGGGATGGCCAGCAGCGCCAGATTGAAGAGGAGGTAGCCGAGGAAGATGCAGACGAGCGCGAGCAGCCCGGCGGCCGCGCCGGCGGCGATGAAGTTGGGCGAGCTTGGCTCCCAGCCGCCCGCCACGCGCCGCAGCGGCCCAGACCAAAACAGCGAGACTGCGCCGATCGCGAGCACGCACGTCAGGATGACTTGCTGCTCAAACATCTGCTGCGCCACCACCGCCAGATCCATCAAGCCTCCTCACACCCTACGGCCCGGCGAGTATAGCGCACCCGCTGCCGTTTCGTCAACGCGCGACGATGCGCCATTTGCGCCCGACTATGTGCGGCTGGACGGCGCGCTCGGCGCTGGCATCGAACCGCTGGCGCATGTCGTCGAGCAGCGCGGCGTGGCGGTGGCGCTCGATAGCGGCGCGGCGCTGGCGAGCGCGTCGCACCCGTACTTCAACCGGACCTGGGCGCACTTCTGCTCGCACCAGTATACGCCGATAGAGTCCGAGAGCGACGAGCCGTTCGCGGTGCGGCATGGCGCGTGCATCTACATCAGCAAGCCGCTGTTTGGCGAGTACGCCGCGAGCGCGCGGCGCGTC
>JAYUUK010000124.1:0-1797 GCA_043754595.1 Roseiflexaceae bacterium | reverse complement strand
GCTCCGCCCAGTGGCGGAGCCCGGCGCTCGCGGTTCGTGGTATGATGCCACTATGAGCAAAATCCAGAACATCAAAGGGATGCGCGATCATCTGCCGCATGCGATGATGCTGCGCCAGTTTATCGTCGGCACGCTCAGCCGCGTGTTCGAGAGCTACGGCTTCGAGCCGATGCAGACGCCGATTCCCGAGCACGCCGAAGTGCTCGAAGGTAAGATCGGCGATGACGAGAAGCTGATCTATCGTTTCGAGGACCACGGCGGGCGCAAGCTCGCGCTGCGCTACGACCAGACCGTGCCGCTGGCGCGGGTGGTGGCGCAGTACCAGAACCAGATCATCTTTCCCTTTCGCCGCTACGCCATCGGCCAGAGCTACCGTGGCGAGCGGCCGGGCCGCGGGCGCTACCGCGAGCTGTGGCAGGCCGACCTGGACATCGTCGGCTCAGCGTCGCCCGTGGCCGATGCCGATGTGCTGGCGGTGCTGACCGACGCGCTTGGGGCGCTGGGGTTCGCCAACTTCACCACGCTGCTCAACCACCGGCAGATTTTAGGCGGCATCGCGCGCGTCTCGGGGCTCGACGATGTGGCGGCCGGCGGGGTTTACCGCGCTATCGATAAGCTGGATAAGATCGGGCAGGATGGGGTGCGCGCCGAGCTAGCTACCGCCGGCGTCGGCGATGCGGCGATCGATGCGATCCTGGCGCTCGTCGCCATCTCCGGCGATGTCGAGACGGTGCTCGGCGAGCTCGGACGGCAGCTCAGCCAGGACGAGCGGGCGATCGCGGCGATCGCGAACCTGCGCCAGATCATCGGCCACCTGCGGGCGATGGGCGTCCCACCCGAGCGCTACGCCGTCGCGCCGGCGCTGGCACGCGGCCTCTCGTATTACACCGGCCTGGTGTTCGAGACCGTCGTCGAGAGCCCGCCAATGGGCTCGCTGCTTGGCGGCGGCCGCTACGACGACCTGATTGGGCAGTTTGCCGGTAGGTCGCTGCCGACGGTCGGGCTGGCGTTTGGGCTGGAGCGGCTGCACGATGTGATGGACGAGCTGGGGATGGGGCCGGGGCGGCGAACCTCGGCTGGCACCTTTATGACGATCTTCAGCGAAGAGCTGGCACCGGCGAGCATGGCGCTCGCCCGCGATCTGCGGCGGCAGGGTATCGCCGTCGAGAGCGCGCTCGATGTGGGCGAGAAGCTCGGCAAGCAGCTGCAGTTCGCGGCGCGGCGCGGGTTTCGCTACGCGCTGGTGCTCGGCCCGGACGATCTGGCGCGCGGCGAGGTGGCGGTCAAGCAGCTCGTGAGCGGTGAGCAGCGCAGCGTCGGCCGCGATGCGCTGGCCGCAGCCCTGGCCGAATAGAACCAAAGGGTGAAGATGACCGATCTTTTTGAGGCGCCGCTGCGGCACTTCATGGACACGCTCGCCTCCGGATCGTCCACGCCGGGCGGCGGTAGCGTGGCGGCGCTCACCGGCGCGATGGCCGCCGGGCTAGTGACGATGGTCTGCGACCTGACGATCGGCAAGAAGCAGTACGTCGCCGTCGAGGCGAAGGTGCGGCAGATCCGGGCGCAGGCCGAGGCGCTGCGGCGCGAGCTCGAAGGACTGGCCGAGGAGGACATCGCGGTGTTCGGCAGCGTCTCGGCGGCCTACAAGCTCTCCAAGCAGACCGAGGCTGATCAGGAGGAGCGGCGCGCGGCGATCCAGCGGGCGCTCAAGCTCGCCACCGATGCGCCGCTCCGTACAGCCAAGGCGGCGCGCGCGCTGCTGCCGCTGTGCCTGGCCCTCGCCGAGCATGGCAACCG
>JAYUUK010000123.1:0-1798 GCA_043754595.1 Roseiflexaceae bacterium | reverse complement strand
CTACCAAGCTTGGTGGGCAACGCGGCAAGCTGCTCGGATCGATCGCTGCGGTGCGCGGCACCGTCGGCCTCAGCGGCGAGGACGTCGCCGCGATCGAGGCGCTGCTGATCGATGTGACGAACCCACAGCAGCGGCAGCTGTATATCGACGATCTCGTGCGGCAGCTACTCGGCATTGTGAACGCTGCGCGCGAGCGCAAGGCCGCGCCCCGCCCGAGCAAGCCCTGGAGCAGCTTTGCCGAGCTCGCCGGCGTGGAGAAAGATCTCCAAGAGTACTGCGATATCGTGCTGCGCTGGCGGCGGCACCAGGCCGAGCTGCGCCACACCTACCGCGCCGATCGGGCGGTGGCCGAAGATTTCGACAACTGGCGCGCGCTGGTACAGCAGACCACGTTCGGCGCGATGGACGCGCAGCAGCAGCAGCAGGAGTTTGCGCTGCAAGCGGCGTATGTCGTCTTCATCAGGCTGCTGCTGATCCGAATCTGCGAGGATAAGCAGATTTTCCCGCAGCGATTCCTCTCGGACGGTGGTATCAAGCACTGGAAAGAGGAGGATATCGCCCGCTACATGCGCTTCGCCGATGGCAATCCCTACGAGCCACTGCTCGATATGGCCTATCGCAACGCGCAGAATATCTATGCCCACTTCTTTACGGGTCGCGAGCTGTTCAACTGGTATCGGCTCGACCGCGCCCGGCTGATGCAGACGCTCTCGCGGCTGAGCCGGTTCAACTTCGCACAGATCGACGCCGACCTGATCGGGACGATCTACAACAGCTACGTGGCGCGCAAGGAAAAACGTGAGAAGGGCCAGTATTATACGCCACCTGAGGTGGTGAGCTACATCCTGGACGAAGTCGGGTATGTCACCGGCAGCGCAATCGTCGGCGAGCATCGGCGGCTGATCGACCCGGCGTGCGGCAGTGGCTCATTCCTGGTCGCGGCGGCGCGGCGGCTGGTGCAGAGCTACACCCGCGGCGGCGGGCAGCTCGCCGACCCGGTGGCGGTGATCCAGCGCGTACGCGATACATTTTATGGCTTCGACCTCAACCCGTTCGCCTGTTATCTGGCCGAGGTCAACCTGCTGATTCAGATGCTGGATCTGGTGCGTCTGGTGCTCGATCGTGGCACGCGGCCATCGATCGGGCGATTTCACATCTACAACGATGACGCGCTGGTTCGCCCGACCGATGTCTACGCCTATGCCCGCTATAGCACGCAGATCGCCGACGAGAGCGATGAGGTGGCGCAGATCAAGCTGCGCCCGCCAGGTACGCCCTACGAACGTGGCTTCGCGTTTGTGGTGGCTAACCCGCCGTACGGCGCTACCCTCAGCGATGAGTACAAGACGATGCTGCGGCGCGAGTGGCCCGAGGTGTTTCAGGGCAAGCCAGATACCTACGTCTTCTTCTTTGGGCTGGCGCTACGGCTGCTCAGCGCTGGCGGGAAGCTTGGATTCATCACGCCAAATACGTATCTCATGGGCACGAACGCCGTCCAGCTGCGGCGCGCGCTGCTCACGAGCGGCACCATTGAGCAGATCGTAGATCTGCCGCAGGGAATCTGGCCCGACGCCAACGTCGACTGCGCGCTGTTGTTCCTGACCAGCACCGACGATGCGGCGCGGCGTGAGCGGCACATTGTTGCGGTCCATACGCTCGGCCTGAGCGATACGCTCGATCGGCTGGCGGCGCGCAATTGGCGCGAGACCATCGAGCAGCCGCAGCGCCGCTGGAGCGAGCACCCGGCGGGCGAGATCAATATTCGCTATGATGATCTGCTCAAACGGATCGAGGCGGC
>JAYUUK010000122.1:0-5275 GCA_043754595.1 Roseiflexaceae bacterium | reverse complement strand
GCGCTTGCTTCGCCCGTACGGGGCGATGGCGCGCGGGCGATGGCGCTATGGAGCGGCGATCAGCCCGTTGTTGTCCGCCGTTGCCTGATCGGCGAGTGCGGTGAGCAGGCCTGGCACCATCGGCGAGCGGCTCTCCCACCCGGTCTGCACTGCGTCGCCCTCTGGGCCGACCGGGCCCGGCAATGCGGCGGCGGTGAGCTTCATCGCGCCGGCCACCAGCCCCGGCCCGAGCGCGTTGGCCGCCGAGATCAGATTGGCGGGCACTGAGATCGTCAGCCTGGCCTGGCCGCGGCGCGCCGCCGCGATGATCTGCCCCGCCGCGTCCTGCGCGTCGGCGGAGATTCCGGGCAGCGAGTCCGCGATCGAGAACCAGGCGAACTCCTGCTCGTGCTGGCCCTTGAACTTGGCGTTGACGTGCGAGCCAGTGCGCAGCAGCCCTGGGCAGACGGTGGTGACGGCGATGTTGTGCCTGGCGAGCTCGGCGCGCCAGCCGTCCGACAGGCCGACCAGCCCGAACTTGCTGGCGCAGTATGGCACCAGATGCGGTACCGACACCAGCCCGCCGACCGATGCGATGTTGACGATCCGCCCGCCGCCCTGGCGCTGCATATGCGGCGCGACTGCCATCATGCCAAATAGCGGCCCCATCATATGCGTGTCGATCGCCTCGCGGTAGTCATCGACGCCCATGTGCTCGATCGGGCCGGCCTTGATCACGCCGGCGTTATTGATGAGCATATCGATCCGGCCGAAGCGCTGGATCGTCTGCGCGACTGCTTGGTTCACCGCCTCCTGCTGCCGCACGTCCGCGATGCAGGTCTCCACCTGCGTGCCGTAGCCGCGCAGCTCCTCGGCGGCTACCGCCAGCTCCTGCGCGTCGCGGGCCACCAGCGTCAGCCGCGCGCCCTCGGCGGCCAGCTGCCGCGCCAGCACCAGACCTAGGCCCCGGCTCCCGCCGGTGATCAGCGCCACCCGATCCTTGAAGCTGTACGGCTCGACGCGCCGCATGGCGATCGCCACGCCGGCACCGATGACGCCGAGCAGGCCAAGGGCTGTTTGTGGTCTCATGGTGTGCCTCTTTATGTTTAATCCTACCGGATTGGAAAGGGAATGAGGGGGTAAGGATGTGGCCCCACACCCCCGCTGTGCGCTGCGCGCCGTGAAAGAGTTGAGGGACTGCACCCCCACGCCCCCGCTGTGCGCTGCGCGCCGTGAAAGAGTTGAGGGACTGCACCCCCACACCCCCGCTGTGCGGAGAGATTCGACTGCTGCTGCGCCCCCGCTGTGCGCGAACGCTTGTCGACAGCGCGACGCGACGTTCGTCAATCGTCAATGGTGCAAGAATTGTGCCGCTCGGGGGGGCGCGGCGGCTCAATGCCTGGCGCGGCGGATGACGCGCTCCATGAAGGTCGCCATCGAGAGCGTGAGCGGCTGGGTCAGCAGTGGGTCAGGCGCGCCAGCTAGCGTGGCTCTTCGCCAGTCGCTGAGGCTATCGAGGAGGGCGGCCAGCACGGCGGGGCGCTCCGCCGCGCGGTTGGTGCTCTCGCCAGCTGCGGCTCCCATTTCAAACAGCAGCGGCTGCGGGTCGCGAGGCTCGCCGTAGAAGTCGGGGATGGGCGCGCCGGCGGCGTCTGCGACGATCGGCAGGATGAGCTTCCACTCCGTCGTGCGGTAGGCGATCGAGCACTGGCGGGTGTTCTCGGTGGTGACGACGAACTGTCGCGCCGGGGTGTCATCGGCGAGCGTCGGGACGAGGCTGACGCCGGTGAGCGGGTAGGCCGGCAGCGGGATGCCGGCGAGCTCGGCGATGGTTGGAAGCAGATCATCGCTTGAGGCCAGCGATGCGACGGCGCGCGGCGCGATGCCAGGCGCGCCGATCAGCAGCGGGACGCGAGTCACGGCATCGTAGAGGCCGTGGTGGTCGAAGTGGAAATCGCCCTCGCCAAATGCTTCGCCGTGGTCGCCGACCAGCACGACGATGCTGTGGTCCAGCACGCCAGTGGCGCGCAGCCCGTCCAGCAGCCGCCCGATCTGGGCATCCACCTGGCTGATCTCGCCATCGTACTGGGCCACGACGTAGGCGTAGTCGTCTGGGATTTTCAGCTTCATATCGGCCAGGAAGCCGGCGTAGTACTCGGGCGAGCGGGCGATCACATCGCGCAGATCGTATGCGCCGCTGCCAGGGGTGTAGTGCAGCGTATCGTAGGGCGGGAGCGGCCCGTATGGGGTGTGCGGGTCCCAGTAGTGGATGAACAGCAGTAGCGGATCGGCGGCGTTGGCGCCGGCCAGTTCGATGGCGCGGTCGGTCAGCCAGCGGCTCTGGTCGCTGAACGGCCGGTAGGTGAAGCCGACGTAGTGGTCGTAGCCGCGGGCGAAGTGAGTGCCGCGGCCGTCGCCCTGGGTCACCAGGTTATCCAGCCCGACGGTGGTGTAGCCGGCGGCCTGCGCCAGCTGCGGCAGGGTGCGGTAGTGGCTGGCGAGCGGGTGCGTGCCAATATGTGAGACCACCCCGGAGCGGTAGGGGTGGACGCCAGTGAGCATCGCGGTGAACGACGGCATCGTCGGGATGGCGGCGGCGAAGGCGCGCTCGAAGCGGACGCTGGTGCGCGCTAGGGCGTCGATGTTGGGCGAGGTCGGGCGGGCGTAGCCGTAGCAGCCGAGATGGTCGGCGCGCAGGGTATCGACGGCGATGATGATGATGTTTGGGGTTGGCATGGGCGTCAATCGTCAATGCGCTTTGGCGGCGATTGCGTCCCAGGCAGCGGCGTTACGCGGCGTGTAGGCGGTGGTCTGCACAGAGCGCGCGATGGCGGCGCGGCCCTCGGCGAGGCTGGCGACGGCCCCAGCGGCGATCGCCTGGACCAGCGCGTTGCCGAGCGCGGTGGCCTCGACTGGCCCGGCCACCACCTGGCGGCCGCATGCGTCTGCGGTCATCTGGCACAGCATGGCGTTGGCGCTGCCGCCGCCGACGATCCGGACAGTGTCGATCGGCTGACCGGTCAGCTCCTCCAGCAGCTCGACGGTGCGACGGTATTTGAGCGCCAGGCTCTCCAGCGCGCAGCGCGCGATGGCTCCCCGGCTCGTGGGCGCTGGCTGGCACAGCGCGGCGATGGCGCGCGGCATATGGTTGGGGGCCAGCAGCGACGGGTCGTCGGGGTCGATGATCGCGGCGAACGGCTCGGCGGCGGCGGCCTCGGCCAGCAGCGCGTCCCAGCCGATGCCCCAGACCCGCTGGCACTCCTGGAGCAGCCAGAGCCCCATCACGTTTTTGAGCAGCCTGATGGTGCCGCCCACGCCGCCCTCGTTGGTGACGTTGGCCGCCAGCGCGCGGGCGTCGGTGCGGGGCGCGCTGGTCTCCACGCCCACCAGGCTCCAGGTGCCGCTTGAGATGTAGGCGCTGCTGGCGTCCAGGTGCGGCACGGCGGCCACGGCCGATGCGGTATCGTGGCTGGCAGGTAGCACCACGCGGACGCTGGCCGGCAGCCCGACTTCACTGGCCACGGCCGGGAGCAGTTGACCGATCTGCGTCCCCGGCTGGAGCACCTGCGGCAGGAAGTGGTGGGGGATGCCGAGGTCGCGCAGCAGCTCGGTGGCCCAGCGGCGCTCGTGGGCATGGTAGATCTGGGTGGTGGTGGCGTTGGTGTACTCGGCGGCGGTCGCGCCTGAGAGCCAGTAGTGAAACAGGTCGGGGATGGTCAGCAGCGTGCGCGCCGCCTCAAGCTGCGGGTCGCCCTGTGCGGCGGCGGCGGCGAGCTGGTAGAGCGTGTTGATCGGCATGAACTGGATGCCGGTGAGCGCGAAGATCCGCTCGCGCGGGACGCGGGCCGTCATTCGCTCCAGCACCCCGTCGGTGCGGCGGTCGCGGTAGATGTAGGGGTTGCCGAGCAGCTGCCCGCTGGAATCGAGCAGCGCGTAGTCCACCGCCCAGGTATCCACACCGACGCTGATGGGTGCGGCTTCCGCGATCTGCGCGATGCCGGCCTTGATCTCGCGCCAGAGGGCGAGCACATCCCAGTGGCTGTGGCCCAGCACGCTGACCGGGGTGTTGGCGAAGCGATGGGCGACGCGCAGATCGAAGCGCTCGCCGTCCCACGCGACGCGGCAGACGCGGCCAGATGATGCGCCGAGGTCTACGGCGATAAAGGTTTGTAAAGACATAATCCGCTCATCTCCGGGCAGGTTGTCCACAGATAGACGCGCCAATTGACTATTGACTATAGCAATCCTATCAGCGGAGGGAAGGGGGAGATCTCGGGGGCACCCAGAGGGTACCCGGCCCCCAAACCCCCGCGCTGCGCTTCGCGCGTGTGCAACGCACGGAGGATTGCTCTACTTGGCTCCTTGGCTCCTTGCTCCTTGCCTACCGGCTCCTTGCCCCGCCCTAGCGCAAAAACGCCTCGAACAGCCCGCCGTCGACGGCGATGATCTGGCCAGTGGTGCGTGCCAGCCGCCCGCCGATCAGCAGGTAGTAAGCCTCGGCCTGGTCCGCCGGCGTGATCGGGCGCTTGAGCAGCGTGCGCTCGGCGTAGAACTGCGTCAGCCTGGCCCGCAGCGCGTCGTCGCTCTCCGATGCGTCAAAATCCACGGCGTACTTCGTCAGCGATGAGACCACGCGGTCGCGCAGGAACATAGCGCTGCCCTCGACGACGGTGGCAGGCGCGACGGCGTTGACCCGCACCAGCGGCGCGAGCTCGACGGCCAGCTCGCGGGTGAGGTGGTTGGCGGCGGCCTTCGACGTATCGTATGCCAGCGTCCCCTTCTTAGCCACCACACCGTTGGCGCTGGTGGTAAGCACCAGGTTGGCTGGCAGCCCCTGGTCGCGCCACAGGCTCGCGGCCTCATCGGCGACGATATAGCTGCCGGTGACGTTGATGGCGAAGGTCAGCGCCCACTTCTCATCCGGGATGTGGCCGCTGGTGTCGGAGGCGACGATCACGCCGGCGGTGACGGCCACGCTGTCCAGCCCGCCGTAGGCCAGCGCGATCTGGCCGAGCAGCGCCCGCACCGTCGCGCGGTCGGTGATGTCGGCGGCCAGTGCGATGCACGGCCCGCAGCCGGAGATCCCGCTGCCGGCCACGCCGATTCCCGCGCCGCGCCGCGCCCCGAGCTCGGCGGCCACGGCCTGCGCCGCCCCCAGGTCGCGGTCGACGCAGACGATATGCGCCCCCTCGCGGCTGAGGCGGCGCGCCACCTCGCGTCCGATCCCGCTGCCGGCTCCGATCACCGCAATGATCTGCCGGGCGAGCTCTGGCTCGGGCGGCATACGCCGCAGCTT
>JAYUUK010000121.1:0-1800 GCA_043754595.1 Roseiflexaceae bacterium | reverse complement strand
CCGATGCTCACCACGCGGGCGGCGCGCTATGCCCAATGTCGCGGCGCAGCTGCATGCCGTCGAAG
Organism: Roseiflexaceae bacterium; assembly: GCA_043754595.1. Taxonomy (GTDB): domain Bacteria; phylum Chloroflexota; class Chloroflexia; order Chloroflexales; family Roseiflexaceae; genus JAYUUK01. The sequence continues at coordinate 1,735 of JAYUUK010000121.1, read as the reverse complement.
CCGATCATATCCACCAGCGCATAGGCTTGCTCGATGGCGGCGCGCACCGTCCGGCCGCGGCCGGTCACTCCCAGCACGCGCCCGCCGTCGGTCAGCAGCCGCCCGTCCTCTAGCATCGTCCCGGCATGAAAGATCAGCCCGCCCTCGGCCTCCGCCGCCTCGACGCCGTCGATCGCGTCGCCGCGCCGCGGCCGCTCGGGGTAGCCGGCCGCCGCCAGCACCACGCAGGCCGCAGCACCGTCGTAGATCTGGAGCATCTCGGGGGCGAGCATGCCGCGGGCGCAGGCATCGAGCACCGGCAGCAGGTCGCCGTCGATCAGCGGCAGCAGCGCCTGGGTCTCTGGGTCGCCGAAGCGGGCGTTGAATTCGAGCACCTTGATGCCGTGCGGCGTCAGCATCAGCCCGGCGTACAGCGCGCCGCGAAACGGCGTGCCGTCGGCGGCCATGGTGCGCAGGATCGGCAGCAGGATGCGCCGCTCGACCTCGTCGCGCATGTCTGCGGTCAGCTGCGGCGCTGGCGCGTAGGCTCCCATCCCGCCGGTGTTGGGGCCGGTATCGCCATCGCCGAGGCGCTTGTGATCCTGCGCCGCCGGCAGCATCAGCGCGCGCTCGCCATCGCACAGCGCGATCAGCGAGATCTCCTCGCCGACCAGCACCTGCTCGAGCAGCAGCCGCGCGCCGCCCGCCCCCAGCCGCTCGATCGCTGCCAGCGTCGCGTCGACCGTTTCGGCCACCACCACGCCTTTGCCCGCCGCCAGCCCGTCGGTCTTCACGACCCACGGCGTGCCGCTCTGGCGAGCGAAGCTCAGCGCATCGGCCACATTGGTGAAAGTGAACGTCTGCGCCGTCGGCACGTCGGCGCGCTCCATCAGCAGCTTCGCGTGCGTCTTGCTGCTCTCGATTTTTGCGGCGGCGGCGATCGGCCCAAATGCGGCGATCCCGGCGGCGGCGAGTTGGTCCACCAGCCCGGCGGCCAGCGGTGCCTCGGGTCCGACCACCACCAGGTCGATCTGCTGGCTGGCAGCGAAGCGCACCAGCCCCTCCAGGTCATCGCTGGCGAGTGGCACATTCACGCCAAAGGCGGCGGTGCCAGGGTTGCCTGGGGCGATGAACAGCGCCGCGAGCAGCGGCGATTGCGCGATTTTCCAGGCCAGCGCGTGCTCGCGCCCGCCAGCCCCGACCAGCAGTACTCGCATTATTGGCTCCCCTACCGCATCACCGAGAGTACCGCCACGGCGAACAGCAGCTGGATGAGCAGCGATGCGCCCTGCACTAGCCGCGCGCCGTCTGGCTCGCGGCGAAAGATGACCAGCCCGATCAGCAGGTTGACCAGCGAGAGGCCAAACGCTGCCAGCGGCAAAAACAGGATCTGGAAGCGCGGGCGCATGCCCGAGACGCCGCCAGCCGAGTCGAAGCGCATCTCCAGGGTCTGTGGTAGCGCGCCATAGCGCAATGTCAGCAGGCCGAGCGCCGCGAGGTTCACCATTAGTACGAGCGCCAGCAGCCAGCGCACTGCCGGGTCGTTCCAGAATGCGCTGAGAAACAGCCGATCGGCGCTGGTGGTGGCGGTCACGGCGCGCGCTGCCCCAAGCTTACGTCGCTCGTCGAGGTCACTGATGAAGCCGGCCTGGTCGCTCGGCGAGATCAGGTACCCGACGCCAGCGGCGTAGATCGTGAGACTGCTGGCCGGCGAGCGCGTGGTGAAGAAATGGACCGGCACGTGGCCTGGCGCGAC
>JAYUUK010000120.1:0-1801 GCA_043754595.1 Roseiflexaceae bacterium | reverse complement strand
CTCGCTCAACCGGCAGGCAGCCAGATACTCCTGAAATGTGAGGTGCGGAAAGGCGTATTGGCGGTCGGCCAGTTCTTGCAGCAGCCCGGCGTCGAAGCGCAGCGCCTCGATGAAGCTGGCCAGCGGTGTGCTTGGCGTGGCGGTGAAGCGCCGGAACAGTCGGAGCAGCCGCCCATCGAGCTTATCGCCATCGATGATGCCGCGCGCCTGCTGACCCTTGGCATTGGCATGTGCGTCGAACGCCAGCTCATGCAGTACCTCGCGCAGCGTGTCCAGCTCCAGCCCCGGCAGGCTGCCTAGCCGTTCGAGCAGACCGGGGCGGGGCGCCGTGAGCGACCGCACCGGCTCCCAGCGGTCCAGCAGCAGTTGGACGAATTCTTCGTAGAGCTGCACGAGGTCGCGCGGCAGCCCACGCGCGTCGTTGTTGTGCAGGATCGCCAGCATCGTCAGCAGCAGCGGCGAGCCGATCACCTCGCGCAGCCGCGCATACGATGGCGCGTCGAGCGTGGCGATCAGATCGGCGGCGCGCTGTGCTGCCTCATCGTCGCTGAGCGTCTCCATCTCCTCGGCGATCGCCGCGTACCAGTCGGTCACGAACTGCCGCACCTGACCGAACGCCAGCGGCGCGATGGTGCGCTGCGCCCAGCCATCCTCGGCGGTGAGATGCCACGCGCCCGGCTCGGCATACGGCAGGGTGCGGCTGGTCACCACGATCCGAATGCCAGGGAGTTGACGGGCGAGCGTGCGGATCGCGTCGGCCACCAGCGCGCGGATGCTGGATTTGCCCGGCGCTGCATCTGCCGAGAGCTCATCGAGTCCATCGAGCAGCAGCAGGACCGTGTCCGAGCGCAGCGCATCGTCCAGGTAGCCGCCCAGCCCGGCGCGCACCGCGTTAAATTCGAGCAGGCCGCGCAATGTGGCAAACAGTGCAGCCGTGGCGTCCTCGCCTTCGCCAGTCATCCGCGCCGTCACGCTGGCCAGCGGGCAGAGGATTGGCACACACGGCGGCTGCGTCCAGCCGGGGACCGTGGCAGACTGACCACGTAACTGCCGCGCCAGCAGTAGCGCCAGATAGCGTAACACCGTGCTCTTGCCCGCGCCCGGCTCGCCGAGCAACACCAGCAGCGGCTGCTCACCGATCGCCTCGGTGACTAACTCGGGGCGGCGAAGGTCGAATTCGACGAGGCGCTCGCTCGTATGCGTGAATAGTTCTGGCAGCGATAGGACATCGGCATCGATAAGATTGACGCGCCGTGCAATCTGGAGATGAGCGCCGTGTTCGGCAAGATCGATTTCGTTGATGTGGAGTATGCGCACGTCCTGCGGTGGGACCACTGCTGGCATCAGTGTGTCGAATTGCAGGCGATTCGTTCGCGCATCTAACCGCTTGGCACGAACCAGCAACCTGTGTAGCTGTTCCGCTGGCAACAGGCGCACCTTGCGCAGCGTCGAGCGGGGCAGCGCGGTGGTGGTCAGCGTGGTGTAGACCCGTTCGAGGCGCAGGACCGGGGTGGTGCTGGTCTCGTTGCCGCTCTGCCGCTTGGTAGCGATGCGTTCGAGGCGCAAGCGCTGGCAATCTGCCTCAAGCGCGTCGAGATAGTGGTCGAGCAGCGCCCGACTATCGGGCGACGGTGCGCCGCCAAGAAATTGATAGATGATCGTCTGGATCGTGGCGATATTGGCGGTGCCGGCGGTGACCGCCGGGATTTGCGGGCCGGTCGCGGCGTGGCGCAACGTGGCGAGCTCGGCCTCGCACGCGGCGATCTTTGTTTCCAAGACGGTGGCCGCCGACGGGATCGAC
>JAYUUK010000119.1:0-5291 GCA_043754595.1 Roseiflexaceae bacterium | reverse complement strand
GTGTCACTTTCTACTATTTTGTATCGGTGGCGTAGCGTACATTCAGCGTCGTGACCTCGCGGACATAATCGACGTTCGTGATGGCGTAGTCCAGGACGCGCACATTCAGCCGTTTTTCAAGGTCGGCGCGCAGGCTCTGGTCATTCGCGTGAATGGTGTCGAGAATGATTTTCTGCTGCCCGATCTGCCGCAGCAGCTTTGGGTGATCCATGACATACACCACCATAATCGCCACGGTGTTAAGTACCAAGACGAACACCAGATCGTTGAGCGTCGGCAGCGCGTTGGTCACGCCGAGCGAGTTGACCAGCGCCAGGATCAGCGCGATGAAGGCGTAGGCCAGCTCGGAGTTACTGAACTCCTCGCTGCGGATGCGGATGATCGAGAGGATGGCGAACAGGCCGAATCCGACGCCGATCGCGGTGCTCTGGAGCGAGATGACCGTCATTGCGACGAATAAGCCGATGTTGAGCGTGGTGTAAATCATCAGCAGGTCGCGCCGCGAGTGACGGCGGAAGTAGATCGCAAACGCGACGATGGCGATGGCGATCACATCGGCGGCGAGATGCAGAAAGAAGCTGCCGAGCAGCACAGTTGAGATCTCCAGGTTCACGTGTTCCTCCTCGAATCTGATACGGCGGCGCGCCAACACTGGCGCGCAGATGCATAACAAGCGAGTCGGCAAGCGATCGGCCAGTCGGAGACCGATGGCATGCACCCGTGTGCTACACAGGCTAGGACGCCTGAAGCGAAAAATGAGCCGGGCCGATTCGTGCGCCCGGACAAGTGCGCTTAATAGACCCTGAACAATCTCTTAATATGTGCTTAATGTATAGACACAGTATAGGGAACACTTTTCCGTGAGTCAAGCGCGATCGGCTTACGATAATGTCATATATAGGGATACGATCCGCCGCTGGAGCGCGATGAACCCACCACAAACAGTGGCGACATGTCGCGAAAGTTAACAAGTTGTATACAAGCGGTTTTGCTACGGAAAGGTGTGGAGCGAGGGGGCGGGGCGAAGCGCGCACGGTCGATCCCGGGAGAGATGGGATTTCGAGCGCTTGCTTCGCCCACACGGCGGCGCGGGCGCCGGGGAGAGGCGAATCGCGGGCGGTCAGCCGATGCGCAGCGCGTGGGCCGGGGCATCTGGCAGCTGCGGCAGCGTGACAACCAGGTCGGTGCCGCGCTGCTCCCAGGGTAGCGCCGTACCGCCGAGCAGGGCGACGCTGGCACCGGCGGGGACAACGACATCGTGGAGAGTCAGCGCGCCGTCAGGCGGCGTGTCGAGCAGCAGCGCGTACAAGACGCCCTCGCGCTGGGTGAAGCGCAGTGGGACGCCAGCATCGGTGGTCCCTTCAGCCCGCTGCCACGGCCGGGAGCTGTAGATCGCCTCGCCGTTGACCTCCAGCCAGCTGCCAAGGGCCAGCAGACGGTCGGCCTGGGCCTGCGGGATGCTGCCATCGCCCATCGGGCCGACGTTGATCAGCAGGTTGCCGTTCTTGCTGACGATATCGACGAACGAGCGCACCAGCTCGGCTGGCGAGAGCATCTCGGCGTCGCTCTCGTTGCGATTGTAGCCAAACGAGAAGCCGAGGCCGCGGCAGGTCTCCCACTTGTACGGCTGAATCTCCGGGTAGGAGGCATACTCGGGCGTACGGTAATCCCAGTGCTGCGGCGTGGGGAGCGGTGTGCTGCCATCGCCGAAGTCCGAGAGATCGGTCGGTTGCTCCTGCGGCCCAGGCCCCTGGATGAAGCGGTCGTTGATCACGCCTTCCGGCACGCTGTTGTAAAAGTGGGCGAACAGCTGCCAAAGGTTGGCGGCGGCCGGGTAGGCGATATCGTTCCAGAGCGCGATCGGCTGGTAGCGGTCGATCAGTTCGGTGAAGTGGCCGTCGGCGTAGGCGACGTACTCGGGGGTCTGGGGCACGCCCATGAACAGGTCCATGATATCCTGGATGACCTTATCGTTGAAAGTCCAGTCCAGCCCGCCGGAGTAGTAGAGGCCCATGCGCATATCGGCGGCGCGGACGGCGTCGGTCAGGTCGCCCACCAGGTCGCGCTCGGCGTGGTAGCCGGGGATGGTTGGGTTGGGCGTCTGGCTCGGCCAGAGCAGGAATCCATCGTGATGTTTGGTGGTGAGGACGACGTAGCGCGCGCCGGCCTGTTTGAACAGCTCGGCCCAGGCGGCGGGGTTCCAGCTGGCGATCTGTGCGTTGAACTGCGCCGCGAGGTCGGCGTAGCTGGTCTCGCCAAAATGCTCGCGGTGGTACGCGGCGGTCGGCGAGCCGGGGATGCGCAGCGAGTTCAGGTACCACTCGGCGTAGGGGTTGCGGCCGAACCATGCGCCCCAGCCCTGCTCGGCGATAACCTGATGGAGCGGGCCGGTAGTGGGGGCCCAGCCGGGGATGGAGTACAGCCCCCAGTGGATAAAGATCCCCAGCTTGGCGTCGTCGAACCACTGCGGGACGGTGTGCGATGTGATCGATTCTTTGGTCGGTTGGTACAACGTCGCTTCTCCTTGCCTGGGGCAGCGTGGAAGTCTTGTTTCTTGCTGCTGCGCAGCGAAACTGTGCAGCAGTAGTGGTTGTGATAGCTACAATGCGAAGTAAAGAATGATGATCGTGGGGGCGCAGCCCCCAAACCCCCGCTGCGCAGCAGGCTGCGTCCCTACAGCGGCATCCGCCTCCTGGCTCCTGGCTCCTGGCTCCTGGCTACTCACTGCTACGCCACGCGGCGCCGTCGGGGTAGGCGAAGGTGGCGCGGGACTCGGGCCGCATCTCGATGCTGTAGCCTGGCAGCTGCGGCGGCATGTAGTGGGCGCGGCGGATGACGACTGGCTCGACGAAATGCTCGTGCAGGTGGTCGACGTACTCGATGATCCGGCCATCCATTGTGCCGCTGATCGCGATGAAATCGAACATCGAGAGGTGCTGGACGTACTCGCACAGCCCGACCCCGCCGGCGTGTGGGCAGACAGGCACGCCGAACTTAGCGGCCATCAAGATAATCGCCAGGTTCTCATTCACCCCGCCGACGCGCGCGGCGTCGATCTGGCAGAAGCTGATCGCGCCGGCCTGGAGCAGCTGCTTAAACATGATCCGGTTGTGGACGTGCTCGCCGGTGGCCACCCCGATCGGCGCGATGGCGCGGGCGATGGTGGCGTGCCCCAGGATATCATCGGGGCTGGTCGGCTCCTCGATCCAGAGCGGCCGGTACGCGCCGAGCCGCGCCATCGCCGCGATCGCCTGCGGCACGTCCCACACCTGGTTAGCGTCCATCATCAGCGTGCGGTCGGGGCCGATCGTCTCGCGGATGATCGCCGCCCGCCTGAGATCGGACTCGAGATCGGCCCCAACTTTGAGCTTAATGTGTGTGAACCCCTGCGCGATGGCCTCGCGGCACAGGTGGCGGATCTTATCATCGCTGTAGCCGAGCCATCCGGCCGATGTGGTGTAAGCCGGGTAGCCGCGCGCGTGCAGCTCACGCTCGCGCTCCGCCTTGCCGGCGGCCATGGCGTGCAGCAGCTGGAGCGCATCGTTTGGCGTGAGCGCGTCGGCGATATAGCGGAAGTCGATGCAGCGCACCAGCTCCTCCGGCGTCAGATCTGCCAGCAGCTTCCACAGCGGCTTGCCCTGCTGTTTGGCCCACAGATCCCAGACGGCGTTGACCACGGCAGCGGTGGCGAGCTGGATGACGCCCTTCTCCGGGCCGATCCAGCGCAGCTGCGAGTCGCCGGTGATGTGGCGGTAGAACGCGCCCATGTCGGCGGTGAAGCTCTCCAGCGTCCGCCCGACGATCAGCGGCACCAGTAAGCGGATCGCGGCGCAGCACAGATCGTTGCCGCGCCCGATGGTGAACGTCAGCCCGTGGCCGGCCAGATCGGCGTCGGTGTGCAGGATCACGTACGCGGCCGAGTAGTCTGGGTCGGGGTTCATCGCGTCTGAGCCATCGCGCTCGCGGGAGGTGGGGAAACGAATATCGCTGACGGTCACGTCAATGATGGTCGTTGGCACGGCGTCGTCCTTACGATTTTATATGCGATGCGCCAAATGTACACGCCTTTGGCCATACTGTCAACACTTGACACGGCAACAAAATAAATTATATACTTGGAGCGCGAGGCGACGAGTGAAACGTGAGGCGGCGGTGGCAGAGACCAACCAGCGAACGATCGCGCAGCAGGTGCTTGAGCAGCTGCGCGATATGATCCTCAGCGGCGAGCTACCACCCGACACCTGGATCGACCAGAACGACTTGGCGCAGCGCTTCGGTGTGAGCGTGGTGCCGGTGCGCGAGGCGCTCGCCCGGCTTCAGTCCAGCGGGCTGGTGCGCAATGTGCCGCACCGCGGGGTCTATATCGAGGCGCTCTCGCTCGACGAGTTGGTCGATATCTATCACGTCCGCGAGGTGCTCGAAGAGCACGCTGCCCGGCTCGCCGCCCCCAATCTGACCGACGCCGACGTGACCGAGATCGCCAGGCAGTACGCGCTGATGGCCGCCGCCGCCGAGCGCGACGACGACGAGGCATTTCTGGAGGCCAACCGGCTGTTTCACTTCACGATTTACCGCGCGGCCCGCGGCTCATACCTGCTCGATATCCTCGGGCAGCTGTGGGATAGTAGCGAGCGCTACCGCCGGCTCCAGCTGCTGTCGTTCCCCGAGCGCGCCAGGACATCGCTGTTCGAGGCCACCGCGATCCTCGCCGCCTGCCGCCGCCGCGACGCGGACTCGCTCGGGACGATGGTGCGCTACAAGGTCCACCAGACCAGCGCCGGGCTGAGTGAGACGGCCAGACGCGATAAGGAGCCAGGGAACTAGGGAACGAGAGCCAGAGATTGGCGCGCCGAGCCTGAAGCTAAGCGGAGTGCAGGGGCCAAAAACCGCAGGCTACGTGGATTTATTTCCGGTTCGCTCGTTCGCTCGTTCGCTCGTTCCTTAGTTCCTGACGAGACCAGCAAGAAAGCGAGCCCTGCAATGGCGCAGCTGACTGGCATCACCTGGGATCATACGCGCGGCTATCTGCCGATGCTGGCCACTGCGCAGCGCTTCCACGAGCTCCACCCCGATGTCGAGATCGTCTGGCACAAGCGCTCGCTCAAGGCGTTTGGCGACCAGCCGCTCCAGCAGCTCGTCTCCAACTTCGATCTGCTGGTCATCGACCACCCGTTCGTCGGGTACGCCACCGCTCATAATGTGCTGCTCCCGCTGGACGCTCACCTCCCTGCGTCGTTTCTCGCCGACCAGGCGGCCAACAGCGTCGGCGCGTCCCACCCGAGTTATACCTA
>JAYUUK010000118.1:0-5295 GCA_043754595.1 Roseiflexaceae bacterium | reverse complement strand
GCCCCCCCACGGGGCGCAGCGGTAGTATTCAGGGGGTATCATGCTGCCGCAGGCTCATAAAAGCCCGCGGCAGCAGAAGACATCATTCGCCTACTTGGTCTTGGCCTTGGCCTCGTCCTCGAGGTGCTCGCCGGCCGCATCGGCCACGCCGCCCGAGCCAGCCCCGACCACTGCGCCAGCCACGCCGCCGACCACCGCGCCGATCGGCCCGGCCACCGCGCCAGCCGCAGCCCCGGTTGCCGCGCCCGCCAGCGCGCCAGCACCCGTGCCGACCTTACTGCTATCTTCCCAGTCGCGCTTCACGCCGGGGTTCGGCGCATCGGCGCTCATGTTGACATGGTCGCCCGCATCGCGCATCGGGCGGCCCATGGTGTCGAGCGTCGTATCAACGCGCTCGCCGGTGCGATAGCTCGCCTCATCGACGCGCTCGACCGTGTTATCGATCGCGTTGCCGATGGTCGAGTTGACGCCCATCGGTACAATCGGCGGCAGTCGGTCCGGGTTATTGCGGTACTCCATCGTCCGATCCGAGTCGGCGGACAGGGTCTCATCTTTGGCATGCTCGCCGGCCGCATCGGCCACACCGCCCGAGCCAGCACCGACTACCGCGCCAGTCACGCCGCCGACCACCGCGCCGATCGGCCCGGCCACCGCACCAGCCACAGCCCCAGTTGTCGCACCCGCCAGCGCACCAGCGCCGGTGCCAACCTTGCTGCTATCTTCCCAATCGCGCTTCATGCCGGGGTTCGGCGCATCGCCGTCGAAGCGAGACCAGCCCTCATTCTTCAAGGTCTCGCGGCGCTGGTTCATATCAATGGCATTGAAGCGATGGAATATCCGGCTCACCTCTTCGGCCTGCGTGTCATTCGCGCTGACCGTCACTAGCGTCCCGCCGCGACGCACGCTCTCGGCGTACATGTGGGCATCTTCTTCAGAGACGCCTGAATCGATCAGCGAGCCGACCAGGCCGCCGGTCGCCGCCCCAGCCACTGCACCGATCCCAGCGCCAGCCAGCGCCGTCGCTAGGGTACCAGCCGCGATCACCGGGCCGATACCGGGGATCAGGAGCGCGCCAAATGCGCCGAGACCAGCCAGGAGGCCGATGCCGCCGCCGAGAACCGCGCCGCTGGTCGCGACCACTTCGGTACCGCTCGCGGTGTGGGCCACGTTGCCGGTCGCAGTTGCCGTACCAGCATCCTTTGTATCCTGGGCGACAACGCTAATATCGGTGTTGGCGACGCCAATGGCGCGCAGATCATCCAGTGCGCCCTGAAGGTCGGCCTGACGCTCGAATACGCCTGCTACGGTCTTCATAGGAACTCCTCTTCGTTGATTGAGAAGGCCGAATATAACGGCCAATGCACGAAGAGAGGCAAGAAGCGTGCCACGCAGGTCAGGCAGCGATGGCGCGCTCACGCGGGACGAGCATGCCGAGGATCGTCCGGCAGAAATACGTCAGGTCGAATGGCTTCTCGACGATCGGCACACCCTCTGTGATGCGATGCTCGTAGGTGTGCTGCTTTGGCAGCGCGCCGCAGACCAGCAGCAGCGGGATGTCGAATGGGCGCTGGCGCAGCTCGTCGATCAGGATCGTCCCCTCGCTGTCGGCCACCGACCAATCGAAGATCACCAGATCGGGCAAGATGCCGCTCAGCAGGCGGCGACCCTCGTCCACCGAAGCGACGATCTGGACGTAGTGGCCCTCCATGGTGAGCATGGCCTCAAACAATCGCCCGAGATCGGCATCTTGTTCAATGATGATTAAGCTTGCAGCCATTACGTCCCCCGTGATTGTGTTCACTGATGTGTTGGCAATTGAACGATTGACAATTGACGATTGCCCATTGCCACGTCGCGCTGCCGACACACGTTCACACGATTCAAAGAATGCAGCCTGAAACTGCGCTAGCGCTATATGTCGGTTACATGACTAAAAGGTAGCGAGACGATGAAAGTTACGGCGCTGAATGGTTTGTTATCTCGCAGCCGTATCGCTGGGTTTGATGTGAGATATTATTCATTTAGGGAGACGAGGAGGACCGTGGAGGCTGCACCCCACACCCCGCTGCCCGCCGAGGAGGATCGTGGAGGCTGCGCCCCACACCCCGCTGCCGCGCCGAGGAGGATCGTGGGGCTTGCGCGCCACACCCCGCTGCCGCGCCGAGGAGGATCGTGGGGCTTGCGCGCCGGGGAGGATTGTGGAGGCTGCGCCCCCACACCCCTGCTGCCGCGCATCAAGCTTCTTTTCTGACGCGCTCCGCGCGGGGCGCTACGCGCTGTGGCAGTAACTTTTCTTTTGCTGCTGCGCAGCTCCGCTGCGCAGCAGCAGTAAAACAGGTCTACCATGCTGCCGCAGGCCAAATGTGCGGCGCGCGGTCTGAGCGCAATGACGGTATAATCGCTCGATACGTGTTCGACGCAAAGGAGCGCGCCATGACCGTCTTCAAAGACTACGATGACCTCTACGCCTGCATCGGGCGGCTGTACGATGAGGCGAAGCGCGACGCGCGGATCGCGCCGAAGATCAAAGACTCGAACCTCAATATCCAGTTCCGCTACGACGAGCCGCTGGCGATCGTAACGATCAGGGCCGCGAGCGCGCCGACGCAGCCTGGCGGCTTCTTCGATGTGATTTGGGGCGACGACCCGACGCTCAAGCCGGACGTGGAGATGAGCATGAAGGCCGACGTGGCGCACCAGTTTTGGCACGGCAAGGTCAACCTGATGGCGGCGCTGGCGCGGCGGCAGATCGTCGCCAAAGGCCCGATCCCCAAGATCCTCAAGCTGCTGCCGGCGGTCGAGCCGATGTATGAGATGTACCCGCGGCTGCTGCGCGAGATGGGCAGAGCCGAGCTGGTGATTGGATAAGAGCCACATGCGATACGATTCTGGCGTCGCGAGGACGATCAGCGCGACGCTGCTGATCACACAGAGCCTGGCATCGGCCGGGCTGATCGCCAACGCGACGATCAACCCGATCATCGGCGAGCAGCTGAGCGGGCAGGCCGCGCTGGCCGGGGTGCCCGGCACGCTGCTGCTGCTCGGCGCGGCGAGCTCGGCCTACCCAGCTGGGCAGTTTATGCAGCGCGCCGGCCGCCGCCCCGGCCTGGCGCTAGGGTTCGCCGTCGGCGCGATCGGGATGGTGATCGGCGGGGCGGCGGTGGTGATCCACTCGTTTCTGCTGTTTCTGCTCGGGCTGGCGCTGATCGGCGTATCGCGCGGCGCGATCGACCAGGCGCGCTACGCCGCCGCCGATGCGCAGACCCCTGAGCGCCGCTCGCGGGCGATCGCCAACGTGGTGTTCGCCGGGACGGTGGGGGCGATCCTCGGGCCGAAGCTGGTCGCGCCGCTGGGCGCGATGATGCAGCAGCTCGGGCTCGATCCGCTGTCCGGCTCCATGTTTGGCGGGGCTGCGCTGTTTGCGATCGCCGCGGTGCTGATCATGCAGTTTCTGCGGCCCGACCCACGCGATATCGCCGCCCATCTGGCGCAGTCCGTCGGCGAGCAGCCGAGCGCGCCGGGAGTGGCCGCTGCGGCGAGCCGGTCGCTCGCCGAGCTGCTACAGCGCCCGACAGCGCGGCTCGCCGCAGTCGCGATGATCTTCGGGCAGGGCGTGATGGTGCTGGTGATGACCGTCACATCGCTGCATATGCACCACCACGGGCAGGACCTCGACGCGATCGCGACCGTGCTCTCCTCGCACACGCTCGGGATGTTTTTATTCTCGCCGCTGGTGGGGCGGCTGGCCGATAGGATCGGGCGGCGGGCGGTGATCGAGATTGGGTCGCTGATCCTTATGGCCGGCTGTCTGCTGGCGCCGTTCTCGCTGGCCACGCCGTGGATAGCGCTGGCGCTGTATCTGGTGGGGCTGGGCTGGAACTTCTGCTATATCGGCGGGTCGTCGCTGCTGACGGACGGGCTCGCTGGGGCCGAGCGCAGCAGATTGCAGGGCGGGGCCGACATCACCGTCAACGCCGCCTCGGCGGTTGGCAGCCTGGGGAGCGGGTTTGTGATGGCCGCCGCCGGCTTCGGCACGCTTTGCGTCGTCGGGCTGTGCTGCGCGCTGCCGCCGCTGCTGCTAGCGCTGTGGCAGCGGTTCACCGAGCGTGGGCCGCGATCGGCGCGACCGGCGTACGCAAAGGATTGACATTTCATCGGCAAAGCGTAGATCTGACGCGCCGCAGCTGGGCGATCACAATTGACAGGCTGCAGTATACTGAGAGTATTAGAAAGAGGAGAATACCATGCCTGTCATTCACTGGATCATTGTGAGCATTATGGGGCTGTTGGTGCTGGCGGGGTTTCTGGGCATCGTCGTGAGCTTGGCGTACACCTGGTTCACGTCCGAGCCGGTGGGCCTGCACCACACCGCGCAGAAGTACATCGATCGGCGCTAGCGCGGCGGCGGCGGGCGAGCGTCACGGGCGCCGGAGCTAGGCTTCGGCGTCTTTCGATTCGTCTGGCCGATCGAGGGCCACGCCGAGGCGGGCGAAGAGGGCGCGGGCGAGCGGCAGGCAGGCGGGCGGCACCAGCGTCCCCTCAGCCAGCGGCTGCCCGATACTGCTGAGCAGTTCGAGGTAGGGCTGCGGCAGCGGGATGGCGGCGAGCAGCAGACCGTCTGGGCGCTGGGCGCTGGGGACCACGCCGCCGGAGGCGAGCGCGTAGGCGGCGAGCAGCGCCTGCTGCTCATCGACGGGCTGGGCGCCGATCAGGTAGATCGCCGCGCCGCGCCCCTGCCTGATGCGGACGATGGCGTTGCCGGGAAGCTCAACGAGCTGGCCGGGGAGGTGGCTGAGCGTCACCCACGACAGCGTCTGCGGGTCAATCTGGGCGATGCGCTCGCCCTTGCCGATGGTGCGTCTGAGCGGCGGCCCCGTGCGGCGGGCGGGGGATGGGAGCGCGGCGATGCGGTCGGCGAGGGTCAGGGTGCCGAAGCCGCGCTCGCGCAGCCTGGCGAGCATGCCATCGCCGCGCTGGCTGGTGAGGGTGAAGATCGGGCCTTCGAGCGTCCCCTCCGAGCGAACGAAGGCCGCCACCCGCGCATCGCGCAGCAGGTAGCGGCCTGGGGCAATCTCTTCAAAGGCGATCGGCAGTTTTGGCACAGTGCGATCAGACCCCCTCGGCCACCCCGTTGACCACCTCGGCCACCTCGATATGCGGCTGGTCGGCATCGGCGCTGGCCAGCATATCGTGGCGCCACTGGGCCATATCGATGAGGTGGGTCTTCTCGTGAGTGATCATCCAGTTGCTCTGGTGGATCAGGTTGATGATCCCGTACAGCTCGTGGTGGCCGGT
>JAYUUK010000117.1:0-5313 GCA_043754595.1 Roseiflexaceae bacterium | reverse complement strand
TCATTGCCCAGAAAAAAGCCATTTATGCCCTGTACGAACAAAGTACGCTGGTCGATAAACGGTACATTCAGATGACGATTCAATACCTCGACGAATTTTATTTTACCATCGAAAACCCTAAGCGAAGCCTCCGCGTATTCGGACCTAATTCCGCTCAGAACAAGGTAATCAAGGGGCTGAATGATTAAATCCCCACCAACTCCCTGACAGGCTCCACCGTAATCACCACGTATTTTGACGTGGGCGTGTTGCTGATGTAGGCTACAGAAGCCACGGGTACAAGCGGGTTTGCTTCGGGGTAATAGGCAGCCGTGTTGCCGCGCGGGATGTTGTATGGGATGGCAATGAATTTTTCCAGCCGCCGTTCCTGCCCCTCAAAATGGCTGGCAATGTTCACCAGTTGCTTTTCCGTAATGCCCCGATCGGCCATGTCCTGTGCATTCATGAAGATCACGCGCCGCTCACCATACACGCCCCGGTAGCGGTCGTTATAATCGTAGATCGTGGTGTTGAACTGGTCGTGGCTGCGCACCGTGATCAGCACCAGCTCGCCGGGAGCGCGGCTATGGTCTGGCAGGGGGTGGGCGGTGAAGTGTGCCTTACCATCTGCGGTTTCGAAGCGGCCGTCGCGGGCCGGGTTGGGCAGCGCGAAGCCGCCGGGGACGCGCACGCGCTCATTGTAGTGGGCGCAGCCGTGGACCACAGCGGCGATCGCGTCGCGGACGCGGTCGTAGTCGGCGATGAGCCACGCCCAATCCACCGTCGATCGCTCGCCGAGCGCGGCGCGGGCCATGCCGGCCACGATCGCTGGCTCGCTGCGCAGCGTCGGCGCAGCCGGGTCGAGCGTGCCCCGCGAGCTCTGGATGACGCCCATCGAGTTTTCGGTGGAGACGTGCTGCGGCCCCGAATCCTGCTCGTCGCGCTCGGTGCGGCCGAGGCAGGGCAGGATCAGCGCCAGCTCGCCGGTGACCAGGTGCGAGCGGTTGAGCTTGGTGGAGATCTGGACCGTCAGGCGGCACTGCCGCAGCGCCTCGGCGGTGAAGCTGGTGTCTGGCGCGGCCGAGAGGAAGTTGCCGCCCATCCCGACGAAGACCGTGGCTGCGCCAGCGTGCATCGCGCCGATGCTCTGCACCACATCGTGGCCATGCTTGCGCGGCGGCGTGAAGCCGAAATGTGTGCCGAGCGCATCGAGGAAGCTGTCTGGCATCTGCTCCCAGATGCCCATGGTGCGATCGCCCTGGACGTTGCTGTGACCGCGCACCGGGCAGAGCCCTGCGCCCGGCAGCCCGATCGCGCCGCGCAGCAGGTGGAGGTTGGCCAGCGCCTGGATCGTCGCGACGCTGTTTGGCTGCTGCGTCAGGCCCATGGCCCAGCAGCTGATGATCTTCGGCGTGGCGGCGAGCAGCTCGGCGATGGTGACGATCTCAGCGCGGGCGATGCCGCTCTGGGCCTCGATCGCCTCCCATGTGAGCGCGGCGAGCGCTGCGGCGAGCGCTGCGAACCCGGCGGTTTGCGCCGCGATGAACTCTCGGTCGATGGCGTCTGGGCGATGGGCGGCCATTTCGAGCAGCGCTTTGGCGAAG
Organism: Roseiflexaceae bacterium; assembly: GCA_043754595.1. Classification (GTDB taxonomy): domain Bacteria; phylum Chloroflexota; class Chloroflexia; order Chloroflexales; family Roseiflexaceae; genus JAYUUK01. The sequence continues at coordinate 3,730 of JAYUUK010000117.1, read as the reverse complement.
CCGCTGAGCAGCGCCAGATCGCCGTTGACCCGCACCTGGAGAAAGTGGTCGGTCAGGCGAGTGCCGTTCCCAAGAATGCCCGAGACCTCCTGCGGGTGCTTGAAGCGAAACAGGCCGGCCTCAGGCAGCGGATTGATGCTGACGATCGTCGCGCCGTGGCGCTTGGCATCCTGGAGCGCCGTCAGCATGCGTGGGTGGTTGGTGCCGGGGTTCTGCCCGATCAGCAGGATCAGGTCGGCGCGGTTAAAATCGTCGAGCAGCACCGTGCCCTTGCCGACGCCGATCGACTCGCTGAGCGCCGCGCCGGAGGACTCGTGGCACATGTTGGAGCAGTCCGGCAGGTTGTTGGTGCCAAACTGTCTGACGAACAGCTGGTAGAGGAAGGCGGCCTCGTTGCTGGTGCGGCCGGAGGTGTAGAAGATCGCCTGGTCCGGCGATGCGAGCGCGCCGAGCTCGCGGCCGATCAGCGCGAACGCGTCGTCCCAGCCGATCGGCGTATAGTGCGCCGCGCCTGGGAGCAGCGCCATCGGCGCGGTCAGGCGGCCCTGGGCGTTGAGCCAGTGGTCGCTCTGGGCTGCGAGATCATCGACGCTATATCTGGCGAAGAACGCAGCATCGATCAGCGTCGTCGTCGCCTCGTCCGCCACCGCCTTGGCCCCGTTCTCGCAGAATTCGGCGACGTGGCGGTCGCCGTCTGGATCCGGCCAGGCGCAGCTCATACAGTCGAAGCCGCCCTTCTGATTGAGCCGCAGCAGGGTCTGCGCGCTGCGCAGCGGACCCATCTTGGCCAGCGCCTGCTCCATGGAGTGGACAACGGCGGGGATGCCGCCGGCCTCGGTCTTGGGCAATTCGATGTGGGGCGCGTTGGGCATTGTCGTTCCGCTCAGGTTGTCCACAGATAGACACAGATAGGCACAGATACCGGATGATCCGCGCATCCTCGCCAATCTGTGCGAAGGCCAGATAAATTGACAATTGACGATTGACCGATCGCTTCCTTCGTCAATCGTTAATTGTCAATCGTCAACACCTCACGGCAAGATCTTGGCCCAGGCCTCGGTGGCGTACTTGCTCTCGGCGAGCGCGGCGGCGGCGGCGAGTTCATCGTCGCTCGCGTCGGTGTCGGCGAGGCCGTAATGGTCGCGGAAGGTGGCGATGAAGCGCTCGACGATCGCGCTGCGGCTCTGCTGCGTTTGGCTGCGCAGCGGATCGACGCGCTTGGCGGCGCTGGCGGTGCCTTTGTCGCTGAGCTTCTCGCGGCCGATGCGCAGCACCTGCAGCATCTTGGTGGCATCGATGTCGTAGGCCATTGTCACGTGGTGCAGCACTGCGCCGCCGCGCCGGATCTGCGCCGCGCCGCCGATCTTGCCGCCAGGGGAGGTGATATCGTTGATCGGCTGGTAGGTGGCCTGCACGCCGAGGGTGGCTAGCGCGTCGAGCACCCACTGGTCCATAAACGCGTAGGACTCGACGGCGCTCATGCCGGCCACCAGCTCCGCCGGGGCGTAGACCGAGTAGGTGATGGTGTTGCCAGGCTCGATGAACATCGCGCCGCCGCCGGTGATCCGCCGCACCACATCGACGCCGTAGCGCGCCGCGCCGTCTGGGTCGACCTCGTTGCGCACGCTCTGGAACCGCCCGAGCACCACCGCTGGCCCGGCCCACTCCCAGACCCGCAGCATCGGCGGGCGCTCGCCGGCGATCAGCGCGTTGAGCAGCGTCTCATCGAGCGCCATGTGCATGAGCGGTGCCAGCGCCGGGGCGCGCACCAGCTGCCAGCCATAGGCCCGCCAGGCGTCGGCGGCGCGGGGGCTCACTGCTCGCCCCCGGCTATCCCGCGCCTGATGGCCTGCGCCACGCCCTCCGGCGTGATCCCGATCAGCTCGGCATCGCCGGCGGCGGCGCGCACCTCGTCGGCGATCGCCTCGTCGCTATCCATCACCGTCATCCCTTCGAGCGTAGCCGCCATACGCCCGAGCGTCTCCTCCGGGCTGAGGAAAAAGTCGCCGCTGAGCTGAACATCGTGGATGATCCCGTCGGTCAGGTTGAAGTCGGCGACGATCAGCTTGCCGCCTGGGACTTTATACTCGCCGTGGTGCATCGTGATTCCTCTGTATAGAGCGGGGGGGGGTACTATCGGCTGAATTGTACCATCAGGAGCGTCCTGGTGCAGTTTCAAGCTGGATCGTCTGAGCCGCGCGAGCGTTTGTCGGCAGCACGACGCGGTGTTCGGCAATCGTCAGCTGTCAATCGGTCAGTAGGCAATGCACTAGCGCTGCCGTAGGTAGCCGATCATGTCGATATCGCCGGGCGACTGGCCGAGCGACGTCAGCATCGCGGCGCACTCGGCGCGATGCTGCATGCCATGGAGCACCATATGGTGCAGCGTCTCGCCGATAGTGTTACTATAGGCTTTGCCGGACTGAGTCGTATAATGAAACGTTCGCGCCAGCTCGGCGTCGCTGAGCGCAGCGGCGTAGGCGTCGAGCGCGCCGTCCTCAGACGCCCAGCGCGCCGCGATCGCAGCGAGCGTCGGGTAGTCGGCCTCGGCGAGCATAGCGCCCGGCGATATGCGCTGCCAGCGCGAGCGCCAAATCCACTCGGCGCTCATCAGGTGCACCAGCGTGCCGCGCAGGCTGCCCATCGGGAAGGCGGCGGGCGCGGCGAGCTGATCGGCGGTCAGCGCTGCGGCGCGCTCAAGAATGAGCGCGTTGGCCCAGCGGTTGTAGGCCAGGAGCAGCGTGGCGTCTATCGTCTGCATGGCATTCTCCTCAACTGATGGCGATGCACGTATCGTAGCATAGCGGCGGGTGAGCGAGGCCATGGCGGTGGTAGGTAGGGGCGAAGCACGCGCCGAGATCGATGACGATCGTCCGACATCGGTGTGCGCGTGCTTCGCCCGTACGGAGCCATGGCAATCAGTGGCGGCGCGTCAGCGCCGTCCGTCAGGAGTAACCTATGGCACGAGTCGCGAACGCGCCCTGCTCGTGGGGCGTCATCGAAAATATTGCAGGCGAGCGCGGCGGCTACGCTGCGGTGCTCGATGAGATGCGCGCCACCGGCTACGATGGCACCGAGCTCGGCGACTGGGGCTTCATGCCGACCGACCCAGACGTGCTGCGTGCCGAGCTCGCGGCGCGCAGTCTCGCGCTGCTCGGGTCGTGGGTCAGCGTGGCGCTCCACGATGCAGATCGCCACGCGCAGAGCGAGGCCGAGGCGGTCCGCACCGCCCGGTTGCTGGCAGAGGTCGGCGGACCATCGGCGCTGATCGTGCTCGGCAACGACCCGTACGCGGACCCGATGCGAACCCAGTTCGCCGGCCGCATCACCTCGGGGCAGGGCATGGCCGAGGCGCAGTGGCAGGTGTTCGCCGCCGGCGCTGACCGCATCGCGCTGGCGGTCAGGCGTGCCACCGGGCTGCGCACTGTCTTCCACCATCACATCGGCACCTGGGTCGAGACGCCGGAGGAGACTTCTAAGTTGCTGGCGATGACCGACCCGGAGCTGCTCGGGCTGTGCTTCGATACCGGCCACTACCGCTTCGGCGGTGGCGACCCGCTGGACGGGCTGCGCCGCCACGCCGACAGGATCTGGCACGTTCACTTCAAAGATCAGGATCCGGACGTCGCGCTGGAGTCGCGACGGCAAGGGTGGGGCGGCGTCGAGTCGGTGGCGCGCGGCGTCTTCTGCGAGCTCGGGCGCGGCGATGTGGACTTCCCGGCGGTGCGCG
>JAYUUK010000116.1:0-1814 GCA_043754595.1 Roseiflexaceae bacterium | reverse complement strand
CGACGCCGAACTGCCCAATAATATTGCCGCGCTGCCCGGCCTCTAAACGCTCGATCAGCGCGCGGGTGCCGCTCTGCGCGATCGTGCCGAGGTTGGCGGTCAGCTCATCGGCGGTCATGCCAGTGCCAGCGTCGCTGATCGTCAGCGTCTTGGCCTTGCTGTCCGCCACGATCCACACCGCCAGCTCGGCCTCGGGGTCCAGCACGTCCTGGTTGGTCAGCATCTCGAACTGCAGCCGGTGCATCGCGTCAGATGCGTTGGAGATCAGCTCGCGCAGAAAGATCTCGCGGTCGGTATACAGCGAGTGGGCCAGAATCGTCAGCAGCTGCTTGACTTCGGCCTTGAATGGGACGGCCACCTGCTCGGTAGTCATATGGGGTTCGCTCCTTTTAGCACTCTCATTCCGACATTGCTAACTTATGATAGCGCAGCTTGCGCCATCGAACAAGGGCGGCCGGGCACATTGACCAATTGACCAATTGACGATTGACGGTTGCCGATTACCGATTGCCGGCAGCCGGGCTGCTTCGCCACCGATGTCTGGAACTGCACAGCTGCGCGGCTGCTTCGCCACTGATGTCTGGAACTGCACGGCTGCCGGGCTGCTTCACCACCGATGCCACACATAGCCACCGCTGCACGGCTGCCGGGCTGCTTCGCCAGCGATGTCTGGAGATGCCGAAAGGCGGATGAAAAAACTGCAATCGGACGGCGCGTGCAAATGCGCCCCACCTCGGCTATGATGAAGCCATGTACTTCCCCTTCACAAGCGAAACCTACACCCAGACGATGGGCACGCGCCCGCTCGGCGATCGCGGTCTGGTCGAGATCGATACGCCGCACTACGACGCCGAGATCGCGCTCAAGGCGCAGATCCTGGCCTCCGATCTGCGCTACTACGCGCAGGCGCTGCCGTACAGCGAGCCTGCGCAGTGGGACATGATCGAGCTGCTGCTGCCCGATCTGGCCGCGCGCCACCCGGAGCGCTTCGGGCTGTCTGTCGAAGGTGACGTCTGGCGCTGGCACAACCTCCGTAGCGGCGATGTGACCGTCTTCCAGCTCGGTGCGCCCGCCGATCTGCCGCATATGCCGATCGACTGGCTCGGCCGGCAGATTCAGGAGGACCTGATTCTGATGAGCGGCGACGCGGCCAGCGGCTGCCCGCTGATCGCCGGGCAGCTGTGCTTCGGCAGCTCGTGGTCGCTCGACGACAAGATCGGCCTGTCGTTCCTGGATATCCACGAGCCGGTGCCGCAGTTCAATGCGCAGCTCGGTCGCCCGGCCAACCTGCTGATGGAGCGGCTCAAGCTCGGCCGGCCGGTCTGGCGGCTCAACTGGTCGATCAAGAGCAACGCCCGACTCAACGCTGCGCCGCGCTTCCGTGCCGAAGATCTGGCATCGAAGCGACACATCGCGCTGGAGAACGTCGGCGAGCGCTGCTTCCTGCGGGTCGAGCGGCAGGCGCTGGCTCGGCTGCCGCGCACGGGGGCCATCCTGTTCACCATCCACACCTACAACTACGCGATGTCCGAGGTCTGCGCCGACGCCGCGCGCGCCGCGATGCTGGCCGGCTTCCTCCAGACCACCCCCGAGCCCATGCTGCGCTACAAGGGCGTCCTGCCGTTCTACGAGCCGCTGCTGGTCTACCTGGAACGCGCCAGCGGCCTGGCCGAGCGCACTGCGTAGCGCCATCGCCCGCCTGATGGGATCGCCTGCGGCGCGCTTCGCCCTCACTCTGCACCCGGATTCCATTCGCCCTCAGGCGATCCTGGGCCGGCGCTCCGCCCGGCACCCGGCCGAGGGGCGGCCCCGCC
>JAYUUK010000115.1:0-16179 GCA_043754595.1 Roseiflexaceae bacterium | reverse complement strand
CGCCGCATCGCCCACGAAGTCGTAGCCGGTGACCAACGCCGAGCGCGGCACCACCACGCCGCCGGTCGCGATGTAGCGGTTCACCGCTGCGCTGATATCGCTGGCGCGCTCCACCAGCCGCCCGACAGCCAAGTTGGGGATGGCGATGGTGCGGTCGCCGCGGCGCAGATTGACCTGTGCGCCGTAGCCGTCTTGCCCCTGCACCAGCCCGGCCCGCTTCTCAGCCTCGGACGGGGTCGATGGCGCGACCGGCGCGATATACTCCTTCTCGCTCGCCAGCCCGGCCACATCCTGGGTCTGGAAGAACGGGATCGCGCTCGCCCCGCCGGCCAGCACAATGTACTTCAGCGTCGTCGCCCCGCCAGCTGCGTTCGCCGTCTGGTAGGCGTCGATGACCGACTTGATCTCGCGGGCGACGGTATTCTTGGCCGATGGACAGGTCGGGTACTGGTCGGCCTGTGCATTGGCCCACGTTACTCGTTGATATCTGGCGTCGGCCAGATCGATCACCACGCCGTCCACATCGCTGCGCCCGGCGAGGGTCTGCAGGTCGGTCAGCGCCGTGGCGATCTCGGCGGCGCTGCCGGGCAGACGCCCGGAGTGGGTCAGGATCAGCGATCGATGTGTCCCAGCGGCGGGCGCTGGCCCGGCGATAGCTGCCAGGCCGCTCGGGACCGTTTGGAGCGCGCGGCAGACCCCGCCGACGATGGCGACGTCCAGGCTAAACGGCGTCGTCAGATTGTACGGCCCCACCACGCGCACATACAGGTTTTCCTGCAGGTCGTAGGTGCTGCGCTCGATCGTCTGCACCGTGGTGTACGGATCCATCGAGATCGCCATCAGGCTGCGCCGCGCCGCGCTCGCGTAGGCGTCGAGCGAGCCAGACGGCAGCGACCCGGACGGCAGCGAGCCAGAGGGCAGCGAGCCAGAGGGCAAGGACCCGGACGGCAAGGACCCGGACGGCAAGGATCCCGAAGGCAGCGAGCCAGAGGGCAGCGAGCCAGACGGCAGTGAGCCAGAGGGCAAGGACCCGGACGGCAGCGACCCGGACGGCAGCGAGCCAGAGGGCAAGGACCCGGACGGCAGCGAGCCAGATGGGAGGAACCCGGTCGGCAGCGACCCGGACGGCAAGGACCCAGAGGGCAGCGAGCCAGACGGCAGCGAGCCAGATGGCAGTGAGCCGGATGGCAGCGAGCCAGCGTCGAGGAAGGCGCTATCGGCGGCGGCGGCGCTCAGGACGGCGGCGCTCTGCGGGTTCGTTAAGCCATTGTAGATCGGGTTCGGGTCAGTGTGCAGGCTGACAGCGCTGCCCGGCAGTCCGGTCAGCGTCACTCTGACCGCATCGCCTGGCTGCACCGCGAATTTAAACCACTTCTCCTGGATGCGGTCGGTGATGTACTGCTGGACGGGGGTGCCCGAAAGCGCATCCGCAGTCACCCAGTTCAGATTTGGCGTGGCGACCGGGCGGCAGTAGGAAAACTCGGAGGTGCCATTTGGCCCGGTGGCGGTGGCGCTGATGCCCTGCGGCTCGTTCGCGCCGATGCCAAGCGACTGGTCGAACCTGACGGTGCCGCTGGCGTCGGTCGCAACCGTAAACCAGCCGATCGGGGTCTGCCCCTCACCAAAAGCGGTCGGGTCGCAGGTCGGGTTGGCGTAGACATCAATGGTATAGATCTGATTGGGGCTGGCGAGCAATGTCCCCGCCACCCTGGTGCTGCTGCCATTGGATGTGGCTAGGTCTAGCACTGGGTAGTTCTGGTAAGCGTTTGGCCCGACGAGCGCGCCGCTATGGTTGAAGCTGACGCCATCGCCGCCCAGATCGATGCCCAACCCGATGTTGGAAAAAATGCGATTGCCGGCGATCGTATTGCCAGTGGCGCTATTCTCCGTCACCACGACGCCGGCCGCGTTGCCGGCGATCGTATTGCGCTCCGCATCGTCGTTAATACTATTGTTATCCGTGCCGATCAGCGTATTCTGGATAAAACTATTCCCGGGGGCACCGATGCGGATCCCAACGCGGTTCCCAAGCGCCACGGTGCCGCTCGCGTCGGTGCCGATCAGATTGCCCTGGACGATCGTGCCGCTGTTGATGCGACTGGCATCGCCTGTTATCTCGATCCCGCTGCTCGTCCCGCCAGAGACCAGGTTGCCAATAACCCGCGTGCCGCTGGTGCCAAACAGCTGGATATGCCCAAATGTGCCGCCGCCCAGACCGACCGTGCCGCTCGCATCGGTGCCGATGTAATTATTCTGAATGACGTTCCCGCTCGGCAGCGAGCCATAGTTAATCACCTGGATCTGGCTGTTCCCGTTACCGGCGATCAGGTTGCGCTGGCCGACGCCCGCCCCGCCGATCTGATTGGTGTTCGCTGACTGCTGGATAATGATCCCCGTCAGCCGATTGCCAAGCGCCGTCGCGCCGCTCGCGTCGGTGCCAATGAAATTGCACTGGACGACGTTATTGCTGCTGACGGCGAGCTGAATGCCGCTGAGAAAGCGATTAATCACCAGACCGCGCACGGTGCTGCCGCTCCCGCCGATGAAGTCGAGCCCGGTCGCGTTGCTCGCGCCGGCGCCGTTCAGCTCGATCTGGAGCGTCGGCGGCCAGGATGCGCAGCTCGCCCCCGGCTGGGTCAGCCCATCGATCGCCACACCCTCGCTGAAGTACGGCAACGCGCTGCTGAGCGCGATCGTATGGACGCCAGCGCCGGGGATGGCAAAGCCGATCGTGTCCAGCCCGCTGCCCGCGGCGCAGTCCCCGCCGCTCAGATCGCTATTGCTGTTGGCGTTGACGATCGCCTCGCGCAACGTACACTGACCATCGCTCACGGTGCTGCTGTCGGCCGAGCTATTCACCGTTAGGCTGGCCGCCAGAGCGGGTGTGGCCGCCGGCAGCGCCAGCAGCGCCAGGAGGGCGATGAGCAGCGTGCGGCGGCCGCGCCGCGCGCTGTGTAGCACATTGAACGACCTGTTGACCATGACTTGCTCCTAAGATCGACGCCGGCGACGTGACAGTCTACGTAGGTCCGCGTGTGACAAAAAAGCGCTTCCGCTGTGCGCCGCGTCCAGCAGCGCAGCCCATCCCCTCCGCCATGACAGCAGACTCGCCTAATCAGCAATCGGATAATTACGTGCTACCTAGAGTATAGTATGCAAATGCACGGTGTCTACTAGGTGTAAAATGACGATTAGGTAAATGAATGACGGATCTTTCATCGTGATATACACAAATATCGCTGTTTGCATAGGGATCTTATCAAAAATGTACTACAATAGGACGTTTTGGAAATACATTCGTGCGTTGCGCAAAGGGATATATGGGGCTACGCTAGCGGGTGTACGCCGGTCTCGATCTACGGCAGACAGAGGGGCGACCGGTGCTGCTGCTCGTGGCACTCTCGTTCAGCCAGGGTCTGGCGATGGTGATGGCGGAGACGGCGGCCAATGCACTGTTTCTAAGCGTGCTCGGGGCCGCCGCGCTGCCTAGGGTCTACCTGGCGGCAGCGGTCGTTATCCCGCTGGTCGGGGCGAGCGTCGGCTGGCTCGGCCAGCGCATATCCGCCGAGCGGCTCGCGCTCGGCACATTTCTCTCGCTGACGATTCTACTGTTACTGTTCTGGGCCGGGACGTCGCTCGGATCATGGGTCTATGTGCTGCTGCTGCTCTGGCGCCGCATCTTCAGCGCGGTCTCGGGCGTCGTCTTCTGGAGTCTCACCGGTCGCCTGCTCGACCTGCGTCAGACCAAGCGGCTCTACGGTGCGATCGGCAGCGGCGAGAATATCGCACGGGTGATCGGCCTCGCGCTGGTCCCATTGCTCGTGGCGCGCGTCGGTGTGACAAACCTCCTCGGGCTGGCAAGCGCGGGCCTGATCGGCGCGATCGCGGCCACCATCGCGCTGCGACGGATGGCCGCGACAGCACCGCCGCCAGCGATGATACGGGCGGCAGCGGCGGCACCGCGCCCCGCCGCCGGGGTCAGGGCTGTGCTCGCAGACCGCCACAGCGTCTGGATCCTCGCCCTGATCGGCGTCAGCACCTGGGCGTTCAGCGCGCTCGATCTGGTCTTCGCCGGCCAGGTGCAGATCCACTTCCGCGACCCGGCGGCCCTCGCGAATTTTCTGGCGGGCATCGGGCTGCTGATCAGTATCGTGCGGCTGCTCGGACGCCCGCTGCTGACCGGCCCGCTGATCGCGCGGTATGGCGTAGTCATTGCGCTGCTGATCGGGCCAGTGCTGCTGGGGCTCGGGGCGCTGCTGCTGCTCGCCGTCGCGCTGGGCGGCGGCCCTGCCAGCATCTTCTGGATGGTGGTGCTGCTGCGCTTGAGCGACAGCGCGATCAACACGGTCGTATCGCGGCCGGCGCTACAGATTCTGTTCCAGCCGCTGCCCGCAGCGCAGCGGCTCACCGCTCAGTCGGTCGGCGATGGTGTCATCGCCCCACTGGCGCTGGGGAGCGTCGGGCTGATGGGGCTGCTGCTCCACCAGGCTCCAATGGCTACGGTCGCGCCCATTCTCCTGGTCGTCGCGATCGTCTGGGCGCTCGTCGCCCGCCTGGTGGGCAGATCCTACCTGAGCGCCTTGGGCCAGCGTCTCTCGCGCCGCGTCGGGCTGGGCCACGGCGCCGACCTGACCGACCCAGCAGCGCTGACTATGGTGCGTCAGGCGCTCCACAGCCCCCATCCTGGCGATGTGCTCTACGCCATCGAGCTGTTAAGCCAGCAGCTGCCGTCGGCTCTGGAGCCGGCGCGACAGACCCTGCTCGGCCACGCCGACCCAGCCGTGCGGCGAACCACGCTCGGCCTGATCGGCGCAGGACGCATCCCTGCGACCTCTGATGATCTGGTTGCCGCGCTGGCGATCGAGCCAGATAGCGCCACCCGCGCCGCGACAATCCGGGCGCTATGCGCCGTGGCCGAGTCTGACGCTATCGATACAGTGGCCCGCTATATCGACGATCCGGACCCGGAGATCCGCCGCGGCGTGCTCGTCGGCCTGCTGCACCACTGCGGCATCGCCGGCATCCTGACGGGTGGCCAGCGGCTGCTGCAGCTGGCGTCGTCGCCGTTACCAGGAGACCGGATCCTCGCCGCCACTATCCTCGGCGAGCTCGGCGTGTTCGAGTTCTTCCAGCCGCTGCGCGCACTCTTCGCCGACGATGACCCGGCCGTACGCCGCGCGGTGTTGCTGGCGGCGGGTCAGATCAAGAGCGCGCGGCTTGTCGGCTACCAAATCGTGGCGCTCGCCGACCATAGTACCGCCGCTGCCGCCAGTGTCAGCCTGGAGCGAACCGGCACTATCGCGCTGCCGGCGCTGACGGCCGCCTTCGCCGTCGCCGTCCCGCCGGTGCAGCTGCTGATCGCCACAGTGCTCGGCAAGATCGGCGGTGACTCCGCCGTGGCCGCGCTGCGCCCTGCCGCCGATCACCCTGACGCGGCGCTACGCGGGGCGGTCTATGCCGGGCTGGTGGCATGTGGCTACCGCGCCGCTGGAGCTGAACGCACCCGCCTCCGCGCGCAGATCCGCGCCGAGGCGATGCACGCCGCATGGCTGCTGGCCGCCAGCACGGAGCTTGCTTCGTCCGCCGGCGATGTGCTGACCGATGCGATAGCGGTCGATATTCAGCGCTGCTCGAATAGGATCCTCAACCTGATCGCCTGCACCGCTGACCCGCAGGCGGTCGCCACCGCGCGCGCGAACCTGGACCAGGGCATAGACGACCGCCGGGCCTACGCGATCGAGATCATCGATGTGCTGCTGCCGCCAGATCTTAAGCCAGCCGTCCTGCCGCTCTTCGACGACCTAACGGTGGCGCAGCGGCTGCAGCGGCTACGCGCGCTGTTCCCACAGCCGGCGCTCGCACCCGCCGCACGCCTCGCGCAAATCATCGACGACCCACACTACCCGGTGGGGAGCTGGACCCGCGCCTGCGCCATCCACCGCGCCTTCGCTACCGCTACCGCCACCGAGCTCGCCACCGCCCGCAGTATTGATTCGACTGGAACCACCATTATCACTGTCGAGCGGGTGATCGCGCTCCGCAGCGTCCCGCTGTTCGCCGCCACGCCGAGCGAGGTGCTCGCAAGCATCGCCGACCGCCTGAGGAGCATCGATCTCGCGCCGGAGACGCCGATCTTTGGCCAGGGCGATGTGGGAGATGCACTGTTTATCGTGGTGGCCGGCGCGGTGCGGATCTTCACCGACGGGCGGACGCTTAATCGTATGGGTGAGGGCGATGTATTTGGGGAGATGGCCGTCCTGTCTGCGGTGCCGCGCGTCGCGTCAGCGACGACGATCGGGGCGACGACGCTGCTGCGGCTGGATCGCGCCGACCTCGACGCGCTCATTGATGAGCGGCCGGAGCTGACGCGCAGCCTCATTCGGACGCTCGCCCGCAATCTGCGCAGCAATGTGGCTGAGCTTGCGTCGCTACGCGCCGGGCGCGTTGACGGCCCACGCTCGGCAGACGTGGTCGATGTGTTAGTGGCGGCTGTCTGAGCGGGCGCTCAGGCGCCGAGCCGCGCCCGCACATCCCTGATGTCCTGTACGCGAGCATGCACATGCCCAATGATCACGCGGATCACGCTGCGCCCGACCTCCGGCCGCTGATGGAGCAGCTCGAACAGCAGCTCGGAGTCGAGCCGCAACAGCAGCAGATCGTCGATCGCCGTGACCGATGCCACGCGCGGTGCCGGGTCGATCGCCGCCATCTCGCCAAACACCGCGCGCGCGCCGAGCTCGTTGAGGGTGTGCTCGCCGTCGTGGACCCGCACCGCCCCATCGACGATCACATACATGCTGGTCCCAAAATCGCCCTTGTGTACTACGGGCGCTCCTGCGGCGTACTCCTCCTCAACCAACAGATCGGCGATCGCGGCCAGCGAATCCTCGGGCGTTGCGCCGAAAAAATCGGTGCCCTTCAGCGCGATCAGCCGCTCGATCTGACTCAGCATACGGCTCCTCATTCTACGTTCTCTCGCATTCCTCATCGGAGTTAAAAAGGGAGTATCTCGGAGCTGCGCTCAGTGCACACCCCAAACCCCCGCGCTGCGCTTCGCGCGTGGACAACGCACGTAGGATTGCGATACATTCTACGCTCTCTGTTTCGCTAGCGAGCGCTGACCTGCTGGCGCAGCAGCGGCTCGCGGATCGCCGTCGCATCGAGCGCGCTCGCGCCGAGAAACAGCACAAACCGGGCGAACCCGCGCCCAAGCGCCGCAGCGAATGCCGGATCGGTGCCGAGCGCCGCGTCCTCCAGCCAGAGGCCCAGGACGACGAACGTGTTGCTGGTGCGGTCGAGCTTGCTATCGAACCGCGCGACCAGCCGATCGCCCCAGAGCACGGGCAAGGTGTAGTAGCCAAACGCGCGCTGTGGCTCTGGCTTGTAGACCTCCCAGACATACTCGAAGCCAAACAGCTGCCTGGCCCGCCCGCGCGCGCTCACCTGGTCGAGCGGCGCGAGAAAGACGACCTCCTCGGTGGTGCTCGTCGCGAGCGGCGTCCAGGCGCTCGGCACCTGCCCGGCGCTCAGCGCATCGAGCAGCGCTGCGTCGCTGCCGAGCGCGCAGTACACATCCTTCCACCCCTCGACCCGCACATCGATCAGCGTGCCATCGGCCACCATCTCAGCGCGAAGCTGCTTGGTCTTTTCGAACGGCACGCCGCGCAGAAACGAATCGGCCACGCGCTTCAGCCGCGCCAGACCGGAGAAGCTGACCTCCTTGGCGATCAGGAAGCGGTCGGTCTCGGCCTCGTCGCTCTCGTAGATCAGGTGTCCTGGCGCGACCGACTCTGTCAGCGCGTAGACCCGCTCGAACTTCTCGCGGTGGTGGGTCATCACGTCGCCGGTGCGCCAGAGATAGTACAGCGCCAGCGCGCTATCCTTGCGGCCGCGATAGCTGTCGGTGCGGGTTCTGGAGGCCATCGCGAAGTCGCGGTTGCTGACGGTGCCGCGCTCGCGCACGATCGCGCGCATCTCGGCGATAGCCTCGGCGTGGGCGCTAGCCGTCTCGCGCAGGCTTGGGCTGGCATCGCGCTCGCGGCGCATCACCACGCGCCAGTGCGGCAGTTCGTCCATCGGGCGAACCGCCAGCCAGCCGCCCCAGTCGAAAAACGCCCGCCGCCGGTAGGCCAGATCCTCCCACATCCCCGGCGTGTAATCGAGCACGCGGCTGTGGAGCGCGATATCGTGGCTGCGCGCGATGATCTGGAGCGGGTCGAGCTGGAGATACTCGATGTCGCGCATCGCCTGCGCCGCACCTTCGATGCCGCGCCAGCGCCGCCCAGGCCATAGGCCCTGCTTGCCGAGGATGAAGCGGCGCGCGAGCTCGGGGCTGATAGTTCGCATAGAGTAAGCCTATCGGAGTAGGAAAGATAGGATCGTGGGGGCTGCGCCCCTTCGACTGCGTGCAGTGCACGCCCCAAACCCCCGCTGTACACTTCGGGTGGTTACATCCACGCTCATTCTGGCTGTTCTATCGCCTGGCGCGGACGATCCGCTCGATCGGCCGCAGGTGCGAGCGCTCGTGGGTGGCGAGCCACTCAGCGTAGAATCGCACGGTTCGCTCCAGCGCCTTCCCCGCGCCGGTGACCGTCGCCGTGCGCAGCCAGTCATCGGGCGTCAGCGGCTCCAGCGTGGCCAGCAGCGCGGCCCGCTGCACCTCAAAGGCCGCACGCGATGGCTGAAACTGCTGCTCGCGATAGTCGGTGCGGCTGACCCAGGTGGTGGGGTTGACCGCCCTGATGGTCGGCGCGTCCTCGGCGAGGATCATCGCGATACATTGGCCCCACACATCGGCGCACGAGCGCAGATGAGCCAGGATATCCACCGCCGACCACTCGCCTGGCGCTGGCGCGGCGCGCAACTGCTCCGGCGTCAGCCCAGCGGTCAGCTCAGCGATGCGCGGCGGCGACGCGGCCAGCACGACAAGCACCTGCGGGTTCGTCATCGCTCGGTTCGGCATATGCGGGCGCTCCTATCATTGCCCATCCGTCGCAGGCTGCGCGCCCTCCGCTTGGAGCGCGACGGGTGTGAAGCTGTAGAAGATGATCACCACCAGCAGCACGATAACAAAGATCGCATAGCTGACCAGCGGCGCGACGAACCCAATCCCTATCGCGACCACATAGCTCACATTGACGAAGCCATACATCGCGAGCAGTTTGTGGCTGGCCCGATGAGCATAGCCGCTGCCGAGCTCGGGGTGCGCGCCCAAGTAGCCGGTCACGATCCCCCCGATCGTATTTGCGGCCATCAGGTTGAGGCCGTAGATCACGATCGGGATGGGCTGCAGCGGGTAGCGGCCGAGCAGCGCGGTTGGGATCGGGATCAAGCTCACCGCCAGCAGATACAGCATGTTCAGCCAGATCAGCAGGCCGTTCAGCTTTCCGATCAGCTGGAGCGAGCGGTGGTGGGCTAGCCAGTAGACCGCGATCACGCCGAAGCTGATCACATAGGCGAAGACGCGCGGGAGCAGCGCCATCAGCGCGGTCACCAGCTCGCCGTACTCAACCTCGGGAACTCTGATATCGAGGATGCGCAGCGTGATCACAATCGCAAACACGCCATCGCTGAAGGCCTCGACCCGCGTTTTGCTCACCGCGTCCTCTCGATGTGGTCGGTCGCCACGAGGCGCAGCGTCTCGTGCGGCGCACCCGACACACTACAGCATGCCCCGCCACACCCGCGATCGTCGAGCAGCTGGCGCGGCGGGCGCTCGCGTAGACCGGCGCGCCAGACCGAATCTGCGCGGCGAATGAATCCAGAACAATGCGGCGGTAGGCCGTGTAATCGCGGCATGCGAATACGGGTCACCGATGTTTTGGAGTTGTTTGCGACAGGATTGTCGGCGGAAGACATTGTTGCCGATCTGCGCGACCTCGCGATGGCACAAAGGGCGAGCATCTACCGCAGCGCACTACGTGCCGAGCGGCCGCCCGCCATCCACTGCGATGCTCGATCCGGTGGTGAAGCGCAGCAGCGTCGCTGCGGCCACCACCGCGTCCGCTACATCGGCCGCCCGCGCGATCCGGCCGAGCGGGGTGCGGCGCCGCTGCTCATCGAGCAGCGCCGGGTCGGCGCGGGCGGCGTACTCGCCCTCGACCCAGCCAGGCGCGATCGAGAGCACGCGGATGCGCGGGGCCAGCGCTCGCGCCAGCGAGCGGGTCAGCGAATCCAGCGCCGCCTTTGAGGCGCAGTAGGCCACATTGCTGCCGACGCCCGTCGTCGCGGCGACCGACGAGATGTTGACGATCATCGCGTCGCCGCTCACGTCCAACAGCGGCCGCAGCGCCCGCACCGAGGCGAACGCGCCGCGCCAGTTGACGCGGAAGATTCGGTCGATCAGCGCGTCGTCCAGCGCGTC
This sequence comes from Roseiflexaceae bacterium, assembly GCA_043754595.1. GTDB lineage: Bacteria > Chloroflexota > Chloroflexia > Chloroflexales > Roseiflexaceae > JAYUUK01. The sequence goes on along the minus strand of JAYUUK010000115.1, from coordinate 5,816 downwards.
CAGATCGCCGTGCGGCACCTGTTCGGTCACGCCGGCGTTGTTGACCAGCAGGTCGAGCCGCCCATACCTCGCCCACACCAGCGTCGCCAGCCGCTCCAGCGCCGCGCTGTCGTCCACCGGCGCGTGGATCGCCAGATGCCCGCGCCCAGGCAGCGATTCGACCAGCCGCGCCGCCCGCGCCTCGTCGGTGGCGTAGGTCGCGATCACGCTGGCACCGGCGCTGGCGCACGCCATGCAGATCGCCGAGCCGATCCCGCCGCCGCCGCCGCTGATCAGCGCGACGCTGCCATCGAGGGTGGTTGCCATCAGTTCGCCGCCTCAGGCGCGCCCTGGCCGCCGGGCAGCGCCTCGCCGAAGCGCCGCACCCGCAGATCGCACTGCGCCTGATGCGCGGCGAAGTTTTCGATGGCGCACAACCGAGCGCCGTAGCTCCCCACCAGCGCGCTCGCCGCATCGCTGCGGATCTCCTGGTACGTCACGGTCTTGAGAAACTTGCCGACCCACAGCCCGCCGGTGAAGCGCGCCGCGCCGCGCGTCGGCAGGGTGTGGTTGGTGCCGATCACCTTGTCGCCGTAGGCGACGTTGGTGCGCTGCCCGAGAAACAGCGCGCCATAGTTGCGCAGCCGCTCCAGCGCCCGTCGCGGCTCGCGCATCAGCACCTCGACGTGCTCGAACGCCAGCCGATCGGCGGCCGCCAGCATCTCATCTTCGTCCTCGCACAACAGGATCTGGCCGAAGTCGCGCCACGCCACGCCCGCCACATCGGCGGTGGCCAGCGTCGTCAGCTGGCGCTGGACCTCGCGCGCCGTGGCGTGGGCCAGCGCCTCGCTGGTGGTCAGCAGGATGGCGGGCGAAGTCGGGCCGTGCTCGGCCTGCCCGAGTAGGTCGGTGGCGCACAGCTCGGCGTCGGCGCTCTCGTCTGCCAGCAGCAGTACCTCGGTCGGGCCGGCCAGCAGGTCGATCCCGACGCGCCCGAACAGCTGGCGCTTCGCCTCGGCCACGTAGGCGTTGCCGGGGCCGACGAGCATATCGACTGGGGCGATGATCTCGGTGCCGATCGCCATCGCCGCGATCGCCTGAACGCCGCCGAGGATGTAGATTGCATCGGCCCCGGCCAGCGCCATCGCCGCCACCGTCGCCGCCGGGATCTGCCCGCCGAGCGGCGGCGTACACCCGATCACCCGCGCCACGCCGGCCACCTTGGCGGTCAGCACGCTCATATGCGCCGAGGCGACCATCGGGTAGCGCCCGCCCGGGACATAGCACCCGACGCTGCCGACCGGCAGGTGGCGGTGGCCGAGGAACACGCCGGGGAGCGTTTCGACCTCCAGCTCATGCATGGTCGCCAGTTGGTGCTCGGCGAAGCGGCGCACCTGCGCCTGCGCGAAGCGGATATCGTCGAGCACCTGCGCCGGCACTGTGGCGACGATCCGCTCGATTTCGTCTGGCGCGAGGCGAAATTGCGCGGGTGACCAGCCATCGAGCTCGCTGGAATAGCGCCGCACCGCCGCATTGCCGCCGGCCTCGACATCGCCGATGATCCGCTCGACCACGCCGCGCACCTGCGCCGCGCTTTGGGCCGCCGCCGCCGCGCCGCTCGCCGCCTTGATGACGTTCATCGCTCGCTCGCTCTCTCATTCACATGTGGTCGCCCACGGCCGCGGCTCCGGTCTGGCCTACGGCCCTCCACTTCACCCTTTCCCCGCCGCGAACTCGTTTCAGCAGGGTTGCCGTCGCCCACGAGCACGGCTTCGATCTGGCCTGCGGCAGCGCGGAAAAGCTTCTTAACTGCTGCGCAGCAGCAGGAGAAAAAGTGCTCCACGGCGCGCAACGCCCGCGCGCAGGGCCACGAGCGGGCGCGGGTTGCCGACGATCCAATGCACCGCGTAACTCCTGTCAATAGGCGAGATCGATTCCAGCGGCATCGGCGTGAAACGCTTTCACCGCCCGCTGCGCCGCCGCCGCCATCAGCCGCGCGTCGCTGCCGATCGTCACGAACTGCATGCCCTTGGCCGCCATCGCCCGCGCGTACTCCGGCGTGGCGGTGTGGATGCCGGCGGCCACGCCGGCGCGCTGTGCCGCCGCCAAAATGGTGTCGATCGCCGCGAGCACCGCCGGCTCGGTCGGGTCAGCTTGTGGCCCATACCCCAGGCTCTGCCCCAGATCTGACGGCCCGATGTAGATCGCATCGAGCCCGGGGGTGGCCACGATCGCATCGATCTGCGCTAGCGCCTCGACGGTCTCGACCATCGCCATCGCCACGACCGTCTCGTTGGCGCGGGCCGGGTAGTCAGCCCCAGCGTATAGCGCGGCGCGCAGCGGCCCGTAGCTGCGGTAGCCTGACGGCGGGTAGCGGCAGGCGCCGACGAACGCGGCGCACTCGGCGGGGCTGTTGACCATCGGGCAGATGACCCCGTAGCAGCCGGCGTCGAGCATCTTCATAATGATCCCAGGCTCGTTCCACGGCACCCGCGCGAACGGGATCGTCTGCGTGGTGGAGATCGCCTGCAGCAGACCGAGCGCATCGCCATAGCCGATCGCGCCGTGCTGCATATCGATCGTCAGGCTGTCCCAGCCCTGATGCGCCATCACCTCGGCGGCGAGCCCGCTGGGGATGTGCAGCCAGCCGTTGAGCGCGCAACGCCCGGCGCGCCAGATCGACCGGATCGTGTTCTCACGCATGGCGCTTGCTCCGCTTGCCGCGCCGCTCGCCGAACAGCGCCGGCTCCAGCGACTCAAGCTGCAGGCGTAGCGCATCGCGCCGCGCTGCATAGTCGGCTGGCATCACCATCTTGCCGGTCGCGTCGGCAGCGAACCCGTGCTCGGCCGCCCGCCGCTCGACCTGCGGCGCCCAGTGGGGGTCCTTGCTCACAAAGGCCGGGTGCGGGTCGAGCACGGCGAAGAACCAGCCGACCTTCTTGCCAGCCACTTCGAAGCCGCGGTACAGCCCTGGCGGCAGCGTGATGATATCCCACTTGCGCAGCGTGGCCTCGCCATCGATCCGGTCAGGCGTGGCGCCCCAGTAAAAGCGCCAGCGGCCCTTGAGCACGATGAACAGCTCGACGTACTCGTGGGTGTGGAACGCCGGGCCGTTGCCGGGCGCGGCGAACCCCATCCCGATCTGAAACTTGTGCGGCGCGCCGATCGCCGGCGAAAACTCGGGGTTCTCGCTCGCTGTGTCGCCGATGACCGCGTAGTTCATCCGCTGGTGCCCGGGCAGGATGCTGTCGATAAACATCAGCGGGATACCGCGCCGCTTGAGATCGTCGAAGCGGACGATGGAGTCGCGCTGCATCTGCTCGCTCGATACCGCCGTGGGCTCGGCTCCAGGTTCGCTCATCATAGATGCCCCATAGCTGTGACTAGGTATGCAGTATCGTAGCACGTTCGGCGCTGTTGTCAAGCCGAAACCGACGCTATCGCCCTGTTTTTGCGCGTATCGGCGTGTTGCGCTCGCCGCTTGACAGGTGTTTGAGGTGTGATAGACTAGGTATGCAGTGTGTTGCCGAGCGATGCTATTGGCCTGCGGTAGCGCAAAGCGGGGGTTAGGAGGCGCAGCGCCCAAAAAATGCTTCTTCTCTTTTTACAACGCTCATAGGGTTGCGTTATGCAGCTGCGACAGCCAATCGAATCGTCTCGCGAGGTGCCGCTGCTGCTGCTGGGGGGGACGCTATGCGACACGCGGCTGTGGGATGCGCAGCGCGCCGCACTCGGCGCTGGCTGCGGCGTCGGCGATCTCACTGGGTCGGCGACGATCGCCGATCTGGCGGCGCAGCTCCTGGCCGCCGCGCCGCCGCGCTTCGCGCTCGTCGGCCTCTCGTTCGGCGGGATCGTGGCGCTCGAGATCGTCCGCCGGGCACCCGAGCGCGTCGTGCGGCTGGCGCTGCTCGATACCACCGCCCGCGCCCCGAGCCAGGCGCAGCTTCGGCTGTGGCAGGAGCTGGCATGCGCGGCGGAGACCGCTAACATGCGCGATCTGGTGCGCTCGCGGCTGCTGCCTGGGCTGCTCAGCGCAATCGGCCAGGCCGACGCCGCGCTCGTCGAGCGGGTCTGCGCTATGGCCGAGGCCACCGGCGCCGGCGCCTACCGCCGCCAGCTCGCCGCGCTCGCCACGCGCCAAGACAGCCGGCCGTGGTTGGCGCAGATCGCCTGCCCGACGCTGGTGCTGGCCGGCGAGCATGACGCGCTCTGCCCGGTCGAACTCCATCGCGAGATCGCCGCGGCGATCCCGGGCGCGGAGTTGGCCATCGTCCCGAGCTGCGGTCATCTCAGCCCGCTCGAAGCCCCTGATGCGGTGAGTGCGGCGTTACGGCGGTGGCACGCGCGATGACCACGCGCCGCGTCAGCTCGATCGATGTCGCTCGACGCGCTGGGGTGTCGCAGTCCGCCGTGTCGCGCACGTTCAGCCAGCGCGGCGTGGTCTCGGCCGAGACCCGAGCCAAAGTCCTGGCCGCCGCGCGCGATCTCGGCTACACCCCAAACGCCCTGGCCCGTAGCCTGATCACCAATCGCACCAACATCGTCGGCGTGGTGATGGCCGATATGACCAACCCGTTCTACCCGACGGTGCTGGAGGAGCTGGCGCGTCAGCTCGGCGGCGTCGGGCTCCAGGTGCTGTTGCTCGCCCCGCCGCCGGAGCGAGATAGCGACGACGTCCTGCCGCTGCTGCTGCAGTATCGGGTCGACGCCGTGATCGTCGCTTCGGCGAGCATATCCAGCGCGATGGTCGGCACGCTCGCCGCACGTGGCACTCCGGTGGTGCTGTTCAACCGCCACGTCCCGGGCGTGGCGGTCAGCGCCGTACTCTGCGACAACGTCGAGGGCGGGCGGCTGGTCGCCAACCTGCTGCTGGATGGCGGCCACCGGCGGGTGGGATTTATCGCCGGCAAGCCAGACACCTCCACCTCGATCGACCGGGAGAAGGGCTTTGGCGACCGGTTGCGGGAGCGGGGCGTGTTCGCCTGGGGGCGCGAGCAGGGCGTCTACACCTATCAGTCCGGCTACGAAGCGGCGCTCCAGTTGCTGGACCGCGCCGATCGCCCAAGCGCAATCTTCTGCGCCAACGACATCATGGCGCTCGGGGCGCTCGACGCCGCACGTTCGATCGCCGGGCTGCGCGTGCCGCAGGATGTCTCCGTGATCGGGTTCGATGATATCCCATCGGCGGCGTGGCCGGCCTATCGGCTCACCACCATCCGCCAGCCCGTCGAGCAGATGGTCGCCGCCACGCTCGGGATCGTGACCGGTCTGCTCGAACGCGGCGACGCCGAGCCGACCGTCAAATTGCTTCCGGGGTCGCTGATCCGCCGCGAGTCGGCGGTCCTCGCCCAGCCGGAGATTGTGCCGCCGCATCCGTCTATCTGAGAGAGGACCAGCGATGACCAGCGAGATCACTCGCGTCGACCACGTCGACATCGAGCGCCTGCTGCACCCCAGCGGCGCGCGCCGCCACGCCATGCGCGGCTTCGACGACGAGTTCGTCGATATTGTGGATTACATCGTCCGCATCACTCACCGCATCTGGGAAGAGAAGCGGGTCGACCTGATCTATGACTACTACAGCCATAACTGCCTGGTCCACGGCGCGCGCGGCGACACGCTCGGGCGCGAGGCGGTGATCGCCTCGACGGTGCAGACCATGCACGCTTTCCCCGGCCGCCGCCCGTTCGCCGAGGAGGTGATCTGGGGCGGCGATGATGCGCGGGGCTTTTATAGCTCGCACCGCATCACCGGCACCGGGCACAACTACGGCTACAGCGGCTACGGCCCGCCCACCGGCAAGCTGGTCCACTGGCGAACGATCGCCGACTGTTTCG
>JAYUUK010000114.1:0-16219 GCA_043754595.1 Roseiflexaceae bacterium | reverse complement strand
ATGAAGCGGGACGGGCCACAGGCCCGTCCCGCGTCGTATCGCGATAGATCGCAGTCTAGCTAGCGCTGAGCGACTCGATGTAGAGCAGCGCGGCGCGGGCAGCATCGCCCGCAGCGTTGGCGCGCAGGCTGGCGGTGTCATACTTCTTGGCGGTGTTATCGCTCAGCGCCGCGGTATAGGCGTCGCTGGCGATCCTGATCAGCGAGGTGGCCGTGGCGTTGGACGAGTTGGCGGCGGTGGCGCGGCCGATCTCCCGGTAGGCGTGGTTGAGCTCGCGGGTCGCGCGGCTCGCCTCGTCGGCGGCGGGCGGGGCGGTGACGCCAGGCACGGTCACGGCTGGCTTGCCCTGCTGCGCGATGAACAGGTGCCGCGCCGCCTCGGTTGCCGCATCGCTGCTGGCGGCGAGCGCGCCGGCCTTGGCGTATGTCTTGGCATTATAGGCAGTCAGACCCTCGCCGTAGCTGCTCTTCGCGATATCGAGCAGCTGGGTCGAGGCCGCCGGGGCGGCGCTGATGCCGTCCAGCGCGAGGTAGTTGGCCATGTTCCGGTAGGCGCGGTTCAGCTCGTGCGCCGAGCCCTGCTGGGTGGTGGCCGCGCCCTTGCCGCGATCGCCGCCGCGACCGCCCTTCGGCCCGCCGCGCTGACCATGGTCTGGCGTGGTCGGTGGCGTCCCGGCTGGTGGCGTCGGCAGCCCGCTGGGGTTGGTCGGCTGGGTCACCGGCGGCGGCGTGGGCAGCGGGTTGGTGGTCTGCGCTGCGGCCGCGCCCGCTCCGAGCGCCAGCGCGCCGGCGATGCTCAGCCCGGCGATTGTATTGCGGATGTGTCGCTGCTTCATCTGAATTCTCCTTGATGCGCCCGGCCCGTTTGCCAGACGACACAGGTAGCATAGCGCCGCTGTCTGAGGGCCACGCCCGGCAAAGCTGAAGATTTGTTGAACGTTGCGCCGGCGCACGTCTTCAGCAAACCTTCAACTCACCTCAGCAGCAGAGTATGAAACGGGCGTACAATACAATCCTATGGAGGAGAAAGGGGAGGAGCTGTGGACTGTGCCCCCAAACCCATAGGCATCATGCTTCTTTTTCTGAGGCGCTGCGCGCCAAGGAAGCCATGTTCTTGCTGCTGCTGCGCAGCTCCGCTGCGCAGCAGCAGCAAAAAGAACAGCTACCGCGCTGCCGCAGGCCAAAAGACGCGTGCGACAGCATGGAAAACCCATTGCTTTGGATAAGCGTGATGCGTGTGGGAGCTGGCTCCCAACCTCCATTTTGCGCTTCGCGCGTGTACAACGCACGTAGAATTGCTCTATGAGCGATACAATCAACATTCTTGTGGTGGACGACGAAGAGACGCTGGCCGATCTGATCAGCACCAGCCTGCGCTACGAGGGCTACGCCGTGACGGTGGCGAGCGACGGCCCGAGCGCGCTGTCGCTGGCGCAGCAGACCGCGCCGCATCTGGTGATCTTGGACTGGATGCTGCCGGGGCTCGACGGCCTGAGCGTCTGCCGCACGCTGCGCGCTCGCGGCGATGTCTCGATCCTGATGCTGACGGCGAAGGGCGAGCTCGATGACCGGGTGGCCGGGCTGGAGAGCGGCGCGGACGACTACCTGGTCAAACCGTTCAAGTTCAAAGAGCTGCTGGCGCGGGTGCGGGCGATGCTGCGCCGGCGCAATCTCCAGCTGGCGCAGCGGCTGCGGGTCGGCGAGATCGAGCTGGACCGCGAGACCCGCGAGGTCTGGCGCGATGGGCAGCTGGTCGAGCTGACGCCGCGCGAGTTCGAGGTGCTGGACCTGCTGATGGCCCACCCGCGCCAGGTGTTCACCCGCGAGCAGATGATGAACCGCATCTGGGGCTACGACTGGGTCGGCGACACGAATGTCGTCGAGGTCTATATCTCGGCGCTGCGCGAGAAGCTCGGCGACCGCGAACGGCAGCGGATCCAGACGGTGCGCGGCGTCGGCTACACGATGCGAGGTGGCGGGTGATCCAGCATCTGCGCGATATCCCGCTTCGCTGGCAGCTGACGCTGCTCAACCTGGCGATCCTGCTGGCGCTACTGAGCGGCGGCGGTGTGCTGCTCTACGGCGAGCAGCGGAGCTTTCTGCGTCAGAGCGCGCTGCTGCGGCTCGAAGCGCAGTCGCTGCCACTGATCGAGTCGCGCTTCGAGCGGGCGCGCGGCGGGCCCAGTCGGCCACCGCCGGTCGATCCTGACGCCCCGCGCCTGACTCGACAGCTCAGGATGCGGCTCGGCGACCTGGCCAACGAGCTTGGCACCCGCGATATCGCGGCGCAGATCGTCGGTCCGGCCGGCGCGTCGATCGCGGTGGCCAGCGGCAGCCCCGCCCCGCCGCCGCTGAACCTGGCGCTGGTGCTGCGCGCCGCCGCCACCGGGCAGGGGCAGCGCGAGGTCGGCGGGACGATGCTGGTCAGCTATCTCCCGATCGGCGCTGGCGGGCGGGTGCTGGCGGTGGCGCAGGTGGCGATCGGCACCGAGCCGATCGATGCGGCGCTGGCGCGACTGGCGCAGACGCTGCTGCTGGGGATCGGGCTGGCGCTGCTGCTCGCCGCCGCGCTCGGGCTGGCCGCCACTCGCGCGGTGCTGCGCCCGCTGGAGGGCATGGCCGCGGTGACGCAGCGGGTGGCTAGCGGCGACCTGAGCCAGCGCGTCGGGCTGCCGCCTGGGCGCGGCGAGGTGGCGCGGCTCGCCGGGGCGTTCGACACCATGGTGGCGCGGCTGGAGGCGGTATTTGGCGCGCAGCGTCGGTTCGTCGCCGATGCGGCCCACGAGCTGCGCACCCCGCTCACCGCGCTCTCCGGCTCGGTCGAGCTGCTGCGCATGGGCGTGGACGCCGACGACCCGCAGGTGACAGAGCGGCTGCTACGTCACCTTGACACCGAGCTGACGCGGCTGATCCGGCTGACCAACGATCTGCTGACGCTGAGCGCGCTCGATAGCCAGCCGCCAGTGGTGCGCCGACCGTTGGAGCTCGGCCCGCTGCTACGCGAAGTAGCCGACCAGGGCAGGGCGCTGCTGCGCGGCCAGGAGCTATGCTGCGCCGCGCCGGAGGGGCTGTGGGTCGAGGGCGACGCCGACCGGGTGCGGCAGATCGTGCTCAATTTGCTGGACAACGCGCGCAAGTACACGCCGGCCAGCGGATCGATCGAACTGATAGCGCAGCGCGATGGCCAGTGGGCGACGATCGTCGTGCGCGATACCGGCGTCGGCATCCCGGCGGAGGCGCTCGCTCAGGTGGGCGAGCGCTTCTACCGCGTCGATAGCGCGCGGGCGCGGCAGGCCGGCGGCTCCGGGCTGGGCCTGGCGATCGTGGCGGCGCTAGCGCGGGCGCACGGCGGCCAGCTCGCCATCGCCAGCGCGCCTGGGGTCGGCACGACTGCCACGGTCCGTCTGCCGTTGCGACCAGCGCCGTGAGCGGTCGTGCCGCCGCCCAACATTGGCCCAGAGATCTGGCGGCCAGCGGCAGACGTATCGTCAGCATCCGATATGACACCAGGTATAATAGTAGTGGTCGCAGTTGGACTGATCGCTCGCACGTTATCCTGAGCGCGGCGAATCATTCCGGCGATCCCACTGCTCGAGTCGCTCCATCGCACTGCAACAGGATCGCCATGCGTCTCAGAATTGGCTTCGACTTCACCATCGTATCGGAGATCGCCACGCCAACCGCCGCGATCGTGCGCCCGCGCGACAGCGATGCCCATGCGCTGATCGACGAGCGGCTGACCATCGAGCCGGCGCTCGATCTTCACCGCTACCAGGATAGCTTCGGCAACCTGGTCTGGCGCTGGCTGGCCCCCGCCGGCACTATGACCATGCGCTACGATGCGATCGCCGACCGCGACCGCCTGCCTGACGAGGTGCTCGCCGATCTGCCGGGCACGCCGGTGTCCGAGCTGCCTGACGAGGCGATCGTGTACACCCTGCCGAGCCGCTACTGCCCATCGGATATGGTGATCGGCGACGCCTGGAACCTGTTTGGCGCGACGCCAGATGGCTGGGCGCGGGTCCAGGCGATCTGCGACTGGGCGCACGCCAACATCGCCTACGGCTACGGTAACAGCATCTCGACGACCTCTGGCTACGACGCGTACCTCAACCGCGCCGGCGTCTGCCGCGATTTCGCCCACATCGGGGTGATGTTCTGCCGCGCGCTCAACATCCCTGCCCGCTACGTCTATGGCTATCTGCCGGATATCGACGTACCCTACAACCCGACCCCGATGGACTTCCACGCCTGGTTCGAAGCCTACGTCGGCGGCGCGTGGCGCACCTTCGACGCGCGCCACAACCAGCCGCGTGTCGGCCGCGTCGTGATCGCCCGCGGCCGCGATGCCGTCGACACAGCGATTATGACAAGCTATGGCAACAGCCGCCTGACCGGGTTCACCGTCTGGGCCGACGAGGTCAACGACGCGCTGACGCTCGATACGCCGCTGCCGTAGTACTGGCGAGGAGCAACGCGATGGCGCAACGTAGTATCGGCCAATCGCTGCAGGAGTACGGCCGAGGGATCATCGGCGGGCTGATCTTCAGCCTGCCGCTGTTCTATACCGGCGAGCTGTGGGATCGCGGCGCGACGATCGGTCCGCAGCACCTGCTGGCCGGGCTGGCGGCCACGCTACTGCTACTGCTGGGCTATAACCGCTTCGCCGGGCTACGGAGCGACAGCTCGTGGCTCGAAGTCGCCATCGACTCGGTCGAGGAGCTGGCGATCGGCGTCGCGCTGGCCGCGCCGCTGCTCTGGCTCGTCGGCGCGATCGACGGCCAGACCCCGCCAGCGCACGCAGTCGGCGCGATCCTGGTGGAGGGCATGCTCGCGGCGATCGGCGTCTCGATCGGCACGGCGCAGCTCGGCGATATAGACGACGATGAGGCGGGGATGGACGACGGAGAGCGACCGGCTGGCTTCGTCTCGCGGCTGGCGCTCGGCGCGTGCGGCGCGGTGCTCGTGGCCGCCAACATGGCCCCGACCGACGAGATCGACGAGATCGCGGCCGCCGCCGACGCAGTACATCTGGCGGCGATCGGGCTGCTGAGCGTGGGTCTAGGGGCCACCGCGCTGTTCTTCAGCAAGTTCAAGGGCAGCGGCGATCTTCCAGGCTGGAGCGGCGTCGTCGCGCAGACAGCGAGTCTCTGGCTCACGGCGCTGGCGGTATCGGCCGCGCTGCTCTGGTTCTTCGGCAAGCTCGATGGGCAGCCGCCGACGAGCGCGGCGGCGCAGACGATCGTGCTCGGACTAGGGGCGACGCTCGGCGCTGCGGCGGGAAGGATGCTGCTCGAATGAAGCTGCCGCACAAAAACTGGCTCGAATGGACGGTCTTTACGCTCGGGGCGCTGCTGCTGGTCGCCGCCGTCGTCTGGCTCGCCGCCAGGCTCGTGGCTGGCATCTGATCCCGCCGCGCTGCCCCGGAATACGCGCCTATGGTACAATACGGCGGGTAGTGGTAGGAGCAGCGAGGGTCTGTGACCGATTTGATGATAGCGGCGCGCGGCATCGTCAAGCGCTATGGTGAGGTCGTGGCGCTCGATGGTCTGAACCTCGCGGTGCGGCGCGGCACGATCTATGCTCTGCTCGGTCCAAACGGCGCGGGCAAATCGACGCTGATCGGCATCCTGACGACGCTGATCGTGCCGACGGCGGGCGAGGCGAGCGTGGCCGGCGCCGATATCGCGACGCAGCCCGATGCAGTGCGGCGCGCGATCGGCGTGACGTTCCAGGATCTCGTGCTCGACCGCGACCTCACTGGCCGGCAGGTGCTCGATATTCACGGCCGGCTCTACGGCCAGAGCGCGGCGCTGCGGCGGCGCAAGATCGATGAGCTCGTGGCGCTGACGCAGCTCGCCGATGCCATCGACCGCACCACCGGGACGTACTCCGGTGGGATGCGCCGCCGGCTAGAGCTAGCCCGCGGTCTGATGACCGAGCCGCAGCTGTTGTTCCTCGACGAGCCGACGCAAGGGCTCGACCCGCAGAACCGGGCTGCGATCTGGGCCTACCTGCGCGCGCTCAACCGCGACCGCGGCCTGACGATCCTGCTGACGACCCACGCCATGGAGGAGGCCGAGGCGCTCGCCGATACCGTCGGCATCATCGACGGCGGCCGGCTGGTGGCCGAGGGGACGACGGCCGAGCTCACCGCCGATATCCCACCGCCGCCGGCCCAGCCGCCGCGCGCCAGCCTGGAAGATGCCTTTCTCAAACTCACGGGGCGCGCGCTGCGCGACTGACTATGGAAGCGACGCTGACGATCTGGTCCAAACATATGGCCAAGTTCTTTCGCAACCGCGAGGAGCTCGGCGGCCTGCTGCTCCAGCCGATCCTATGGGTCGGGCTATTCGGCATCGGGATGAGCGCGCTCGTCGGCGGCGCGGCCGGCGGCGACTACCTGACGTTTATGCTGCCGGGCATCTTGGCGCTCACCGCGCTCGGCGGGGCAGTGGGCGGCGGCATGCAGCTGCTCGATGAGCGGCTGCGCGGCATCCTCAAAGAGTACCTGGTGGCACCCATCCCGCGCCTCAGCATCCTGCTCGGCAACGCCGCCAGCACCGTGACCAAGGCGCTGTTCCAGACCGGCATCATCCTGCTGATCGGCGCGCTGATCGGCGCGCGGCCGGGGCCATCGCCGCTCGGCTGGCTGGCTGGTCTGGCGCTGCTGGTGCTGTTCACGCTCGGGTTCGCAGGGCTGGCGTTGGCCGTCGCCGCCCGCTCGTCCAGTATCATGGGCTACCACGGCATGATCTTTCTGTTCAACCTGCCGCTGCTCTTCGCATCGAGCGCGCTCTACCCGCTCGCCGCCGTACCAGGCTGGATGCGCATCGTGGCGCTGCTCAACCCGACGACCTACCTGATCGACGGGCTGCGCTCGCTGACGTTTGGCGGCACCGGTATGTTTCACCCGGCGCTGACCTTCGCGGTGACGGCCGGGTTCGCGCTGCTCGGCACCGCGCTCGCGCTCGTCTCGTTTCGGCGTGCCATCCGTCTATAGCACCATCTGGCAAAGAGGCAGCCGTGTCAGAGCTTTCACGCACCAATGGGACAGTGGCCGTCGAGCCGGCGCATATTCTGGTCGTCGATGACGAGCCAGATAATCGCCATATCTTCCAGACCGCCCTGACCCGCGATGGCTACCGAGTCTCGACCGCAGCGAGCGGCGAGGAGGCCCTGGCCTACTTCGAGCTCGTCACGCCCGATCTAGTGCTACTGGATCTGCGGCTGCCTGGGCTGAGCGGTCAGGAGGTGATCGAGCGCGTCAAGCGCGACCCGAAGCGGCCGTTCATCCCAATCATGCTGGTCACCGCGAACGGCGATCAGCAGACGAAGGTTGCGGCGCTCGACGCTGGTGCCGACGATTTTATGACCAAGCCGGTGGATTTCACCGAGCTGTTGGCGCGGGTGCGCAGCATGCTCCGCCTCCAGCGCTCGCAGCGCTCGCTGCGCGTCGAGCAGCGCAAGACCGAGCTGCTGCTGCACCTCACCCGCGAGCTCGGCACCAGCTTGGATCTCGACCAGCTGCTCATCCAGTTTCTGGACAAGCTAGCCGACGCGGTCGGGGCGGTGCGCGCCAGCATCATCCTGGTGAGCGGGCCGGAGCCGCGGCTGTACTCCAGCACGCGCTACGTCGCCAGCGTCGCGCTCAACGAGATCGTGCGCAACGGCATCGCCGGGTGGGTGCTGCGCGAGCGGATGCCGGTGATCATCGAGGAGACCCGCAGCGACAGCCGCTGGATCGCGGTCACGGCGCTGCAAAAAGTGGTGCGCAGCGTCGCCTCGGTGCCGATCATCCGTGAGGATCGGGTGCTCGGCGCGATCACCCTGGTTCACCACACCCCCGGCTACTTCCGCCCGAGCCACATCGAGCTGCTCAGCGCGATGGCGGCGCAGACGGCCATCGCGCTGGACAACGCCAGGCTCTACCGCGAGGTGGAGGAGGAGCGCTCGACGCTGGACGCCGTCCTGCGCAGCACCGCCGACCCGGTGCTGCTCGTCGATAACCACGACCGGCTGCTGCTCGCCAACCGCGCCGCCACAGAGCGGCTGGGGCTGCGAGGCGACGCCAACCAGCCGCTCGACGAGCTTGCGCTCGCCGCCGATGTGCGCGACGCGCTCCGGGCGCACGGCAGGGCGGAACAGGCGCCGCTGGAGATCTCGATCGCCGACGGCTCGACGTTCAGCATCAGTATCTCGCAGGTGCGCGGCAGCGGCGACGAGCCAATCGGTCGGGTGATCATGCTCCAGGATATCTCGGCCATCAAAGAGCTTGAGCGGCGCGAGCAGAACCGGCTGCGGGCGGTCTTCCGCCGCTACGTCTCGCCGCAGGTGGTCGAGGAGGTGCTGGCGGGCGGCGAGCCATTTGGTGCGCCGGTCGAGCGTGAGATCGTCGTGCTATTCGCCGACCTGCGCGGTTATACCGCACTCACCGAAGGTCTGCCGGCGCGGGTGCTGGTGGAAGAGGTGCTCAACCGCTACTTCACTGCGATGACCGAGGTGCTGCACCGCCACGGCGGCACGATCGATAAGTTCATGGGCGATGGGATCATCGGCGTATTTGGCGTCCCGATCGCCCGCGACGACGACCTGCAGCGCTCGCTGCTCGCCGCCGTGGAGATGCAACGCGCCTTCAGGCTGCTCAACCAGCGTTGGCTCAGCGATCTGCAGCGCAATATCGGCATGGGCATCGGCATCGGCTTCGGCAGCGCGGTGGTCGGCAACATTGGCAGCGTCGAGCGTCTCGACTACACGATCATCGGCGATGTGGTCAACACTGCCAGCCGCCTCGGCGCGATCGCTACCCCCGAGCAGATCGTCGTCTCGCATCGCCTAGTGGACGCGCTGCCGCCAGCGTGGGAGCCGCCGTTCGCCCTGGCCCCGATCGGCCTGATACCGCTCAAAGGCAAGCACGAGCCGCACATGGTCTATGAGATCATCGCCTCTCCCAGCGCCGCATAGGACGTCCGCGTCGCCCGCGCCGCGTTGACCACACCGCGCCCGCGCCTATCGTATCGGAAACTGCATCGCCATGATCCGATCCCACATCCTATCGGAGACCATCCGACGTAGCGCGCTATACACGTGCGCGCTCAGCCCGACCTTATAGCGAGTGCGCGGCTGCGGTGTCGCCGCAGCGCGGACGATCACATTCGCCACATCGTCGGCGCGCACGATGCCCGCCGTGTTTCGGCCGCTGAACATGCGCTGCGTAACCATCATATGATTGGCTTTGAACGCGGCGTACGGGCTGGTCACGCCGGTCTCCGGCATCGTCTGCGCCAGTTTCTTGTCAAACTCGGTGTAGACCCCCGTCGGCTGGATGAGCACCACATCGATGCCGAACGTCTGCACTTCATAGCGCAGCGCATCGGTGAGCGACTCCACCGCCCACTTGCTCGCGTGATAGGCGCCCGCGCCCGGGGCAGTGAAGGTGCCGCCGATCGAGCCGACGTTGATGATCCGGCCCGACCCGCGCCGACGCATCCCGGGTAGTACCAGCTGGCACATCCGCAGCAGACCGAACACATTGGTCTCGAACTGGCGGCGCACGTCTTCTAGCGCCAACTCCTCCATAGGGCCATTCAGCCCAAACCCCGCGTTGTTCACCAGCACATCGATCGCCCCATGCGCAGATTCAATCTGCTCCACTGCCGCCACCATCGAGCGTTCATCGGTGACATCGAGCTGGAGCCAGCGGATCGGGCTCGCGGCGAGCGACGCCAGCCGTTCGGGCCGCCGGGCGGTGGCATAGGTTATCCAGCCCACCTCGGCGAATCGCGCAGCGGTCGCTGCGCCGATGCCGGACGATGCGCCGGTGATCAGCACCACATTCGATACGGTCGTCATCTCACATCCTCTCGCGCTTGACGATACTCCCACGATCCACTATAAACCCTGGAGTATAGTCGAGAGTCAAGAGGGAAAATATGCGGATCCGCCACGTCGCCGAACGAGCCGGCCTCAGCATCGACGCCATCAGATTTTATGAGAAACAGGGGCTGCTAGACCGCGATCACATACAGCGCAGCCCAAACGGCTACCGCGACTACTCGGAGCAGGCGATCGAGCGGCTGAGGATGATCAGGCAGGCGCAGACTGCCGGCTTCACGCTGGCCGAGATCCAGGAGCTGTTGATCCTGTGGGGGACAGATCAGCTGAGCGACGATCTCATCGCGGCGCGGCTGCGCGAGAAGCAGCTGCAGATCGCGGCGAAGATCGCCGAGCTCACGCAGATCGAGCGCCATATCGCTGAGAAGCTCGATCGATATACGCAAACTTGTGCGGCACCTAAGCGCGTGCTATGATTGGCTAGTACTGATTTCAGCAGAAGGATTGTCTGATGCGGCTTCGTCCACTTCTCACGCTGGGCGGTCTCTTGCTGTGCGCTGTAGCCATCGTATTGCAGAGCGGCGCCCGAGCCCCAATCGCCCATGCTTACGGTCAGGCCGTCAAGCTCACAAACTACTCGGAGCGCGCCGGCTGCCTTGGGGTCACAGCGATCGACGCCGGCGACGACCGGCTTTACTTCACCTCTACCGTGCCGCCGTTCAACGACCAGGTGCTGTTGGAGAGCGACGGGACGATCGCCGGGACGAAATCGGTAAACTTTGGCACCGACGTGCTTACCCCTACCCAACCGCTCAAACTTGGTACAAAGCGACTGTTCTTCAGCGGCAACGGCGAGCTGCGCGCCAGCACCATGCCAGGCAGCAGCACGGTCATCAGCAGCGGTCTGCGCTACGACGCTGGCAGCGTAAATACACATTTCATCGGCGTAGTGAACAACCTCGCGCTGTTTGCGCTCCGCAACCCAGCCTTTGGCTCGGATGTGTGGGCCACCAACGGCGTGACCATGACCAAGATCTTCACTATCAACGCGACCAGCAATCCGAGTGACTTTAGTGCAGCCTACCCGAGCCCGGGCACGCTGTTCGCCGGTGCGCTGTATTTCACAGCGTTCAATCCATCGCAGCCAGCGATCTTCCGCTCGGATGGCACTGCGGCGGGGAGCTATCTCGTAGAAGCTGTGGGGCCACGTCGCGAGCCACTGCCGACGGGGGTCGCCCCGCTCACGGCGGCTGGTACAAAGCTTTATTATATGCTCAACGATACGACTCGTACCGATAGCGCATGGGCTCCAGCAGCGCTCACCAGCGGTCTGTGGGCCACCGATGGCACGCCGGGCGCAGCCGTCTATATCGCCAACCAGACCAGCAAGGTCGAGCAACTGACGGCGTTTGGCACAAAGCTGGCGTACTTCGTCACGCCGTCTGGCACGGGCAACCGCGAACTCTGGACCAGCGATGGGACGGCGGCGGGCACGGCCAAAGTCGCCGGACCATTTTTGTACACCAGCGATATAACCTTGGACCTCACTACAACTGCGAGCACCATCTTCTTCAAAGCGTATCTGCCGAGCGGGAGCGGGCAGCCGGGTACAGCGCGGCTTTGGGCCAGCGATGGGACGTCCGTCGGGACGCGACAGGTCGTTCCCTACGCCACCGACGCGCCGACGCGGACGCTCGACTTCGAGCCGCAGTATGTGACGCAGGTGACGAGCTCGACGGTGGTCTTTCTCGCGAACAATTCGGCGCTCGGGCGCGTCCCGTGGCAGAGCGATGGCACAGCGACCGGCACGTTCGATGTGGTCAGCATCCCACCCTGGGGCACTGACCAACGAGGCAACTCGGGCAAGCTGACGGTGGTCGGGAACAACGTATTCTTCACCGCAGCGTCGGGCAACTGCACAACCGACCTATACACCTTCCCGCTGACCGCGCTGGGGCTGCGATCGGATCGGACGCCGACGCCGACCATGGTGCCGACTACGATGCCGACGCCGACCACGGTGCCGACTACGATACCGACACCGACCGTGCGCAAGGTGTTTGTCCCGCTGGTGACGAGCGCACCATAGCGGATTGACAATTGACACTGACGATTGATGATTGACCAATACCCCGCATCTAGTATAGGCGAAGCAAGCGCAACCACGGATGACTTGCTGGGGATCGATCCCGCGCGCTTCGCCCCTCCCCCGCACCGCACCCACGCCGCCCTGCGTCGCCCTCCTGCGCCGCCCTGACTATCCCCCGATGTAGCGTGCCACAAACGCGTTGCCGAACTGCCCGTCTGGATCGTAGCTGCGTAGCAGCCGCTGGAAGTCAGGCAGCCGTGGGTAGAGCGAGCGCACCTGCTCTTGCTCCATCGTGAACAGCTTGCCCCAGTGCGGCCGCACGCCAAATGGCGCGAGCGCCGCCTCGATCTGCGGCAGCACCCGCCGCACGCCCTCCCAGTCCTGCTTCCAGGTGAAGTGAATGCCGAGGCTGTCGCGACCGTGGGCCATGCTCAGCCACAGCGCGTCGGCCGCCACGGCGCGCAGTTCGGAGGTCTGCAACAGCGGCGCGATGACCTCGCGCAGCCCGCCGACGGCCCGCAGCGCATCAACGGCGCGGTCGAGCGGCACGAAGTACTCGGTCTGCAGCTCCTCGCCGCTGCTCGGGGTGAACTCCATGCGGAAGTGCGGCAGCCGAGCGTGCCACGGCCCGGCGATGCCGAGCTGCTCGGTACACGGCTCGGCCGAGATTCCCGGCAGCGGGTGCCGCCGCTCGGTCGCTGCCGTCGCCCCGTAGAACATCGGCTCGACCTCAACCTCAACCTCCGGCTGAACCACCCGCTTGCGCCAGATCTGCTCGATGACGTCGCCGCGCCAGGTGGTGAACAGGCTGACGCTGTAGCCACCGCGCATGATCGCATCGAAGTTGGCCTCAAGCTGCGCCATCGGCAGGTTCTCGTACACGTCCTGGCGCACGTCGAAGGTCGGCAGCAGATCGAGGGTCAGCTTCGTCACCACCCCCAGCGCGCCGAGCGCCACCACCACCCCGTCGAAGCCATCGTCGCCGCGCGCCAGGCTGACGATCTCGCCGCCGGCCGTCACCAGCTCGATGCCGCGCACCGCCGTCGCCAGGTTGCCATTGGCCACGCCGGAGCCGTGGGTACCGGTGGCCACGGCTCCGGCCACCGAGATGTGCGGCAGCGACGCCAGGTTGTGCAGCGCGTAGCCGGCCGCGTCGATCTGCCGCACGATCGTGCCGTAGGTCGCCCCAGCCTCGACGGTGATCGTCTGCTGCTCGCGGTCGAAGCCCACGACCGACGCCATGCGCTCCAGCGAGACCTGGGCGGCCTCGGTATCGGCGATGGTGTTGAACGAGTGACGCGACCCGACCGCCCGCAGCCCGCCGCCGCGTCTCACGAGCTGCTGGATCTCGGCGACGCTGGCGGGGGTGTGGATGGCGGCGGCGGCGAACGTGATGTTGCCAGCCCAGTTATGGTGTCGGTCGGTCATTGGGATACTCCTCATACTATTGGAGGCGGGAAGATCTCGGGGGCTGCGTCTCCAAACCCCCACTTTTTGCCGCCGCACCTCCATGCTTCACGCCCCCACGCATCGCGTGGGTATCGTTAGGATAGCAGCCCGAGCGGACGCACAATGTCGACTGTCGTGTAGCCCAGGAAACTGGCGGTCCGCGCCCGCGTCACATCGTAGCCCTGGATCCACTCGCTGCCGATGCTGGCGCTGACGACGCAGTAGCCCTTGCTCTGGTCGTAGGCGCGCCCGCTGCCATCTTCGCCAGCGTATGGCCCGACGTAGATCAACACATGGTGGTACTCGCCAGCTCTCCAGCTCGGCGGGGCCGGAAACATCGGCCCCTTGTAGAGAAACAGATCGCCCGGGCGCAGCGCCTCGCCGGCGTCGAGCGGCCGCAGCCGGCCTGGAGCCGGCCGGTAGTAGTTCGCCGCACGGTTCTCGGCAAACAGCGTGCCGGGTGGCTGATCCACCGTCCAGCTCAGCTCAAGACCGCCGGCGCGCAGCGCGATAGCGACCAGGTCGGCGCAGACGATATCCTGGGTGCCCCGCAGCTGCTCGCGCTGCTGCGGCGTGAGCGTCGTCAGCGCCGCCGCATCGGTGCCGAGCATGTGCAGCGCGGTGGCGATCAGGGCGCGCACGTTGTCCGGCGCGCTGGAATTCTCCGCCAGCCAGAGCGATATGAGCCCGGTGCCGGGGATGAGCTCAGTCGTTGGCACCGGCGGCGGGGCGGTGGCGGGCACAAACCGCTGCACCGAGTCTGGCGGCGGCAGCGCGCTCCAGCGCGCGATCGGGCCGCTGGTGAAGCTGTAGAGCGTATCGTAGGCGAAGATCTGGAGCGTAACCGGCGTCCCCTCGAAGCTGATCTGGTAGCTATCGCTCAGCGGCGTGCCGAGTTTCAGCCGCAGCCCCTCGCGCTGAAATGGGCTGGCTGGGTCATAGACCGCCCCCGCTACCCGGTACGTCTGCCGCCACAGCTCGTCGAAGAGTGGGTCGGCGGCGGCGATAGCGCTGAGCCGCTCCACATCGGCGAAGGGCGGGGTGCGGCTGAACAGCGTATCGCCGGCGAAGATCTGAAGCGCGACCCTCCCGCGCTGGATGGTATAGTTTGGCGTCAGCGCCATGCCGAGCCCCTGGCGTAGCGCGAGTTGGTGGAACGTCCACTCGGGGTGCAGCGTCCGCGCGCCGGCGATCGTCGTCTGGCTGGCGTCGATACTGCGGCGAAAAGCGCGCCCCAGCAGCTGGTAGCCGAGGCTGGCGGTGGGCGTGGCGGCGTCGATCTGCGCGATCTGCGCGCTCAGCCGCTGGACGCGGGAGAACTGCGGGAAGGCGTAGAACAGCACATCGCGGGCGAACGGCTGCAGGATATAGCGCGCGGCCCCGATGACCAGCGCCTGCGATCCTGGCAGGCTGCGGGCCAGCGGCGCGCCCAGCCCGTCGTGGCCCGCCTGAAGGTGGAAGGTCCAGTCCTCGCGGAACCCCTCGCCACGCCGGCCGTAGGTCTCTCGCGCAAGCTGGAGCCAGAGCCGCTGCTCGAATGAGAGCGCCATCGCCAACCTCCCATCGCTATCTGTCTCGCACTAGCATATACCAGATGGGGAGGCTATGGCAAGGCAGCTCCCTCGCGTATTGACGGTTGGTGTTCGCTCCATGCGTACATGCCCGGCATGCTGATACGCGCATGGCGATCCCGTGATATTGCCGAGCGTATCGTAGCTATAGTGCGTACATGCCCGGCATGCTGATGCGCGCGTGGCGATAAGCGGATATATACGTGCATGCCCGGCATTCGGGCAGATTCATTCGTTCCGGCGTACATGCCTGCGGGAGAGATGTGTGGCGGGCATGTCACGCCTGGATCGCGCCATGGTTGGCGGTGGGATGGCGCATTCGTTCCATGCGTACATGCCCGGCATGCTGATGCGCGCGTGGCGATAAGCGGATATATACGTGCATGCCCGGCATTCGGGCAGATTCATTCGTTCCGACGTACATGCCCGCGGATTCATTCGTTCCGGCGAACTGATGCCTGCGGGTGAGGTGTGTGGCGGGCGTGCCACGCGTGGATCGCGCCACGGTCGGCGTGGGATGGCGCGCGGTGTCAGGGGCGGCGGTGCGGGTTAGTGGCGCGCCGATATGCCGGGGCAGCCGCACTCACGGCAGCTGCCGTGCTGCGACGCGCCGGTTCGCCAGCGCGAGCAGCGCCCACCCAGCCACGCCAAAGACCACGACGATGCCGGCGATATATGCCGCCACGCCGGCGTAGCCGCCGACGATAGCGGGGTTGAGGAATGGGTAGGGGTACCATCCAACGGCCGCGCCGCGCGCCAGAGTGTAGACCAAGTACAGCACCGGCAGCAGCAGCAGCAGCGGCAGCTGCTGCGCTCCCAGCTTGGCGCGCGGCGGCCAGCGCAGCCACTCGGCCACCATCGCAAGCGGCATGACATAGTGTAGCATCGCGTTGACCCACGGCAGCAGCGAGCCCAGATCCACATCGCGCAGCAGGATAGCGAATACGATCCCGACCACCGTCATACAGATCGCCGCCTCGCCGCGCAGCAGATCGGTGGCTGGCGTCGGCTCGCGCCGCGAAAGCAGCTGCCACCCGCCGAACAGCAGCGCGGCGGC
Organism: Roseiflexaceae bacterium; assembly: GCA_043754595.1. Lineage (GTDB taxonomy): Bacteria > Chloroflexota > Chloroflexia > Chloroflexales > Roseiflexaceae > JAYUUK01. The sequence continues at coordinate 220 of JAYUUK010000114.1, read as the reverse complement.
CGCCAGCAGGTTGGAGAGATTGGTGAAGTAGCTGAAGAAATTGACTGCGCTAAAGCCCAGCTGGAGGTGGATGCCCAGCTGCGTCCCGATCGCCAGGAGCGCGAGTAGGCCGAAGCCGATCCGAAACACGATCTGCGGTGCATGGTTCGTCATAATGTATCCTCTTCAAAACCCCGAGATCAGGCTAGTGTAGGCTGGTACGCGCGTGACCGCTCGGCGA
>JAYUUK010000113.1:0-5353 GCA_043754595.1 Roseiflexaceae bacterium | reverse complement strand
GTTGGCCTGCGGCAGGTGGTTGGCCTGCGGCAGGTGGTTGGTCTGCGGCAGGTGGTTGGTCTGCGGCAGGTGGTTGGCCTGCGGCAGGTGGTTGGCCTGCGGCAGCGGTTGGCCTGCGGCAGCGGTTGGCCTGCGGCAGGTGGTTGGCCTGCGGCAGCGGTTGGCCTGCGGCAGGTGGTTGGCCTGCGGCGGCTGTTACATCGCCTCCGTGTTATGCATACACCAGCATCCCGACCGCGCCAGCGATGGCGACGATCGCGATGACTGGGACGCGGCGGGTGAGCGCCAGGGCAGCCGCGCCGCCGGCGATTCCCAGGCTGCGCCAGTCGATGCCGGCGCTGCCCAGGATGATCAGCATGGTCACGACGAAGATCGCCGAGCCAGCCAGGCTGAGCCCGCTGATGAAGCCGGTCATGGCGGGGTGCGCGCCGATGCGGCGGTAGAGTCGCTCGATCGGCAGTACCAGCAGCGGCGGAATGCTGATAGCGATGGTCGCGAGCAGCGCCCCGAGCGGGCCGTAGGTTAGGTAGCCGAGGCCGATCACCCACAGGCCGGTAGGACCTGGGCTGAGCTGCCCGATCGCCAGCGCCTCGGCAAAAGTCTGCTCGCCGGCCAGCCCGCGCGGGATGAAATCCTGGCGCAGCGCTGGCAGATTGCCGGTGCCCGAGGCCGAGACTAGCGAGGCCTTGAGCAGGAGCCAGAAGTAGGTAAGCGGGTCGATCATGGTAATTTCTTTCTGGTCGCTGCGCTCCGTCCGGCTACGTGCTACTTTTGCTACAGTAATCCTATTAGCGTAGGGAAGGGGAAATCTCGGGGACACCCGGAGGGTACCCGGCCCCAAAACCCCGCCCTGCGCTTCGCGCGTTTCCAACGCACGTAGGATTGCTCCATGTGCGTTGCTACGTGCTCCGTCCCGCCGCCCTCCGTCGCCCCCACTCCACCGCGGCCGCGAGCGCGCCGCTGCCCCACAGCACTGCCAGCACCGGCGGCTGCGCCAGCCCGAACCACAGCGCGCCGGCCAGCAGCAGCGCGACGCTGAACAGCCACGCGCCGCGCCCCTGCGCTCTGCTGGCTTGGAGATACGGCCTGGCGAGCTGGTAGGAGAGTAGCAGCCCGATGCCGACCGTGGCAGGGATGATGCCGCGCACGGCGGCCTGGATAAGTGGCAGCCGCTGGATCGCGCTGTACGATGCGGCGATCAGCGCGGTGATCGATGCGCTCGGCAGCAGCAGACCCATCAGGCTCGCCGCCACCCCACCGACACCGCGCCGCCGCCAGCCGATCATGGCCGTGAGCGCCAGCAGGTTGATCCCCGGCGTCAGCTGGCAGATGGCCCAGGCCTCGGTGAACTCGGCGTCGGTCAGCCAGCCACGCCGCTCCACCACCGCCTGTCTGATGAGGTAGATCGTGGCTGCGCCGCCGCCAAACGACTGCGTGCCGATGCCGAGCCACAGCCGAAACAGCTCGATGAGCGATGACTGCATGTTAGCCCGCCTCCAGCTCGCCGGCGTAGTCGCCGAGGTGCGCCACCGCGATCGCCCCGCAGCGATTGCCGAGGTCGACGCAGCGCTCAAGCTCGTAGCCGCGCAGCAGGCCCGCCAGGAACCCGGCGTCGAAGGCATCCCCAGCGCCCACCGGGTCGACCACACGGTCCACCGGCACGGCCGAGCGCGCCACGCGCTGCCCGCCGCGCAGCGCCAGCGCGCCGCGCTCGGCCAGCTTGAGCACCACGGTGCCGATACCGAAGCGCTGTGCAGCCGCCGCCACCGCCGCCTCGTCGTCGCTGCCGAACAGCGCGACGGCGTCCTCGTGGCCGAGCAGCAGCAGGTCTACCTCGCCGAGCAGCGGCAGCAGCGCGGCGCGGGCCACCTCGGGCGACCAGAGCTTGGCGCGGTAGTTCGGGTCGAAAGCGATGGTCGCGCCCGCTCGCCTGCCGAGCGCGATCGCCGCGCGCACCGTGGCGGCGCAGCTCTCGCTGAGCGCCGGGGTGATGCCGGTGAGGTGGACGACCCGCGCGCCGTGAAACTGCGCCGCGTTGAGATCGGCCGGGCTGAGTCGCGACGCAGCCGAGGCGGCGCGGTAGTAGTAGACCCGGCGCGCGCCATCTGGCAGTGCCTCGCGGAAGAAGACCCCGGTCTGGGCCTGCGCATCGACGGTCAGCCAATCGGTCTGCACGCCAAAGCCATCGAGCGCGGCGCGGATCATGCGGCCGAACGGGTCGTCGCCGACGCGGCTGATGAACGCGACGCTGTGGCCGAGTTGCCGCAGCCTGATGGCGACATTGGACTCGGCTCCGGCGACATCGAGCAGCGCGGCGCTTGCCAAATCGAGCGTGACCGGCTGCTGCGGGTAGACTACCGCCATGGTCTCTCCGATGGTGATGACATCGGCCATCATCCGCCCCCGATCGCATCGACCAGCGCCCTGGCCTGGGCCGTGATGGCGTCCCAGCGCCGTTCAGCCACTGCATCGGCCGACACCAGACTGCCGCCGACGCCGACGGCCACCGCCCCGGCCGCGAGGTAGGCTCTGGCGTTGGCCGCGCCGATCCCACCGGTGGGAACGAGGCGCAGCATCGGCAGAGGTGCGAGCATATCGGCGATGTAGCTCGGGCCGAGCGCGCGCGCCGGAAAGATCTTGACCAGCTCGGCACCGAGCTCGTGGGCCATCAGCGCCTCGCTGGGGGTTAGCGCGCCGCACGCGATCGGGATGCCGTGCGCGCTGCACAGCGCGATCACATCGGGGCGCAGCGTCGGCGTGACCACGAACTGCGCCCCTGCGTCGATCGCCTCTCGCGCGGCGTCGGCGCGCAGCACCGTCCCGACGCCGATGGCCAGCTCGGGGAGCGCCGCGCGGCAGCGGGCGATCGCCTCGTTTGCGCCGCCGCCGGTGAGCGTGAACTCGACGGCGCGTATCCCGCCGTCGCGCAGCGCGCGCGCCACATCGACGGCCGCGTCGTACTGTGCCAGCCTGACGATCGCGATGATCCGGCTGTCCAGAATTGTTTGGAGGGTCATAGGAATTCCTCGGTGTGCGGCGGCGCGGCTTCCACATAGCGCGCCCGTACCAGCGAGTAGACTTCAATACTGGCCGCGATGTAGAGCGGAAACAGCAAGGCCAGCGCCAGAAACTCAGCGCGGTGGCTCGCCATCTCCAGCATCGTCTGGTAGCCATCGAGACGCTCGACGCGGTAGGAGAGATAGCGCGCAGACTCAGGGATTGCCAGCAGCGCCCCGCCGAGCGCGCCGGTGGCGAGCGCCGCGCGCGCCACCAGCCAGCGCCGCCCGCTCGTCATGGTCCAGCTATGGCCCACTGCCTCGCCGATGCCGATACCGAGCGCGCCGATGGGCGCGACCAGCAGCAGCGGGGTCGTCAGCGCCAGCCCCACGGCCACCAGCGCGACTGCCACAGCCATGTCGGCACCGATCTGCGCGACCGCCATGGCGATCGGCCCTTCGAGCACGAACACGAGCACAATGTTTTTGACGACCTCGGCCACGATCACGCTCACCCCACCGACCGGCAGCGCGAGCAGCGTGCCGACGATCACGGTCAGCACGTTGCTGCTCGCCTTGCCGCTGAACTGCGCGTAGCACAGCATTGCCCCGAAGCTGGTGATCAGCGCGATCCAGACCAGCTTCGAGATGATCAGCCAGGCGACCTCGCCAGGGTTGGCCAGCCCGACGGCCGCCGAGAGCTCGAGCAGCGCGGCGCCGGGGAACGAGCCATCTGCCGGTCCAGAGCGCGCAAAAAAGCCGGTCTCGTTGGTGAAGCCGAGCGTGAGCAACACGATCGGCAGCAGCATCCGGCGAAATGTGGACCGGTAGCGCAGGGTCGCCGTATCGAGCGCTTGGCCGATTGTGTTCACCCACCGTCTCCGTCGCTGGCCTTGTCTATGCTGATGAGTATAGCGCAAAGCGGAGGCTTGGGATGTGGGGCGACAACTGCGCTGCGGTAGGGTATACTGACGGGCGCACAATTCATGGAGCCAGCTGATGAGTGAGACAGACGAGACGACGGCGCAGACGATCGACGGGCTGCGTCGGGCGCTGGCGCGCGCCGAGGTGTTGAACCGTGTGCTGCTGGCCGCAAGCCAGATGCTGGCCCCTCGGCAGCTGCTGCAGCTGGTGTGTGAGGAGACGGCGCGTGCCATCGGCGTGCCGCAGTCAGGCATCGCATTGCTGGATGACGACCGGACGCAGCTGACCGTCACGGCCTACTACAGCGAGCGCGGCAGCTCCCCCGTTGGCACCAAGTTTGCGCTAACCGGCAACGCGATCAATCTGGCGGTGGTCGGGCAGGGGCAGCCGATCGTCGTCGAGGATGTGCAGACCGACGAGCGCATGGTAGCGGTGCGCGAGATACTGCGGCCGCTCGGGGCGATCTCGCTGCTGGTCGTCCCGATCTGGTCTGGCGGCGAAGTGATCGGCACGCTCGGGCTAGACGCCTTCGAGCGCCGGACGTTTGCCGAAGACGAGATTGCGCTGGTGGAGCAGATCGCCAGCGCGGTGAGCGGCGGGCTGACGGTGGCGCGGCTGTACAGCGCGGCGCAGGAGGAGCTTGAGCGGCGGCGCCAAGCAGAGCAGATCATCGGTATCCAGGAGGAGACGCTGCGCAAGATCTCGACGCCGCTGCTCCAGCTCTCGGCCGATACTGTGCTGCTGCCGCTGGTGGGCGCGCTGGACGAGCGGCGTATCACGCAGATCATCGAGACGCTACTGACTGGCGTCCAGCAGACTGGCGCGCGCGTCGCCATTTTGGATATCACCGGCGTCGGCCTGATCGACACACAGATTGCCGGGGTGCTGCTGAGCGCGGCACAGGGGATCAGGCTGCTTGGGGCGCGGGCGATCCTGACTGGCATCCGGCCCGAGGTGGCGCAGACACTGGTCAGCCTCGGTGTGGATCTGCGCGATCTGACGACCTGCGGCACGCTGCAGCAGGGAATCGCGCTGGCGCTGAGCAGGCGCTGAGCAGGCGGCGTGGCGCGGCGGAAGTGCAGCAGCAGGGCTGGGGCGAAGCGCGGTAGCGGGGGCGAAGCGTGGCAGGGGCAGCGGGACCTGGGGCGAAGCGCGCGGGATCGACCGACTTTGTGTGGGAGCCTATGCGCGCTTGCTTCGCCTGTACGGGGCGATGGCGAAGCGCAGCGGGCTGGGGCAGCGGAGCCTGGGCGAAGCGCAATAGCGGGGGCGAAGCGCGGGATCGACCTACTTTGTGTGGGAGCCTATATGCGCTTGCTTCGCCCGTACGGGGCTGGGGCAAAGCGCAGCGGGGCAGCGGGGGGCTGGTGCGATGCGCGCGGGATCGACCGACTTTGTGTGGGAGCCTATGCGCGCTTGCTTCGCCTGTACGG
>JAYUUK010000112.1:0-16272 GCA_043754595.1 Roseiflexaceae bacterium | reverse complement strand
CGCCCACGGCCGCCCCGAGCAGCTTTGTGCCGCAGCCTGGCGCGCCCCGCAACATCGAGTTCGTCGGTCAGTCCAGCGAGGTGGCCGACGCGCGGGCGATGCGATACCTCAGCGAGATCGCGCCGCAGCGCGCGGCGCTGAGCGCGGCGATCGTGCGCTACCGCGAGGCCACCGGACGCGCCGGCGTGACGTCGCTGACCTCGGCGGCCGAGGCCAGACGGCTGCGCGAGCAAGTCGAGGTCTCCCGCGCCGCGCTCGCCGCGCTCGACCCGCCGCCAGAGCTGGCCAGCGCCCACGCCACCTACCTGCTCGGGCTGGAGCGCGAGGGCGCGGCGCTCGACGACCTGCTCGAATTTTACAGCAGCTTCCGCATCGACCTCGCCAACCGGGCGACGATCCGCATGAGCGAGGCAAATGACTACCTTAGCCGGGCGCGGAGCGACTTTGCCGCCCGCAGCGCCGCGACCGGCGCGCTAGCGGCGCAGACGATGCGCTGAGGGACGCTATGAATACCGAGTTTCTCACCCAGCTGCTGACCGCCCCCGGCCCTTCGAGCGACGAGCGCATACCGGCCAGGCTCTGGCGCGCCGAGGCCGCCAGCTTCGCCGACGATGTCTTCGTCGATGTGCGCGGCAGCTCGTACGCCGTGCTCGCCGGCGGCGCGCCACGAGTCATGCTCGCCGGCCACATCGACGAGATCGGGCTGATCGTCACCCATATCGACGACGATGGGTTTATCTGGTTCAGCGGTGTCGGCGGCTGGGACCCGCAGGTGCTCGTCGGGCAGCGCATCGAGCTCATCGGCATCGGCGGCCCGGTGATCGGCGTGATCGGCAAGCGACCCATCCACCTGATGAAGCCGGACGAGCGCGAGAAGGCGGTCAAGATCGACGAACTGTGGATCGATATCGGTGCCAGCAGCCGCGCCGATGCGGCCGAGCGGGTCGGGGTCGGGACGATGGGCGTGATCGACGCCAGGCCGCAGCAGTTCCCCGGCGGCCGGATCGTCGGCCGCTCGATCGATAACCGGATCGGCGCGTACGTGGTGCTGGAGGCGCTGCGGCTGCTGGCGGCCGACCGGCCGGCGGCCACGGTGGCGGCGGTGGCCACCACCCAAGAGGAGATCACCTTCGCCGGGGCGATGACGTCGGCCTTCAGCTTCGAGCCGCAGGTGGCGATAGCGGTGGATGTGACCTTCGCCACCGACCACCCGGCGATGGATAAGCGGCGACACGGCGAAGCGCGGCTCGGCGGCGGCCCAGTGATTTCGCGCGGGTCGGTCAACAGTCCGGTGATCTTCGAGCTGCTGGTGGCCGCCGCCGAGCGCGAGGGGATTTCCTACAGCGTCGATGTCGCCCCGGCGTCTTCCGGCACCGACGCCGACGCGATTCACCGGACGCGGGGCGGGGTGGCCTCCGGCGTGATCTCAGTGCCCAACCGCTACATGCACTCGCCGAACGAGATGGTGCAACTGAGCGATGTCGAGCAGGCCGCGCGGCTGATCGCGGCCTTTGTGCGCGGGCTGGACGCGCAGACCGAGCTGCGGCCGCTCTAGTATCGGCACTTCGTTACAGCGGCAGCGGCGTGGTGCGTCAGCACAGAGCACCCGCTCGCAGCGCACGGGCGAAGCGGGGCGCGGCACGAGCGGTGCGCGCGCGAAGACGCCCGTTCGCCACCGCGCGCTTCGGCTCGATGGTCGCCGTTTTTCCTTCGATGGGGATGCTATAATGAGCTCAGACGGGGATGGCGCGGGCGGCGCGGATCGAACGCGCGACCATCGGTTTAGAAGACCGATGCTCTATCCACTGAGCTACGCCCGCATTTCGCAACTATACCATATTTGAGGCAGATTATGGAGTCAGATACAAGCGGCACCGGCGGCGTGGACTGGCTGGCACGCTGGGCGGCGATGTACGACGCCGAGCGGCAGCAGGCCGAGGCCGTGACCGCGCCGGAGTTCGCCATCGGGCCTGACTACTGGGAGACGCAGTCGGCGCGGTTCGCCGCCGCCACCCGCCGCTCGCCGATGCCAGACGCGTTCGTGCGCTTTCTGCTACCGCGCCTGCGCCCCGATGACACGCTCATCGATATCGGCGCCGGCACCGGGCGCTACGCCGTACCGCTGGCCAGGTCGGTCAGGCAGGTACTGGCCGTCGAGCCCTCGCCGGGAATGCGCCGCCATATGGAAGACTGGCTGGCGGACGAGCGGCTGACCAACGTGCAGGCCCGCGCCGACGGCTGGCCGACGTTCGAGCCGATGCGGGCCGATATCGTCATCGCGCCGCACGTACTCTACGGCGTGCGCGATATCCGGCCGTTCCTTGAGGCGATGGACGCCGCCGCCACCCGTGGCTGCTACCTGCTGCTGGGCGTGCGCCACCCTGCGTCGTTCGTCGCGCCGTTCTGGCAGCAGTTCTACGGCGAGCCACGGCTGCCGCTGCCGGGCGCGCTGGAGTGTCTGTGCGCGCTGCACCAGATCGGCGTCCCGGCCCAGCTCAGCACGATCGACCGCTCGCACCCGATCGTCTTCGCCGACCGCGACGAGGCGCTCGCCGACCTACGCTTCCGGCTGCGGTTCGCGCCGGACGCCGCGCGCGACGCGGAGATCCTCCGGGCGATCGATGCGGCCGGCGAGACAATGCCGGATGGGACGATCCGGCTGCGCGCCGAGCGGCCGCTGGCCGCCGTCGTCTGGTGGGAGAAATAGCTATGGTCTCGCTCATCACATTGATCGGAGCGGTGCTATGCGTCGCGGTCATCGGCGTCGGCGCGGTGGCCGGGGTGGTGGTGCTGCTGGTCAAGCTCGGGGTGATCGCCAAGAAGGCCGCCGAGCCGCCGCACATCGATAGCGGCAGCTACACGCTGGATATGGGCCGCGAGGTGCGCGCCGAAGAGGGATCGCGCGAGCCAAAGCAGTGAGATATCGCATCAGCGCCATCGCGCTGCTCGGCAGCGCGATCGGCATCGTCGCGAGCACGGCGCAGTCGCTGGTCAGCCGCTCGCCGCTCCCGATCCAGGCGCTCGCGCTGCTCGGGTCGCTCGCGCTGCTCGCCCTCTTCCAGCTCGGACTCGACTTCATCCCCTGGCGCAACGACCGGCGGCAGCGCCGCCGCCCCGGCCTGCCGCGCCGCGCCGCGCTCCCGCGGATCACCAACGAGCGCGACGCGGCCTGGACCGGGCTGCGCCAGCCGCAGCCGAGCCAGAGCGACGCCGATGACGCCGGACCGCGCCTGCCATGACCGGCAGCCACCGCCCGCGCGCCATTGCCCCGTGCGGGCGAAGCAAGCGCACCCATGGATCGCCATCACGCGATCGATCTGGCGCGCTTCGCCCCTCCCCGCATCGCGCGCTATTGCCCGCACCCTATCGCCGCATAGACCAACGAGGCTCGCATGACCAACGCCCCGCCGGCGTTCGCCCCCGACCAGGCCGCAGCGCTCGCCGAGACGCTGTTTGGCATCCGCGGCACCGCCGCGCCGCTCCCCGGCGAGAAGGATCTCAATCTGCTGCTGCGCTGCGACGACGGCGGCGTCTATGTGCTCAAAATTGCCGCCGCCGATGAGGACCCGGCCATCCTCGATCTCCAGCACGCCGCCCTGGGCCACGTCGCCGCCCACGCGCCGCAGCTTGCGCTGCCGCGCCCCATCCCCAGCCGTGACGGCGCCACGATCTGCCGCGCCGCCGGCGCTGATGGGCGCTCGCACCTCGTCAGTATGCTCTCCTACCTCCCCGACCGCCTGTGGGCCGAGACCCCGCCCCACACCCCGGCGCTGCTGCGCGACCTCGGGCTGACGCTCGGGACGCTCGACGCCGCGCTCGCCAGCTTCGACCACCCGGCGGCCGCCCGCCAGATCAGGTGGGATCTGGCCGCCGCAGACTGGATCGTGCCGCATATCGGTCTGATCGATGACCCGCAGCGCCGCGCGCTCGTGGAGCGCGCCATGGCCCGCTACCGCGATGAGGTCCGGCCGCTGCTGCCCCAGCTTCGCCAGCAGGCGATCCACAACGACGCCAACGACTACAACATTCTGCTGGACGACGCGCCCTACCACCAGCGCCGCGTCGCCGGCCTGATCGACGTCGGCGACCTGTGCCGCAGCGCGCTGGTCTGCGAGGTGGCGATCGCCGCCGCCTACGCGCTGATGGGCAAGCCCGATGTGCTCGCCGCCGCCGGACAGCTCGTCGGCGGCTATCACGCCGCCATGCCGCTTGAGGAGCGCGAGATCGCGCTGGTCTTCCCGCTCGTCGCCGCGCGGCTGTGCGTCAGCGTGGTCAACGCCGCTATCCAGCGCCGCGAACAGCCGCAGAACACCTACCTGACCATCAGCGAGCGCGACGCCTGGGAGCTGCTCGCGCGGCTGGACGCGCTCCACCCGCGCCTGGCCCACTACGCCCTGCGCGCCGCCTGCGGTCTGCCATCCCACCCCGACACCCAGCGCACCGTGGCCCACCTGCGGGCGCTGGCATCCCAGATCGCGCCGCTGCTGCCCGGCCAGCGCACGGCCCGGCTGACGGTGCTGGATTGGAGCATCGGCTCGGCCGACCTCGGCGGCTACCACGAACTGATGGACGACGCAGCGCTCGACCGGATCACCGACGCGGCGCTGCGCGACGCCGGCGCGTCGATCGGCGTCGGCCGCTACGACGAGCCGCGCCCGATCTACACCAGCGATATCTTTCGCACCGCCGGCAACGACGGCCCAGAGTGGCGCACGGTCCACGTCGGCCTCGATCTGTTCGCCCCGGCCGAGACCCCGATCCACGCCCCGATCGCCGGGGTGGTCCACAGCCTGCGCGAGAACGCCGCAGCGCGCGACTACGGCCCGACGGTCATCCTGCGCCACACCGCCGCAGATGCGCGGGGCGAGTGGACGTTCTACACGCTCTACGGCCATCTCAGCCGCGCCACGCTCGCCAGCCTCAGCGTCGGTCAGCTGTTACCGGCAGGCGCACGAATCGGCTGGATCGGCGATCGTGGTGTCAACGGCGGGTGGCCGCCACACCTCCACCTCCAAATTATCCTGGATCTGCTGGACATCGAAGGCGATTACCCAGGCGTCGCGCTCCCGTCGCAGCGCCAGCTCAGGCGCGATCTCAGCCCCGACCCGAACCTGCTGGCGCAGATCCCCGCCGAGCGCTTCCCCGCCCCAGCCATGGCCCCCGACGCGATCCTGGCGGCTAGGCAGCGCCACAGCGGCCCGAACCTTAGCGTCTCCTACCGTCGGCCGCTGACGATCGTGCGCGGCTGGATGCAGCACCTGTACGATGTGGACGGCCGGGCGTATCTGGACGCCGTCAACAACGTGGCGCACGTCGGCCACTGCCACCCGCAGGTGGTGGCGGCCGGGCAGCGGCAGATGGCGGTGCTCAACACCAACACCCGCTACCTGCACCAGCAGCTGGCGCGCTACACCGAGCGGCTGGCGGCCACGCTCCCGCCAGAGCTGAGCGCGATCTACCTGGTCTGCTCCGGCTCGGAGGCCAACGAGCTGGCGCTGCGGCTGGCGCGGACCGCCACCGGGCGCGACGACACCGTGGTGCTTGAGGTCGGCTACCACGGCAACACCGGCAACGCCGTCGCCGTCAGCTCCTACAAGTTCGACGGGCCAGGCGGGCGGGGGGCACAGCCGCACATCCACACCGCCGCGATGCCCGATGTCTACTATGGCGCGCACCGGGGCGAGGACGCTGCGGCGCGCTACGCCGACGACGTGGCGCGCTGCGTGGCGCTGGCCGAGGCGCGCGGCGGCGTCGGCGCATTCATCGCCGAGACCATCCTGAGCTGTGGCGGGCAGATCGACCCGCCGGAGGGCTATCTGGCGGCGGCCTACGCCCACGTCAGGAGGGCAGGCGGGCTGTGCATCGCCGACGAAGTGCAGACCGGGTTCGGCCGAGTCGGCAGCCACTTCTGGGCGTTTGCGACCCAGGGCGTTGTGCCGGATATCGTCACCATGGGCAAGCCGATCGGCAACGGCCACCCGATCGGCGCGGTGGCGACCACACCGGCGATCGCGCGAGCGTTCGCCAACGGTATGGAGTACTTCAACACCTTTGGCGGCAACCCGGTGAGCTGCGCCATCGGCGATGCGGTGCTGGATGTCATTGAGCGCGATGGTCTTCAGGCGCGCGCTGCGCGGGTGGGGGCATACCTGGAAGCCGGGCTGCGGCGGCTGATGGATGCGCACGAGTCGATCGGCGATGTGCGCGGCCGCGGGCTATTCCTGGGCGTCGAGCTGGTGCAGGATCGGGCGAGCCGCGCGCCGGACGCCGAGCTCGCCTCGCTGGTGACCAACCGGATGTGCGAGCTGGGCGTGCTGATGAGCACCGACGGGCCGCGCCACAACGTGCTCAAGATCAAGCCGCCGCTGGTCTTCGGCGAGGGCGACGCCGACGCGCTGTTGGCGGCGCTGGCCCGCGCGCTCGGCGAGCGGCTGCGCTAGTTCGATTGACGATTGACGATTGACGATTGACGATTGACGCGCGGGGCGACGCGAGGTAGTGCAGGGAGGGGCGAAGCGCGCCGGATCGAGCGCCTGCGAGCATCCCATGCGTGCGCTTGCTTCGCCCGTATGGGGCGGTGCGGGGCGACGCGCGAAGGTAGTTGAAAAGCACGCGCGCTTGGACATGAAGCGCTGTGCCTCCGGTGGGATCATCTTGTCGTCGGTGGCTATCAGGTACCAGCTCGGCTTGGTTTTCCAGGCCGGCTCGCTGATCGTGCCGCTCAGCGCCTCCACGCCCCACGGGACTTGAGAGGCGGCCATGAACGCGGCCTTTTCTGCTTCCACGTCAGCCGCGAACGAGGCGGCGAACTTTGCCTTGTCGAGGAAGAGATAGCCGGCCTCGGTGATCACCGCCCCGCCGTAGGAGTGACCGACGAGAATGACCGGGTCATTCTGTGTAGCAATAATGCGCTTGGTTGCGGCAACATCGTCTGCCAGCGATATCGTTGAATTCTGAACGATCGCGACTTTGTTTTCTACCGCTTCCTATTGCTATTTTTGCCTAACTATTGCGCTCTAGAGCACGAATGGTGGGAAGGGGAAGGCTCGCTTATTCAGGCGTCAAGCGCATAGGCGATCGCTTGATCCATCGCCATTGCCTGTCCTTCTGCCCACGCAGATGCACATCGTTCTTTGCCAAGCTCCTGCCGAGCAACCGACAGCGTCGCGTCAAACTCAACCTGATCGGCAGGAGCGAGTGGCGCATTAATGGCGACACGCAGGGCCGCCACAACACCACACAGCTTCGCAGCCCGCCGCGCTCCCACCGAACGCGGCGCTTGCATGCATGCGACGGTTGCTAATCCTGCCAGACCCTCAGCAATGCAGAGCTTGTTGCCCATCGCCTGCGATAGCGCGAGGCTTTCGGCAAACAACACCGTCGCCCGCCGTCCATCGCCCTGTTTGCATGCCACATTCCCCAGATTTGTGAGCGCATACGCTATGCCGAGCTTGTCTCCCAACCCACGGTGTAGCGACAAACTCTCCTCATAGAGCGGAGCAGCACGCTCGTAGTCCCCTTGCATCATCAGCGCCACGCCGAGATTATTCATCGAGAGCGCGATGCCAACCGCGTCGTTGATCTGCCGGTTGAGCGCCAGCCCTTCTTCATGGAGCGCTACGGCGCGCTCATACTCGCCTTGCTCGATGGCGAGATTGCCCAGATTAAGCAACGATGCCGCCACGCCCCAGTCATTGCTCAACGCTCGGTTCAGCACGAGACTTTGCGCATGCAACTCGCTCGCTCGCTCGTACTCACCTCGTCCAGCTACCAAAATACCCAAATTGCTCAGCGTTTGCGCAATGCCGCGCGTGTCGCCTAATTGCTCGCGCAGGCCCAGGCTTACCTCGAGCAACGCCATCGCCTGCTGCGTATCGCCTTGCCGCCAGGCGATCACGCCGAGGCCATTCAGCGCCTTCGCACGATATGCGGCGCCATCTCCTTCTACCTCGGGCGTCGCCGACGTCGCAAGCGCCTGTTCTAACCAGTGGCGTCCTTCGGCGAGGTGGCCGTGTTCATACCAGAAGCGCCAGAGCGCTGATGCGAGCCGCAACCCCCAAATAGCTCCCGCTTGATGCGCCCAGTGCAGCGCCGCCCGCAGGTTGTCGTGCTCTTCCTCCAGTCGGGCAAACCATGCGCTCTGATCAGGGCCGATCAGTTCTGGCTCGGCCGCCTCAGCCAACTCCAAAAAGTAGCGCGCGTGCTGCTGCCGTGCCGCTGCACCTTCGTCGCGCTCTGTGAGCCGTTCCAGTGCATACTCACGGATCGTTTCCAGCATCATCAGTCGCTGTTCACCATCTGCCGTTATTTCGCGCAGCAGCAAACTCTGGTCAAGCAGCGTCGCTTGGGCATCAAGCAAAGACGTGCGGGAGCTCGCGAGTTGGGAAGATTGCGGTGGGAACAACGCCCCCGATCCGTCGCGTCCCAGCGCTCCAGCAACGTATTCCGCAGCTTCCAGTCGCCAACCGCCGATGAAGACTGCCAGCCATGCAAATACCCGCTGCTGATCGCTTCCCAATAGCTCATAGCTCCAATCCAACGCATTCTTAAGCGTTTGATGACGGCTGGGGAGATCGTGTGCGCCGCCCGTCAGTAAGCGAAAGCGGTGAACCAGCCGCGTCAGTAGCGCCTGTGGACTGAGCAGCTTACTCCGCGCCGCCGCCAGCTCAATCGCCAGCGGCAGGCCATCCAGATGGGCACAGAGCGCGGCGACGGCAAGGGCATTCGCGGAGGTAAGCGCGAACGTCGGGCTGACCGCCTTGGCGCGGGCGATAAAGAGCGCAACGGCTGAATACTGTGCCAGTATGTCGAGCGGCGGCAGATGCGCCAGATCCGGCAGCACCAGCGGCGGCACGTCAAATGCATGCTCGGCGGAAAGGTGCAGAGTCGCGCGGCTGGTGACAAGGATTCTCAAGCGCGGTGCAGCCGCCAGCAATTCGGCAATCAGCGCACGCGCTTCCAGTACATGCTCAAAGTTATCCAGCACTAGCAGGCAGTGGCGATCGCGCAGCGCGTTTTTGAGTCGCTCACTGAATGACAGATCGCCCTCTTCGGTCGCATCCAGCACCTGCGCAATCGTTGAAACGACCAGATGAGGATCGCGGACGGGAGCCAACCCCACAAAGAACACGCCGTCAGTGAACGTGTCGTTCAGCCGGGTTGCCGCTTCCAAGCCAAGGCGCGTCTTGCCTACGCCGGGCGAACCAATCAGCGTCAGCAGGCGCACATCTGGCCGCAGCAGCCGCTCGCATACCAGCGCGACGTCCTGTTCTCGCCCGATCAGCGGCGTGGATGGGATTGGTAGGTTGGCAGAACGCTGGTGTGTCGTGGCCGATCGGGCGATCGGGCTGGCCTGCTCATCGACAGCGTCTCGCTGCTCGTGCCGAACCGTATGGGTAATGGTGACGCTGCGCCCCAAGAGATGTTCGCCTCGCGCTTCCGCCGCCAGTTCCAAGAGTCGCGCGACTGTTTCTGGCTCGTCTTCTAGATCCAACGCAGGCACGAAAAGCGCCACCAGCATCGTCAAGTCCGGCAGGCGCTGGTTCTGTTCGAGGCGGGAAATCTGCGCTGTGCTATAGCCAACTGCAATCGCGAGCTCGGTCTGGTTCAAGCGAACACGCAGACGCAAATATTTTAATAATGCGCCAAAAGTGGCAAACGAATCAAGGATGGTCGGATTGGGCATACGCCTTCCTCTCCATGAGCTTCGCTGGCGAATTGTACGAACATGCGCCGCACTTGGCAAAAAATGTCAGGCGCGCGGGTTCCCGTCATGCTACGCTGGTCGCAGCACCGAATGCCGGAGGACAAACCCATATGAGCACAGCAGGCCAAAGCGGGAGTTAGACCATGCGCCGTGTGATCAAGCGCATCGTCACAACGATCACGACCTGGACGATCACCTGGCTTGAAGACGAGCTACCGTCGCACGCCACGTCCGCACCCGATCAACCGAACGCCCAACCGCCAACACCGGCATCAATGATGCAGCCTGAGGCTGCACGAAATGTGGAGACGCACCATGAACACAACCCGGCGACCGACCTGGCTGGCCTTGATTATACTGCTGACACTCATGCTGGCAGCCTGCGGCCAGGGCGCGACACCTGCCACGACCGGTAACGCTTCGAGCGCGCCCAGCGCGGTAGCGTCCACGTCGTCCAGCCCGCCGACCAGCGCAGCCGTGGCACCATCGGCTAAACCAGCTGCGCCCAGCCCAACCGCACCGCCAACTCCTGCGGTTGCCGCTACGAGCAGCGCGCCTGCTCCCGCGAGTGGTTCGGCGCTTGACGCAATCAGCGCGGCCTACAAGGCATCGGTAGCCGCCAAATCGTACCACGTCGAGTCAACCATCACAAGCGGCGGCACGACCACGATCGCCAGCACGTTCGACATCATGCGGCCGGATCGACTGCACAGAACAACAACCATCCATGGAAAAACGAGCGAGTCGATCATTATTGATGCGACGACGTATGCACGAGCGAACGGCGGTGAATGGGTGAAGTCAACTGATTCAACTGGAGCACTCGATATATTGCAACAAATCGGTGCGGATTCGGCAACAATTGACCAGTTGACCAAGCAGATCACCGACGCTAAAGTGATCGGCCCCGACACCCTGGATGGTAAACCGATGATGGTATATCAATACGCGCTCACGTTCAAAGTCAACGATGCTGGTGCCGAATCCTCGAGCATTACCAAAATGTGGGTTGGAAACGACAGCCTGCCGTACAAACTAGAATCCGATGGTAGCACCAACATCACGGGCAAAAAAACGACCTCGCATCTGGTCAACAGCTACTCCGGCTATAACATGGATTTCAAGATCGTCGCGCCGATTCCATAGCGAAATAGAGCAATCCTATCTGATTTATAAACTCCACGTCGTGTCGCCTTCATTTGGTGCTGACTTCACCGCCTGAGGGCAGCACTACAATTCCTGCGGGATCGCTATCGATCTATGGTAGAGCAATCCTACAAGAGTAGAAAAGGGATGATCTTGGGGCTTGGTGCATGACATGCTACCCGCTGATGGGGTATTCCGCACCCTGATGCGCCAAACCGCACGAATGTCCACGCCTCCCGGACGGTGTGGGGCAACCGCATGCCGCGGGCGCATGGGGGCGGACGGCGTCCGGACGCCATGATCTGCGCGCCGGGGACCATGGTTCCCCTCAACCATCCACACTCCAGGGGTGGCTTCCATGGCGTCCGGATGCCGTCGATGAACCCATGTCATGCAATAAGGATCTTGGGGACACCCAGAGGGTAACCCGGCCCCCAAATCCCCGCTTTGCGTTTCGCGCGTTTGCATGTCTCAAAGGAGAATCTGGTTATGCCACGATATAATCGCTTGTTTGTGTTGATCCTGCTGTGTGCCGTCGTGCTGGTGACGAGAGGAACAGTTTCCACGCCACCATCTGCGTTGGCGACGCGTAACACCCGCACGCAAGGCGGCTCCCGCGTTGCAACGCCCGCGACGCCACATGGGTCACTGGCAGCTGCTCCCGATGCGTTCGTCGCCAACGGCGTCAACACTTTCGCCCTGGCCGCGCCTAAAATCTTCTGGTACGACGCGCCGTATTGTCCATCGTCACCGAAGGGCAACCGTCAGCCTAGCATGCTTCCGTCGGATGATCCGGCAGTAATCAACCGGGCCGCAACTTATGGCAGCCAGACGCGCCAGATCTTCAACCGCAACGATCCACGGCCTGACGGCACCTGTAATCCATATGATATCGCTTCTCACAACATCATCGCCGACACGCAATTCGTCTATTGGGTCGATGCCAGCGGACTGGTGCGGCTGCCTGCCGACGCCAATGTGGGCGATCCGCCTGTTTTACTGACGAGTGCGATTACCGGCTACAGCCAACTCGCGCAGGACAGTACATTCGTGTACGCCATGACCGCGAACGGCGCGGTATGGCGCGTGGCTAAAACTGGTGGCAACGCCGACCGAATCGCGACATCGCAGGGTGGCCCCTCCGAGAGTCAGCTTGCATCCGACGGATTGAACCTGTACTGGATTGGCAACGGGAACCTGTGGGCGGTCGATCCCGATCCTTACACCGAGCGCCCCGACCCCTATATTATCACCGACAACGTCACCGCCTTCTATGCCCAGCCCCAATGCAGCGGATGTAGCCCAGCCTACGATGTGTATATCGCGCACGGCAATCGAGTAGATCGCTACAATAATGCAACCGGCAATACCACACCGATCTATCAGAGCAGCGTCGGCCAGGCGTGGATCTACACCATCACTGGCGACAGCGCCAACCTATTTATGTTTGAAACGCGTCCGATCGGCAGCTTTCCCAATCTGCTGGTGCGCACGCCGCGCGACAGTTTCAGCAGCGGCGAGGTCCTGGATTTCAACACGTCCTTGGGACCCAATGACCTGACAACCGACGGCACATTTCTCTTCTGGCAGGAACCTGGCGCGATCATGCGGTTGCCCAACAATGCGGATGCGTTGCCGCAGATCAACGTACGTGCAACCAGCATTGAAGTAACGCAGGGCATCCAAAACACCCAAAATACTGTGCTGCTGGTGCAGAATCGCCGGACATTTGTGCGCGTCTTTGTACAATCCGATGGCGCGGCAGTTCCCGGCGTAACCGCCACGTTGTACGGATCGTGGAGCGGCGGCTCGGGCAATGCCGGACTATTGCCGGCAGGCCCAAATGCCATCACCGCCCAATCGTCGCCCAATCGCAACAATATCAACGATAGCTTCCTGTTCGAACTGCCGTGGGAATGGACGACCAAGACCAATCTGGTGCTGGAGGCTAGCGTCAATCCGTACGGCTTCCCGCTGGAGCCAAATTATGACGATAACCGGAAATCGGTCGGGCCACTCACGTTCAAAGCCTCGCCACGGCTGGAAGTGCAGTTTGTGGAGTTCGGCTACGCGCTGAACAACACACTCTATTATCCGCGCCTGGTCGAAGATCTGCTTGGAAATTACTCCTGGATCCGACGCGTCTATCCGCTGGCGAGCACACCAGGGAACATGTTTGATCCCACACCCGGATTCCGGCCCAACGTCTGGCTTGTTGGCGATGACGGACT
This sequence comes from Roseiflexaceae bacterium, assembly GCA_043754595.1. Lineage (GTDB taxonomy): Bacteria > Chloroflexota > Chloroflexia > Chloroflexales > Roseiflexaceae > JAYUUK01. The sequence goes on along the minus strand of JAYUUK010000112.1, from coordinate 3,189 downwards.
CGGATCGCGCGTGAATCAAACAGCGCCTGAATGCGCCAAGCTGCTCAAGAAAAATGCCGACGGGACGACAACCGACGACCGCAACCTGTGCGCCAGCGCCTACACGAACAGCCTGCTCAAGGCGCTTCGTACGGAAAACGAGCTGAGCGCGACTACCTTTATGTATGGCATGATCTTCGACCCGCCGCCTGCATCTCCTGGCGCGACCGACTATTTCCCACGCGGGCAGGAGGGCGGGGATCGTGTTTCGAGCGGCCCCGCTGGTGTGGGCTGGGAAGGCTTTTATGCCGGGCACGAGATCGGCCATTCTCTCGGCCGCGGGCACCCCGCGACGGGCAACAGTGAATGTGATCTCAACGGCAGCGACCCCGACCCGAGCTATCCGCACGCCCACATCGGCCCGGACGACGGCAGCGTAAATGGCTTTGACGTTGGCGATCCCGAGCTCAAGATTCAACGCAGAGTCCTGCCCGGTTCCAATTGGTACGACCTGATGGCTTACTGCCAACCGGCGTGGATCAGCGACAAAAACTACGAGAATATTTATACGAGCATGAGTCGTTCCAGCCTCGCGGGAATCGTCACCACAGCGCAATCTGACGGCGATTGGTTGAGTCTCTTTGGCGTCATTGCGTCGGACGGTAGCACGGCGACATTCCACCGTTTGCGACGCTTGAGCCGTGTCGTTAATCTGCCGCTACGCCAGCCGGGCGCTTACAGCATCCAGTTGCTTGACGTTCAGAATAAGGTACTGGCCGATTATCCGTTCACGCCCACCGCAACTGATGATGGCGCGGGATGGTTAGGCTTCGGCCAGGTCGTGCCTTTCGTCAGTGGCGCGCGGCAGGCGCGTATCGTCAAGATCGCCGGTGGTCAGGTGCTCGCAAGCGAAAACATCAGCGCCAATGCGCCCACGCTCAGTGGCGTCGCGCTCCAGAACGTGCCGAATCCGGTCAGTGGCATGGCAACGCTCACGTGGAGCGCCAGCGACCTCGATGGCGATGCGCTCCGCTTCGACGTATTGTATAGCCACGACCACGGCGCATCTTTCCAGCCGGTGCACATGAACGTCACGGGCAACAGTGTGCAGGTCGACACGAGCAACATTGGTGGCGGCGCTGCGATCGTGCGCGTGATCGCCAGTGACGGGGTGCAAAGCACGTGGGCTGATAGCGCGCCCTTTACGATGGCGAACAAACCGCCGCAGCCGCGCATCCTGACGCCGGGTGACGACACACACATACGCTGGGGACAGTTAGTCAACTTCAGCGGTGAGGCAGACGATTTACAAGATTGGAGTATCAGTGGTGCGAGCTTGGTCTGGAGCAACAAGAAAGGCATGTTAGGTATGGGGCCACTTCTGTCGGTAGACGATCTGCCGGTCGGCCCCAACCAAATCACGCTTACTGCGACAAACAGTGCCGGACTGATGGCTAGCAAAACTATCACGGTGATTGTCGATGATGACCTGAACCTGCCGGGAGCGACCCTCTCAGTTGGTCCAACGGAAGTAAACTGGCACGTCGCTGATGGCACGACGCAGCCGCAGTCCACGCAGGTGAGCCTCAGCAACATCGGCAGCGGCAGCCTCACCTGGACCGCCACCAGCAGCGCGCCCTGGCTGACGATCAGTCTGGCCAGCGGCAGTACTCCCGCCAGCCTTACCCTGACCGCCAATCCCTCCGGTATGCGCAATGGCAGCACGGCAACGGCGACCGTGGCGCTTACGACGGATAACGGTCAACGGATCATTATTCCGGTGCGGCTGTTCGTGGGAAATGTGCGCGACGGCAGCGGATTAGATGGCCTACGAAACCAGGTGATCTATCTGCCAATTGTGCATCGCTGATCGGCGGAGAAGCTAAACAGCAGACGTATAGCAATCCTAACCAGCGACGATCACCGAGAAGCGCGAGACGATTCGGCATACTTCGACCGACAGTTGGGTGCGCGATCTGACCTTGCTGGTGCGCTACCAACCACATGACGAGTCGCTGACCCAGCTAACCGACATCAGGACGAATCAGGCCACTTATGATCGGCTGCATGTTGGCGCAACCGTGCCGATCAAATATGCACCCAGTCGTGTTCTGCGCGGTGCGCTGATCTTGCCCACAACGCAACTGGATGCCAGCAAATATACTATGCTGATTCTATCGCTTTCACCCGACCCGCGCCGGTCGTGCGCACGTGCGCCACCTTGTGAGCCAGCGTTTGATAGCGACTGATTTTAGACGTTGCCACTTACTACGGCCTTCCAGATTGGCCTACCAGCGTTTCCAGGAATTCGCGAGTGACCGTCGCACGTGTGGCAATCTGAAGAACACGATCTGAGCAAGCAATTGTTAGCGAGCTTTTGCGCCGGGGTTTGCTTCGGACAACTCCACCGCATGGGTTTCGGCCCACGAAATGAGTGCGAGCAGCGTCGGAATAAGTGTCTCGGCCAAGGGTGTCAGCGCGTACTCAACACGCGGCGGAACGGTGGGATACACCGTGCGCAGCACAAGGCGCTGCTGCTCAAGCGTTCGGAGGGTTTGACTGACCATTTTATGCGAAATACCGGTTACCTCGCGCCGAATGTCGCTGTAGTATTTTGGGCCGGGCGCCAGCGCCACCAACACCAGCGTGGTCCATTTATCGGCAATCAGACCGAGCAACCGACGCGACGGGCACCGGGCATCCCAAGCATTATACAGACGAACCGCTTCAAGTAATTGCTCACCCGCATCTATGGTGCTCACCTTCCGGTACGGAGTGTACAAACAAGTGCGTTCTTGTCGAACCGTCGTCACTCTCTTATAGTAGACCTTATAAATTTTTAGGAAATGTCATTCTATGCTATAATGGAATGTATTGGAATGACTATGGAGTAACCTATGAAATGTACATCGCTGATCGAAAATGAACCGCGCCTCTCCGCACTCACAGGACTATCACGACGCGAATTTGACGCGCTGTTACCGAGCTTTTCTGCGGCTGTGGCCGCGACAATGGATGAACAATGTATGGATGGCTACATACGAGCCGGTCGGCGATGGTCATCATATGCCAATGCGCCACTTCCGACAGATGCCGATAAGCTCGTCTTTATTTTGACGTATCTTCGCCAGAACACGACTCAGGCGATGCATGGCGCACTTTTTGGGATGACACAGCCCAATGTGAGCAAATGGTATCGGCTTTTGCTGC
>JAYUUK010000111.1:0-16285 GCA_043754595.1 Roseiflexaceae bacterium | reverse complement strand
GTAAATATCAATATGCTTACACGAGTTCAGGTAATCCTGGAGCTCCCTATAATCCAAATCAACAGTGTAGCCAGAATGACACTCAGACAACAACTGATCCAGTATATATTAATAATTAACGGTGTGGTATAGGCTTCTTAACAGGCCATCCCGTCACCCACCAAATGTGCGGCCCTTCCAGCTGACGCCGCGGCCGCTGCGGATGCGGTACAGCGCCCGCAGCGCGATGGCGAAGTACAGCGCGGCGCCGAGCGGCGCCATCAGCGCCCAGAGCCGCGCGGCGCGGTGGCGGCGCGCGATGATCTCGCCCCAGCAGCCGAGCGCCAGCAACAGCAGCGCGCCCAGGCAGCCGAGCGCTAGCTGCGCTGCGGCCCCGTGGAGCAGCGCCGCCCCAAGCGCCAGGTAGATCGGGGCCACGGCCATGACCAGCAATCTGACCCCGGCCAGCGCCGAGCGCCGCCCGCTGTTGCGAAACCCGGCCACCGCATTTTTGCCCAGCCCCTCCACCAGCGCGCCCCAGCCGCTGTACATCCGCACCGCCAGCAGATCCGGGGCGGCGGCGGCCTCGCAGCGCTGCCTCGCGCCCTTCACCAGCCGCGCTAGCTCCATATCCTCGAGCACGCTAGCCCGCACCGCGCGGTGGCCGCCGAGCGCGGCGTAGACCTCGCGCCGCAGCATGATGCACTGCCCAATGGCGAACGCCAGCGGCGAGCGCGGGTCGTTGACGGTGGCGAAGCTGTAGATCGTACTCAGCAGCGTGAAGAACACCGGCAGCACCAGCCGCTCGGCCAGCGTGCGTAGCTCGACGAGCGGCAGCAGCGTCAGCATCGCCAGCTGGCGCTCGCTGGCTCGCGCTGCGATCGCCGCCAGCAGCTGCGGCTGCGGCACCACGTCGGCGTCTAGAAACAGCAGCAGCTCGCCGCCCGAGCGCTCCACCCCCTGCCAGCAGGCCCAGCACTTGCCCGACCAGCCTTGCGGCAGCTCGGCGCCGCGCACCAGGGTCAGCTGCGGCAGCCGCGTGGCGAACGACGCGACCACGGCGGCGGTGGAGTCCTGCGAGTGGTCGTCCACGACCACCACCGTGAAGCGGGTGTAGCTCTGCGCCGCCAGCCCGGCCAGACACGCTCCGATCCGCCCGGCCTCGTTGCGGGCTGGGATGATCACCGCGATCGTCGGCGATGGGGCGGAGGCCGGCGGCGCGGGGGCCGGGTCGAGCCGCGGCTCGGCCAGCACCCGCCAGCGATCCTGGAGGTACCAAAGGCCGATGAGCCCGGTGACGCCGAGCATGAGCGCGCTGATCGTAAGATCCATATCGCCTTGCTACGTAGCGCGGCGTCCTGAGGATGGTGGTATCATGCGGCCATGCCACCCCAGACCACAGCGCAGCGCCGCTTCGCCGCAGACTACGCCGAAGCGCTGCGCCCGCTCGTCGCCGCCGTCGGTGGCGACGACTGTGAGCGGGCGGCGAGCTACGCCGCGATCGTGGCGGCCAGGCTGATGGCGCTGCACATGATCGCACCGGCGCGCGCCATCGGGCTGCGGCAGGCGATCACCAGCGGCGCCGTGAGCGGCACGGGCGCCGCGCTGACCCGCCACGAGCTGTTCGGTAGCGACGACGCCCCTTTTGCGCAGCACACGCTGGACGCCGCATATGGCGAGCGCCTCGGGGACGGCACGCCGCTGCTGCCGCTGCTCGGGCTGTGCGCCGCGCAGAGCTGGTCGCTGGTCGGCGAGCCGGGGGTGTTTGGGCCGGACGCGCTGGCGCTGGCCGCCATCCCGCCAGCCAGCCGCAAGCGCCACGGCGTCTACCATACCGCGCCCGATATCGGCGGCTATCTGGCGCGGGCCACGCTGCTGCCGCTGCTGCTCGGGCGGCTGCTGGCGCGCTACGATTGCGCCGAAGCGCTTGACGCGCTGCTGCGCCGCGACCCTGAGCGCTACCTGTTCGCCGCGCTGCGCCATGGCTGCGAGCTGCCGCTGCCGCCGGAGATCGCCGCAGGGCTGGCGCAAACGGGCGACCGCGCCGGGTGGCAGGCCCGTGCCACGCCCCAGTACGCCCTCCCAGGCGAGACGTGGCGCGAAGTGATCGCGCGACGCGACCGTGCCGACGCCGCCAGACAGCGGCTGCTCGGGGAGCGGCTGACGCCGGATGACCTGGTGACGTGGAATGTGGATGCGGCGATGCTGCTGGCGGACCTGGTGGCGCAGCACGCCGACGATGAGCTGGCATTGGCGCTGCTGGCGGCGCTGGACAGCGTGGCGGTGCTGGACCCGACGTGCGGCGCAGGCGCGCTGCTGCTGGCGGCCCACGCCGCGATCGCGCCGCTGTACGTCGCCTGCCTCGCTCGGCTCGGCCGCAACGATGCCGTGTGCGCGGGGGCCGCGCTGGCGCTCGGGCGGCTCTACGGCTGCGACCTGCTGCCGGAGGCGGCCGAGGTCTGTCGGCTGCGGCTGTGGCTGCTGGCCGGCGCTGGCGCGCCGGGGGCGGCGACGATCGTGAACGGCGATGTGCTGCACCGCGAGCTCTGGCTCGGGCGCGCGGCGTTCGGTGCGGTGGTTGCCAACCCGCCGTACGTGCGCTACAGCGCCGCCTCGGCCGATGCTGCGTGGGCTGGCTACCGGACGCTGCCGGGCGGCAACCTCTACGCGCTGGTGGTGGAGCGCGGGCTGGGGCTGTTGGAGGAGGATGGGCGGCTGGGCGCGATCGTGCCGGCCGCCTCGGTGGCGACGGGCGGGATGGCCGAGTTGCGCGCGCTGTACCGCGACTACGGGCAGTGGCACAGCCACTACGCGGTGCGGCCAGGCAAGCTATTCGCCGATGTAGACATGAACTTGACGATCTCGCTGCTGCGGCGCGGCGGCGGCGCGGCGTACAGCAGCGGCTACCGCCGTTGGTCAGATGGGCGGGTGAGCGACCGCTCGGCGCTGTTTGCGACGCTTGAGTATGTGGCCGCGCCGCCCGCCGCGCCGCACCTCAAGCTCGGCAGCCGGCGCGAGGTGGCGCTGCTAGAGCGGCTGCTGGCGCACGGGCGGCGGCTCGGCGACTACGCCGGTTCTCCCGGCGACCCAGGCGACGCGATCTACTATCACTCGGGTGGGCGCTACTGGCGCAAGGCGCTGCCGGAGCGGCTCTCGTCCCACTACCGGCCGCTGCGGGTCCCGGCCGCGCTCGCGCCGGTGACGATGGCGCTGCTCAACAGTCAGCTGTTTTACTGGTACTGGATCGCCACCTCGAACTGCATGGACGTGGTGGCGAGCGACGTGCGCGGGCTGCCGGTGTTCGATCTGGCGCTGGCCGATGGCGCGCGCTACGCCGGGCTGGTGGACGCGCTGCTGGCGGCCTACGCGGCGGGGCGGCGGGTGCGGCGGCGGGATGGGGCGCGGATCGTCGGCGACGAAGTGCAGTTCGATCTGCGCCGCGCGCGGCCGGCGATCGATGCGATCGACAGGGCGCTGGCGGCCGACTACGGGCTGGACGCCGAGCAGCTCGACGGCGTGCTGCACTACGACCTCAAGTATCGCATGGGGCGTGGCTACTATTGAAGGAATACCACTATGGGACTGTACCCACCATTTGGCCCGATCGCCCTGGATCTGACCGGGCTAGGCCTGCCGATCGTCGTCCACTGGTACGGCGTGATCCTGATGAGCGGCGCGATGCTAGCGGGCTATCTCTCATCGCGGCGGGCTGCGGCGCGCGGCGAGGACCCTGAGGATGTCTGGAACCTGCTGATGCTTGGGCTGTTGTTCGGCGTGGTCGGGGCGCGGGCGTACTATGTGATCTTCGAGTGGCCGCGCTTCGCCGGCAAGGATCTGCTGTTCATCATCAACCCGCAGACCGGCGGGCTGGCGATCCACGGCGCGATCATCGGGGCGATGCTGGCGACCGTGATCTTCACGAGGCGGCGCGGGCTGGATCTGCTGAAGTGGCTGGATATGTGCATGCCGACGTTCATGCTAGCGCAGGCGGTGGGCCGCTGGGCGAACTTTATCAACCAGGAGGCGTACGGCCGCCCGACGAACCTGCCGTTCGGGTTGATCATCGACCAGCAGCACCGGCTGCCGCCCTATGACGATATGGCGCAGTACCCGCCTGGGACGTTGTTCCACGCCACGTTCCTCTACGAGTCGCTGTGGAACCTGGTGGGCTTCGGTCTGCTGCTGTGGATCGAGCGGCGGTTCGCCGGCTGGCTGAAGAAAGGTGACATCGCGCTGCTGTACGCCTGCTGGTATGGGCTGGGGCGGCTGTGGGTCGAGTCGTTTCGCACCGACAGCATCTGCAGCAACGGGATCGGCGGCGAGTGCGGCGGGGCGCTGCGGGTGGCGCAGATCGCCAGCATCCTGCTGCTGATCGGCGGTCTGGCCGGGCTCGCCTGGCAGCATCGGTCGCAGGCGCGAGCGGCGACGGCGTGATGCGCTGATAGAGATGCAGAGCTGAAGCGATGACGGAGCCGGCCGGACAGAACCAGGGAACCAGCGAAAGGGGCGGCGTGCAGCGAACTGACGCGAAGCTGACGGGGTGGTAGGACGACGGGGTCACGCGGCGATCTCGGTGCGGTTGCGGCCGAGTTGCTTGGCGGCGTAGAGCGCGCGGTCGGCGCGGGCAATCAGCGCGTCGAGGGTCGAGTCGGCCGATGGTCCGGTGAGCGCGAGGCCGATGCTGATGGTGACGCCGATCGTCAGCGGGGGCAGCGCGATGGTGAGCTCGGCGATGTTCAGCCGCAGTCGCTCGGCGATCTGCAGCGCCTGGTGCGGCGTAGTCTGCGGTAGCGCCACGATGAACTCCTCGCCGCCGTAGCGCCCGACGATATCCTCGCTGCGGAGCACCGTGCGGGTCGCCGCTGCCACAGCGCGCAGCACAGTATCGCCAACCGGGTGGCCGTGGGTATCGTTGATGTGCTTGAAAAAATCCAGGTCGAATAGCAGAACGCCGACATTCTCGCCGTGGATGGCGGCGCGCTGGAGGATCTGCTCGGCGGTGGTGAAGAACTTGCGCCGGTTGAGCGCGCCAGTGAGTGTGTCTATGGTGGCGTAGATTTCCAGCTCGCTCATCGTTCGCTCGCGCGCTGCAATCTCGCGCTCGAGAGTCACGCTGCGCTGGCGCTGCTGCGCCGCCTCGCTACGGGCCGCGTCCACCTCGTGGAGCACCGAGAGGACTTTCATCCGGCGGTCAGACGCCTCGCTGAAGACCTGCTCTTTGATGGCGTGAAACTGCCGATGGTGCGCGAGCGCCGAGCGAAAATCGCCGCGCTGCTCGTCGATCTGCGAGAGCAGTTCGTGGGCGGTGTATTGAAGCTTGCGCACACCATCGCGATCGGCGATCGCGACGACGTGGATCGCCAGGCGGCGCGCCCGCTCCAGTTCGCCGCGCGCCAGGAAGATCCGCGCGCGCTCGTGCTTGGCTATCGCCATCTCGGCGGCCAGGTCGAGCGCGTGCGCCGTGCGGTAGGCGATGGCGAGCCACGCGAGTGCGGTGCCCTGCGCGCCGAGCGCCGCATGGCACTGCGCGATCACATTGGCGACCTCGGCGATGCCCTGCGGCCACCCGATCGATAGATAGATTGTGTGGGCTTCGGTGGCGAGCGCCAGCCCTTCCGCCGAGCGCCCCATGCGGTGGAGCACGAAGCTAAGATTATCGGTGGTGTTGGCGTAGAGCCGCTTGAATGCCAGCGTCTGCGGCAGCTGATCGCTCAGGTCGCGGCCGCGCGTGAGCATGGCGTGGGCCTCGTCGTAGCGGTCGAGCTGGCTGTAGAGATAGCCGATATTATTGGCGAGCAGCGCCTGGATGTGGGTATCACCGTCTTCGATGGCCAGCCGCTCCGCAGCCAGATACGATGCCAGCGCCTCATCGAACTGTTCGAGCAGCCCAAGCACCGCGCCGATCACATTATAGAGCGCGGCGAGGCCGACGCCGCCGTGCAGAAACTGGTCTGGCGCATCGCTATCGATAGCGCACGCGGAGCGGTGGCGGGCGAAGCGGCTGAACCAGTAGCCGCTCTCGCCGAGCGGGGTCCGGTGCTCGCAGAGCGCGCGCGCATGGAGAAAGCAGACAAGCGCCTCAGGGAGCCGCTGCTCCATCATATGGAGCTTGCCGCGCCAGTAGTAGCAGTCGATCTGACCCTGGAGGTAGGGCTGTCCATCGCTGATGAGCGCCTCGACCTGCCGGTTGAGCGTGAAGGCGGCAGCAAGATCGCGCTGCCGCAGTGCAACCACGCGGGCGTTGAGCGCGTCGATCCGCCGCTGCGGGTCTGGCTCATCGGCGGCAAGTTCGCTGAGGATTTGCTCGGTCTCGGCCATCGCGCTGTTGCTTTTGTGCTCGGTTTCGGGCGCGAAGACTTCGCGCTGAGACGAGTATAGCGTAGATCTATTACGCGGGGCGATGGCGGGCGGGCGATGGCGGGCGATGGCGGGCGGGCGGGGCGACGCGCGCGGTGACTTGGCGGGGCGACGCGCGCGGTGAATTGGCGGGGCGACGCGCGCCGGATCGATCCTGGAGGAATGGAATGCTGCGCTTGCTTCGCCCGTACAGGGCGATGGCGGGCGGGCGATGGCGGGCGATGAATTGGAGGGGCGACGCGCGCCGGATCGATCCTGGAGGAATGGAATGCTGCGCTTGCTTCGCCCGTACAGGGCGATGGCGGGCGATGCGGAGCGATGGACGCAGCACGCTGCGTCCCTACGGGGCGGCGGATGGAGGAGGGGCGAGGATGGCGCGGATCGTGGCGATGGCGACGCCGGCGGCGTTGCTGGCGGCGATCGCGCCGGCGCTCTCAGGGATCTGGTGCAGGTCGTCATCCACATCGCTGATGGCGCGGATGGCCAGGAGCGGCACGGCGAGCTCGGCGCAGACCTGTGCGACGGCGGCGCTCTCCATCTCCAGCGCGAGCGCCCCGGTCTGCGCGGCGATCTCGGCCTTCTTGGCGCGCGAGACGACGAACAGGTCGCCGGTGGCGATGCAGCCGGTGCGGATCTGTGGCGGCCGATCCTCCCAGCCTGGCACCGCCGCCAGCAGCGCCGAGGAATCTTGCGCCGCAGCGAGCAGCGCCGGGTCTGCGGCGAAGTGCGGCGGGTGGCGCGCGGTGGCGGCGTAGCGCAGCGGCGCGAAGAGTGCGAAGCCGTCGGTGTACCAGCGGCCGTAATCGTGCTGCACCAGCCGGTCGGCGATGATCACATCGCCGGGGGCGACGCCCGCGGCCACCCCACCCGCCACGCCGCAGCAGATCACGGCGCGCGGGCCGATGGCGGCGAGTGCGAGCGCGGTGGCCATGGCGGCGTTGACTTTGCCGACGCCGATGCGGGCCATGGCCACCGACGCGCCATCGAGCGCGCCGCGCCAGCCGTCTAGCCCAGGCACGCCAAGCGCCCCTTCGGGCGGGATCGCTGCCGCAAAGGGTGCGAGCTCGAAGTCCAGCGCGCACAGCACGAGGATAGCGGTCATCGCTGCGGCCCAACGAGCGCGACGACATCACCTTCGCACACCTGCCCGGCCCGCAGCACTCTGGCGTAGAGGCGGCTCCAGCCGGGGTGGAGCTTGTGTGACATGCGGCTGAACTCGCCGTCGCGAAACGATGCGATGATCGTCTTGCACGGCGCGGCGTAGGCGGTGATCTCCAGCTCGACGCCCTGTCCGATTGTCAGGCGGCTGCCGACGGCGAGCGCCGACCAGTCCAGCCCGCCGATGGTCAAGTTCTCGCCGGTGGTGCCCGGGGCGATCGGGTGGCCATCGGCCTGGAGCGCGGCGATCCGTTCGCTGGCGTAGAGGCAGACGGCGCGGTCTGGCCCGCCGTGGTAGCGCCGGTCGCGCTGCTTGTCGCCGACCACGCCCAGGCTCCCGATCTCGGCGGCGGCGACGCGTAGCTTGGGCACGCCGCCCTTGGCACTGACGCTGATCTGCACCAGGTGGCCTCGCTGTGGGGTCGATTCGGCGGTCATAGGTCTGTCCTCTTATGTGTGTATTGGCTGGCGAGCGATCCCGCCGGAGGAAAAGGGACGATCTCGGGGGCTGCGCCCATAAACCCTCGTGTTGCGCTGCGCGCGTCTACGGCATAGAATTACTATATTATAATGCCCGCTATGGATGAGCGCTACCATATCTGCCCGCTCGACGCGCTCCCGCCTGGCGCACTGCGCTACGCCGACCTGGACGGGCTGCCGATCGCGCTGGCCAACGTCGGCGGTGAGGTCTTTGCATTCTCCGACGCCTGCCGTCACCAGGGTGGCCCGCTCTCCTCAGGCGTGCTGATCGACGAGACGGTGACCTGCCCGTGGCACGGCTGGACCTACAGCGTGCGCAGCGGCAAGGCGATCGTGCCGCCGCTTGGGCTGCGCATCCCAACCTACCCGGTCAGCGTCGAGGCTGGCGAGATCTATGTGACGGTGGCGTGGGGGTGAGCGGCGGGGCTGGTGTACAATACGGCGATCGATGATTGACGATTGACGATTGACCATCGATGAGCGAACGCAGTGAACGATAGCGCCAGGGAACGAGGGAGCTGAAGCAGATGACAACAATCGAAGCGATCACGACGCCGAAGAGCGATGTGACATTTGTCCAGCGCCCGCCGATCGCGCCGCTCGATCTTGCGTGGGTGGCCGATGCGACGGTGAACCGCAGCGCCGCCGAGCGTCGGGCCGCCACGCTGCCAGGGCGGCGGACGGTCAAGCAGCAGTGGCAGGCGGCGTGGCTGCTGCGCGCCATCACGCTGATCGACCTGACGACGTTGGCGGGCGACGATACGCCAGGCAACGTGCGGCGGCTGTGCGCCAAGGCGCGCACCCCGGTGCGGCGCGATCTGCTGGACGCGCTCAGCGTGGACGCTGCGGCGATCCGGACGGCGGCGGTCTGTGTCTACCACGAGCTGGTGCCGACGGCGGTTGCGGCGCTTGAGGGCAGCGGCATCCCGGTGGCTGCGGTCTCGGCCGGGTTCCCCGCCGGGCTGAACCCGCTGCCGCTACGCATCCGCGAGATCGAGGCATCGGTGGCGGCGGGGGCGCAGGAGATCGACATCGTGATCTCGCGCCGCCACGCGCTGACCGGTGACTGGCGCGCGCTCTACGATGAGGTGCGGGCGTTTCGCGAGGCGTGCGGCCCTGCGCACCTCAAGGCGATCCTGGCCACCGGCGAGCTGGCGACGCTGACCAACGTGCTGCGCGCCTCGCTGGTGTGTATGATGGCCGGCGCAGATTTTATCAAGACCTCCACCGGCAAGGAGGGCGTCAACGCCACGCTGCCGGTCTCGCTGGTGATGGCGCGCGCGATCCGCGAGTACCGCGATAGGACGGGAGCGATCGTCGGGTTCAAGCCGGCCGGTGGCATCCGCAGCGCCAAGCAATCGCTGGACTGGATGATCCTGATGAAGGAGGAGCTGGGCGATGCCTGGCTGACGCCCGCGCTGTTCCGGCTGGGGGCGAGCTCGCTGCTGAGCGATATCGAGCGGCAGCTTGAGCACTTCGTCAGCGGGGCGTACTCGGCCTACAATCGCCACCCGATGGCGTGACGTGCGTGACGTTTGTGCCCCGGTGACGAGGACGCGCAGCATGTCGCACGTCGCACGTAGCCAGACGAGGTGGCGCTCGTGACAGGGTGACGGAGAAGGGCGAAGCGCGCATGATCGATCGCGTGCGGGCGATCGATCCGCGCTTGCTTCGCCCATACAGACGCGACACCGTGACGGGGTGACCGGATGAAGAGGTGACCGAGTACTTTGCCCGGAGATTAGCGAAGATTGGCGAAGATGAGCGGATTATCTGTGCGTCTATCTGTGGCTATCTGTGGATGACATGCCCGGCTGTGCGGCTATCTGTACCTATCTGTGGACAAGCCGAGAGGTGGGAGGGACGATGGAGATCGACCATTGATCAGACGTCTGCCGCTGTGGGCGAAGATATCGATCGGCTTCGGTCTGCTGGTGCTGGCGCTGGCGGCCGCCGCGATGCTGGCGCTCAGACAGCTGGCTGGCGGCGATGGCGACCTGCTCGGCACCACGCTGAACGACGAGCTGACGCCGGATAAAGTGGCGCTGGCCGTCGGGATGAAGGCGCTGCCGCCGAGCGCGCGTGAGCTTCACTCGCAGTACGCCGCGTTCCAGGACTATATCATCTACACCCGGTTCGCCATCGACGCCGCCGATCTGCCGCAGCTCGAGACCGACCTGGCGCTGAAGACGCCGCCCGCGCCCGGCAACGCCGTTTTCTGCCAGCAGAGTCAGGATCTGCCGGCGTGGTGGCAGCCGGCTACGGCGGCCACGCTGCTGGTGGCTGAGGGCGGCGCCAACGCCACCGGCAAGAGCTACCCAGACTACCGCTGTGTGATGATCGATGTGACCGACGCGGCGCAGCCGGTGGTCTACATAACTGCGTACGATACGTGAGGAACTTATGGCACCGACGGTGGCCGAGATTTTGCAGACCATGAGCTACGGCCCAGCGCCAGAGAGCGCCAAGCCAGCCAACGAGTGGCTCGATGCGCACCAGCGGCGTTTCGGCTGCTGGATCGACGGCGGGTGGACCGCCCCAGACGAGCAGCGGCTGTTCGCGAGCGTCAACCCGGCCACGCGCGCGCCGCTGGCGAAGGTGACGCAGGCCAGCGCCGCCGAGGTCGATCTGGCCGTGAACGCCGCCCGCCGCGCCTTCCCCGCCTGGTCTGCGCTGCCCGGCCACGCCCGCGCCCGCTATCTGTACGCGCTAGCGCGGCTGGTGCAGAAGCACGCGCGGCTGCTGGCGGTGCTGGAGAGCCTGGACAACGGCAAGCCGATCCGCGAGTCGCGCGATCTGGACATCCCGCTGGTGGCGCGCCACTTCTACCATCACGCCGGCTGGGCGCAGCTGCTGGCGAGCGAGTTCGCCGGCTATCGGCCGCACGGCGTCGTCGGGCAGATTGTGCCGTGGAACTTCCCGCTGCTGATGGTGGCGTGGAAGGTGGCTCCGGCGCTGGCGGCCGGCAATACCGTGGTGCTCAAGCCGGCAGAGTGGACGCCGCTGACCGCGCTGGTTTTTGCCGAGATCTGCCATGAGGCCGGGCTGCCGCCTGGAGTGGTCAACATCGTCACCGGCGACGGCGCGGTGGGCGAGTTGATCGTCAACCATGCCGGGGTGGATAAGATCGCCTTCACCGGCAGCACCGACGTCGGGCGGATCATCCGCAGGGCCACGGCCGGCAGCGGCAAGGCGCTGTCGCTCGAGCTCGGCGGCAAGTCGCCGTTTGTGGTATTTGACGATGCCGACATGGACGCCGCCATCGAGGGCGTGGTGGATGCGATCTGGTTCAACCAGGGCCAGGTGTGCTGCGCCGGCTCGCGGCTGCTGCTGCAGGAGAGTATCGCGCCGGAGTTCGAGCGGCGGCTGGTGGCTAGGATGGAAACCCTGCGCGTCGGCGACCCGCTGGACAAGGCGATCGACATCGGGCCGATCGTGGCCGAGCGGCAGCTGCGGCAGATTGAGGCGCTGGTGGCGCAGGGTGTAGCCGAGGGGGCGACGTGTCACCAGCCAAGCGGCCCATGCCCGAGCGACGGCTACTATTTCCCGCCGACGCTGCTGAGCGGGGTCGAGGCGGCGGCGACGGTGGCGCGGGTCGAGATCTTTGGGCCGGTGCTGGTGAGCATGACGTTTCGCACGCCGCAGGAGGCCGTGGCGCTGGCGAACAACACCACCTACGGGCTGGCGGCGAGCGTCTGGAGCGAGAACATCAACCTGGCGCTCGACGCTGCGCGGCAGATCAAGGCCGGCGTGGTGTGGGTCAATGCCACCAATCTATTCGACGCGGCGGCAGGGTTCGGCGGCTACCGCGAGAGCGGCTACGGGCGCGAGGGCGGCCGCGAGGGGATGTGGGAGTATCTGCGGCGGAATGAACCAGACCAGGAGGCCGGGAGACAGGGGGCCAGCGACCAAGACGCGAGCGCAGCGAGCCAGAATAGTCAATGGTCAATAGTCAATAGTCAATCCCCGATCGACCGAACCCCCAAGCTGTTCGTCGGCGGGAAGCAGGCGCGGCCGGACAGCGGCTACTCGCGGGCGGTGTACGGCGCTGGCGGCGCGCTGATCGCCGAAGTGGGCGACGGCAACCGCAAAGATATCCGCAACGCCGTCGAGTCGGCGCGCGCCGCGACCGGATGGGCCAGCGCCACCGGCCACGCCCGCGCCCAGGTGGTCTACTACATCGCCGAGAACCTCGCGGCGCGCGCCGCCGAGTTTGCGCGGCGGCTGATGAGCACGGTAGGGTGCAGCGCGGCAGATGCGAGCGCCGAGGTCGAGTTCGCCATCGAGACGCTGTTCAGCTACGCCGCCCTGGCCGATAAGCACGACGGCGCGGTCCACCAGACCCCGCTGCGCGGGGTGACGCTGGCCATGCCAGAGCCGATGGGCGTTATCGGGATCTGCTGCCCAGACGAGCGCCCGCTGGCGGCGGCCATCGCGCTGCTGGCCCCGGCGCTGGCGATGGGCAACGCCGTGGTGCTGGTGCCCTCCGAGCGCGCTCCGCTGAGCATGACCGACTTCTACTCGGTGCTTGAGACCTCTGATGTGCCGGCCGGCGCGGTCAATATCGTCACTGGGGCGCGCGACGCGTTGGCAAAGACGCTGGCCGAGCATCTGGACGTGGACGCGCTGTGGTACGCCGGGGATGCGGCCGGCGGCGCGATGGTCGAGCGGCTGTCCGCCGGCAACCTCAAGCGCACCTGGACGATCGGCGGCGAGCGGGACTGGCTAGCCGCCAGCGATCTGCGGGCGGCGCTGCGGCAGGCGACGCAGGTGAAGAATATCTGGATCCCGTACGGCGCATAACTATGGATATTTTTGAGGCGATCGGGCGGCGCCATACCACGAATGGCGCATTCGCCGATCGGGCGGTGGCGGCCGAAGACAAGCGGCGGCTGTTCGAGATGGCAGCGCGCGCCCCATCGCACTTCAACTCGCAGCCATGGCGCTTCATTGTGGTGGAGGATGCGGCGCGGCGCGCGGCGCTGGCCGAGATTGCCGGGACATCGATGCGGCAGATCATGGCTGACGGGCGGTTCTGGCAGCAGTACCGGCAGTTCTTTCGCCTGACGGACGAGGAGGCGGTGGCCACCAAAGATGGCATCCACCTCGATAATGTCCCGGCGGTGCTGCGGCCGTTCACCAAGTATCTATTCACCGAGCGCGGCATGCAGATGATGAACACCTTCCAGGTGCCGCGGGTGCTCGGCAATGACGCGCGCAAGCTGGTGGCGAGCTCGCCGATGCTGCTGGGGATCTCGCTCTCGCGCGAGCTGTACCGGCCGCAGGAGCTGACAGGTCTGTACACTATGATCTCGCTCGGCGCCACGATCGAGAACATCTGGCTGAGCGCCACCGCGCTCGGGATGGGGTTCCAGTTCGTCTCGACGCCGCAGGAGATCCCGGAGCAGTGGGCGCTGGTCTCGGCGTTTCTCGGCGTGCCGGAGACTTTTGAGCTGATGATCCTGGCGCGCCTCGGCTACGAGGACAGCGCGCTGCGCCGCCCGACGATCGACTGGACATCGCCGCAGCGCAAGGGGCTGGACGAGCTCGTGTTCCAGGAGCGCTGGGGCGACGAGCTGGAGCGCGCATGATCGATTTCGACGCGACGTTCGACACGTTTCCGCAGCTCACTACCGAGCGCTTTGTGCTGCGCGAGCTCATGCCGACAGATATCGGCCCGATGTTCCAGATCATGTCGGATCCGCAGACGATGCAGCACTTCGGCCAGCCGCCGATGACGCTGCGGCTCGAAGCTGAGCTGCGGATCAATAGCATCTACCGCGCCTTCGTCGAGCGCGATGGTATCCGCTGGGGCATCGAGCGGCGCAGCGACGGCGCGTTGATCGGGAGCTGCGGTTTCTGGCGGCTCGTCAGCGAGCACGCCACCGCCGAGATCGGCTACGAGCTGGACCGGGCGTGCTGGGGGCAGGGTGTGATGACCGAGGCTGCCGGCGCGATCCTGACCTTCGGCTTCGAAGTGATGCGACTCCATCGGGTCGAGGCTCATATCGCGCCGCCGAATATCGGCTCGCGCCGGGTGCTGGAGAAGCTCGGCTTTGTGCAGGAGGGCTACTTCCGCCAGAGCTACTACCTGGAGCACGAGCAGCGCTTCGACGACGATGTGGTTTTCTCGCTGCTGCGCCCGATATAGCGCACATCGCTAGAAGCTGGAAACGTGCGCAGCTCACAACGAGGCTTGAGGGGCGCAGCCCCCGATCGCTCCCCCTCCACCCAACAGAAATGCCATATCCATACCTAAAAGATCTGATATCGTCTAGAATCAGCTATTGGACAATACTATAGCGGCGGGCTATACTCGGAGATGTCGATTGTACCATCTATCACAAGTATGAGCACGAAGGAAGACGCCATGACCGCCCGCATCCCCGCCTGGTTCGACACTATCGACCGCACCGTCACGACGTGGCTGGCGCGCAACAGCATCACACTCCTGCGGATCTCGGTCGGCATCGTCTTCTTCTGGTTTGGCGCGCTCAAGCTCATTCCCGGCCTCAGCCCGGCAGACGGTCTGATCCGCGCTTCGGTGCCGCTGGTGCCGATGACGCTGTTCATCCCATTTCTGGCGCTGTGGGAGATGGCGATCGGCGTCGGGCTGATCACCGGCAAGTGGATGCGCGCCACGATCGCGATCCTGCTGCTGCAGATGGCTGGGACGGCGCTGCCGGTAATCGTGCGGCCAGACCTGGTATTCACGGTTTTCCCGATCGGGCTGACGCTGGAGGGCCAGTACATCGTCAAGAATATTGTGCTGATCAGCGCCGCGCTGGTGGTCGGCGCGACGGTGCGCGGCGGGCGTTTGGAGGCCGAGCGCAGCGAATGATCCTTCCCGCGCCCGATGTCAAACCCGGCGGGCTATGCTACGCTGGGTTTTTCTATCGGGAGTGATCATGAAACCGCGAGATATCGGGCTGCTGGTGATGCTCTCCGCCATGTGGGGGGCATCTTTTCTATTTATTCGGGTGGCGGTGCCGGCGCTCGGCCCAGTGCTGCTGGTCGAGGCGCGGGTGGTGATAGCTGGCGCGGCGCTGCTGCTCTACGCGGCGCTGGCGCGCAAAAAGCTCGGCCTCGGTGGGCGCTGGCGGCAGCTCGCGCTGCTGGGGCTGATCAACGCTGCGCTGCCGTTCGTGCTGATCTCGACCGCCGAGCTGCGGCTGCCGGCCTCGCTGGCCACGATCCTCAACGCGGTGACGCCGCTGGCCGCCACCGTGCTCTCCGCCGTCTGGCTCAAGCAGCCGCTCACACCGTTGCGGGTGGCTGGGCTGGTGATCGGCATCGCTGGCGTCGGTGTGGTGGTAGGGTTCGCCCCGATCGCGCTCGACGGCGGCGCGCTGCTGAGCATCGGGCTGATGGTGGTGGCGGCCATATCATATGCATTTGGCGGGATCTATACCAGACAGGCGTTCGCCGACGTGAGCCCGCTCGGGCTCTCGATCGGGCAGCAGCTGGCCGCTGGCATCATCCTCGCGCCGCTGGCGATCGTCTCGCGCCCGATCGGGCCGATCACGCCGACAGTCATCGGCTGCGTGCTGGCGCTGGCGCTGCTCAGCACCGCCGTCGCCTACGTCATCTACTTCACGCTGATCGCCAGTGCCGGGCCGACGAACACGCTGAGCGTGACGCTGCTCAACCCGGTCTTCGGCGTGCTGTGGGGCGGCCTATTTCTGCGCGAGCCGCTGACCGCCGGGCAGATCATCGGCATGGTCATTACGCTGCTGGGGCTCGCGCTGGTGCTGGGGCTGATACCCTACAAACGGAGAACGTAGAGCGGGGAGCGCAGAACGGAGCGCGCAGAACGGAGAGCGCAGAGCGCAGAACGGAGCGCGGGGAACGGAGCGCGGGGAGTAGGGGCGAAGCGCGCCGGACCGAATCTAGGGAGAAGCGGCATGCCGCGCTTGCTTCGTCCATACGGACGCCACGTGGAGCGCGCAGAACGGAGCGCGCGCATGTCACGACACGGCGAGCGTGGAGCGGGGAGCGCAGAACGGAGCGCGCAGAACGGAGCGCGCTGAGCGCGACAGAATGCGTCAGCCGGTGCGCATCCCCCGCGAAGCGTCTGTGCCGCGATGACGTGGCGAGATGGGCGGGTGTGTAGCTCACGCTCCTCCGCATGGGGCACGCGCTGTGGATGCCGGGCGCGCGGTATCGATCGGCGATAATGGCTGCGCTGCCGCTGTGGCACACTGGTGGTGGCGGCGCCCCGATCGCGGTGCGCGCCTGAAGCGGAGGTACACGCCATGGACGAACGACCGATACTCAGCAAGGCAGGGTGGAAGCGGATCCTGATCGGCCC
>JAYUUK010000110.1:0-5368 GCA_043754595.1 Roseiflexaceae bacterium | reverse complement strand
CGGCGATGGCGTGTTCAAAGTCAGCCTCGGCGAGCGCGGCGAGATCGATGTGCTCCACGCTCGGCGCGGGTCGATTGTGGAGCGCATGGACATCGATGGGCTCTTCCACACCTTTGCGCCGTACTTCGCCGATGGCAAGCCGCTGCTCGACCAGGCGTGGAACGACGCAATCACCAACGGCGTCGTCCGCTGCTACATGGCGGCCGATCGGGTCGCGGGGTTCGGCTACCAGGAGATCAACGCCCTCCACCCGAGCCAGACGAGCGTCGCCCCCGGAAGGCGCTACTACTACACCGAGCGCTGCGGCCTGTTCTCAGACCTGAAAGCGGCGATGGAGACGACCTGGGTGCCGCAGCTGATGCAGACATTTGCGCTCGCCAGCGACGACCTCCCGCTGATCTGGGACGCCGATTTCTTCATCAACGAGGTGCATACGCGAGCTCCTGGCAAATATACGCTCTGCGAGATCAACGTCAGCTGCGTCTCGCCATTTCCCGAAAGCGCGGTGCAGCATATCTTCGAAGCGACGCTGCGGCGGATCGGCGGCGGATCCAACGTGTGATAGAATGCACCCCATCGGCGAAGACATCGCTTCTAACAAGGCGTTGGCTCTGAGCGACCGCCGCGAAACGTCGAGTCGCCGCCAACTCTACCCCTCTGCCTAAGCAGGAACACACCAATGCGGCACTTCCGGCGCGCGCGAACCGCCCTGCTCGCCAGGTTCAAGGGCATCGTCCTCTCGCTCACGAGCTCTTCGTTGCTCGGCTTCCTGGTGCCGTTCGTGCCAAACGCGCCGCGCTCCACCGTCTACGCGCTGCCGTATCACCCGCCTGACCCGGCGTGCGCCACGGACGGCCTGCCGCTGCCGCCGCCCGCCCTCTGGCTCGGCTACGCCGCCACCGCCGAGTACTACGTCAGATCGGGCGCGGCGCACATGGAGCAGCTGCTGGAGCTGGCGCGCGAGGCCGGCTGGACCCCGCAGGCCGGGTCGCGCATCCTGGACTTCGGCTGCGGCGCTGGGCGCATGACCCGCGCACTCCACTGCTACGCCGAAACCTGCGAGATCTGGGGCGTCGATGTCCGCGCCGACCATATCGCATGGTGCGATGAACACCTCACGCCGCCATTCCACTTCGTCACCACCACCATGCTGCCACACCTGCCGTTCGAGGATGGCTGGTTCGATTTTATCTATGCTGGCTCGGTCTTCACCCACATCGACGATCTGGCGGATATGTGGCTGCTTGAGCTGCGGCGCATCACAAAGCCGGGCAGCATCCTCTGCCTCTCGTTCATCGACGAGAGCGGGCTGCGCGAGCTCGATGCGCCGCGCTGGAAAGATTTTTGGCTCAAAAAGTATCTCGATAGCAGCGCTGCGTACCAGCAGCTTGTGCAGAAACCTTTTACAAAGCTGGTGATCGGTCGCGCGCTCCAGGCCGAAGTGTTCTACAATAGCCAGGCGCTGCGCCGCAAGCTCGGCCGCTGGTTCGAGCTCGTGGCGCTCAGCCAGCATGCCCACGAGTTTCAGTCGGTGGCGGTGCTCAGGAAGCCGGCGCTGCCGCCGGCCAAAGAAAATGAGGCGCACCGATGACCAGCCCGATCCACAACGAGAGCCCTGACGAGCGCTTCGGCTGCGCGACGTGCTGGCCGGAGGCGGCCGATGCCGCGTGGGAGGCGAGCCGCCAGCTGACGGAGACGACCGAGCTTGTCGATGAGTCGCACTTCCGGGTGACCATCCGGGCCTGCCCAGCATGCGCGCAGCAGTTCGTCGCCATCTTCACCGATACGGTCGACTGGGCAAGCGGAGACGACCCGCAATATTGGACGGTGCTCCCGGTCAGCGCGTCTGAGGCGGACGAGCTGCGACTCAGGGGGGCAGATCTCAGCGAGCGCAAGCTGGACTCGCTCCCAGCCATGCGCCGCAGCCTGCGCCGCGACTGGCCGAAGGGCGGCGTGCGCCGGGCCTACTGGAGTAACGGCATCATCGTCGGGCACCACGACTGAGCTGCGAGAACAGGGCGCGGGCCACACATATCACCTCCCTCCCGCCCGATCTGTACTACGAGTGAGACCACATTTAGTCGATGTGGTGCCGAAAAGCGGGTGGTTTGGAGAGCCGCAGGTCCCTCCAAAATTCTCTCCTTCAGCCCGTATTCGGTCGATGTGGTGCCGAAAAGCGGGTGGTTTGGAGAGCCGCAGGTCCCTCCAAAATTCTCTCCTTCCACGTGGTAGCCCGATGTCTTTGCTGCTGCGCAGCAGCAGTAAAAAACATCCTTCCTCGGCGCGGAGCGCCCGCGCACAGCGCCTCAGAAAAACAAGCGTGATACGCAGGGGTTTTGGGGCGCAGCCCCCGAGATCCTCCTACCGGAGATTGACGATCTGATGAAAACACTTGAGGTGCGGCGGCACAGCGCGCGCAAGGCGAGCGGGGGCGGGTCGCAGCTCTCGCAGGAGGGCGTGGTGCGCGCGCGGCAGCTCGGCGAGCGCCTCGGGCCGTTCGCGCGGGTGGTGGCGAGCGTGGTGCCGCGCTCGCGCGAGACGGCGATCGCGATGGGGTTCGCGGTGGACTATGAGCTGGTGACGCTCGCCGCAGATGAGCCGTTCTTCGTCGAGGCCGATGCCGACCGCTGGTGGGAATCGCCGCAGCCGTTCGTCGCTGCGGCACGGCTGATCGGGGCGCAGGGGGCGGCGTGGCGCTACGCCCACTCGCTCGCGTCGCTCTGGCGCGATATTGTGACCGCGCTGCCTGACGGTGCGGCGGCGCTGCTGATCGGCCACTCCGGCGAGATCGAGCTCGCGCTGATCGCCTGCTTCCCGCAGCTCGATCACGCCGCGTGGGGTGGGCCATTCGCGCCACTGGAGGGCGCGCGGCTCGTGTTTGACGGCGAGCCGCAGCACTTCACCGGGCTTGAGCTCCTACGTGAGCATGGACAGGCGTGACGTCGGCCGCTCTCCTGATCTCCAGTCAACGCATCCACAGATAGACCGTAGGGGCGCAGCAAGCTGCGCCCACAGATACCGGGCAGTTTTGTCCGCCAATCTCTGCGAATTGACGCGAATGCCGGGCGTCATCCCTTCATCCCTTCACCCCATCTCCGCTCGTGCTACCAGCCCTGGCCGGCGATCTGCCTGGTAGCAACGTTGAGCCGGTTCCAGAGGTTAATGTTGGCGATGGCGAGCACCAGCGACGCCAGCGCCCGCTCGTCGTAGTGCTTGGCCGCCTCGTCCCAGATCGCGTCCGGCACCGGGTCGGCCCGGTCGCTCAGCCTGGTCACGGCCTCGGTCAGCGCCAGCGCCGCCCGCTCTGCATCGCTGAAGTACGGCGCCTCGCGCCAGGCGGTCACCGCGAACAGCCGCTCGTCGGTCTCGCCAAGCTTCCTGGCCAGCTGCGGGTGTTGGACGGCGCAGACGCCGCAGCCGTTGATCTGGCTGGCGCGCAGGTTGATCAGCTCAAGCGTCTTGGCCGGAATTCCGCCGCTCTGCGTCGCTTTGCCAAGCGCCTGCAGCGCCGGCAATGCACCTTCGAGCGCGAGGGCCGGGTTGTTCATTCGTGCGTGCATGGTTGCTCCTTGTCACATACGTTCAATTTCGCCCGTCACTCCCATGACGGATCGTAGCGAAGGAGTGTGACAGATGACCGACGATGAGTGGCTGGCGACCCAGTTCGAGACCAGGAGGCCGCAGCTCCAGTCGGTGGCCTACCGCATGCTCGGCTCGCTCAGCGAGGCCGACGATGCACTGCAAGAAGCGTGGCTGCGCATCGGCCGCACGGACACGCGCGCGGTGGCGAATCTGGGCGGCTGGCTAACTACGGTGGTCTCGCGGGTGTGCCTGGATATGCTGCGCTCGCGGAAGTCCCGGCGCGAGGAGCCGCTCGACGCGCAGGCCAGCGCGACGGCTGTGGCTGGTGCCGGGGGCGACCCCGAGCACGAGGCGATCCTGGCCGACTCGGTGGGCATCGCGCTGCTGGTGGTGCTCGATACGCTCGCGCCCGCCGAGCGACTGGCGTTTGTGCTCCATGATGTCTTTGGCGTCCCATTCGAGGAGATCGCGCCGATCGTGGAGCGATCCCCGGCGGCGGCGCGGCAGCTGGCGAGCCGGGCGCGTCGTAGGGTGCATGGCGCGCCGCCGCCCGCCTCCGATCTCGGCAGACAGCGCGCGGTGGTCGATGCCTTCCTGGCCGCAGCGCGCAGCGGCGACTTCGGCGCGCTGCTGGCGCTGCTCGACCCAGGGGTGGTGCTGCGCAGCGACCGCTCGATCGGCGGGCAGGCGCGCGAGCTACGCGGCGCGGCGGCCGTGGCCAGCAGCGCGATCCGCGGCGGTGCCAGCGCCGCGCGCCCGGCGCTGATAGACGGAGCGATCGGCGTGGTGGTCGCCCCGCGCGGCAGGCTGATGATGGTCTTGCGCTTCACCATCGCCAACAACGGCACGATCGTCGCCATCGAAGCGATCGCCGACCCCGCGCACCTCGGGCGGCTCAGCCTGGCCGTCGCGCCCGACCCGTGACGCGGGCTGAGCTGGCGCAGGTTCGCCGCCAGAGCGCCCAAGCAGAAACTGACTGCTGAACGCTGCATTTGGTACAATGACCGCAGGCCGGCCAATCAGCGAAGAGAGCGACCAATGCCTGTTAAGCTTGACTTACACTACGTCGAGCCGCGTCTGGTGGCCCTGTACGATGATGACAACCCGCGCGGCGACGATACCAAGTTCTACGTTCAGCTCGCCGCCGAGCTCGACCCGCAGCTCATTATCGATCTGGGCTGCGGCACCGGGCTGCTGACGAGCGCGCTGGCGGGCGACGGGCGGGTGGTCGTCGGCGTCGACCCATCTACGGAGATGCTGGCGGTCGCGAGCGAGCGGCCGATGACCAAGGGGCTGGCCTGGGTCCACGCCGACTCGAGCGAAATGGGTCTGGTTGAGGCCGATCTGCTGCTGATGACCGGCAATGTGGCGCAGGTGTTCCTCGATGATGACGCCTGGGCGGCGACGCTGCGCGACATCCATGCGGCGCTGCGGCAAGGCGGCCATCTGGCGTTCGAGAGCCGCAACCCGGACGCCCGCGCCTGGGAGAGCTGGAACCACGATGCGACCCACACCCGCCGCGAGACGGCGTTTGGACCGCTGGAGGAGTGGCTTGAGCTCGTCAGCGTCGGCGATGGTCGTGTTCGGTTCGACGCGCATAACGTTTTCCATGCGACGAGCGAGGTCGTGGTCGCCAGCAGCGAGCTGCGCTTTCGCACCCTGGCCGAGCTGACCGACTCGCTGCACGCCGCCGGGTTCTCCATCGAGCACGTCTACGGCGACTGGGCGCGCGGGCCGGTGACGAGCGACAGCCAGCTATTCGCGATCGTCGCGCGGCGCAGCTGAG
>JAYUUK010000109.1:0-5399 GCA_043754595.1 Roseiflexaceae bacterium | reverse complement strand
GACGCCGGTGTGGCTGATGCGCCAGGCGGGGCGCTATATGCCGGAGTACCGCGCGGTGCGCGAGCGCCACGGTTTTTTGCAGATGGTCAAGACGCCGGAGGTGGCGTGCGAGATCACAATGCAGCCGCTGCGCGCCTTCCAGCTGGACGCGGCGATCATCTTTGCCGATATCCTGCCGCCGCTTGAGGGCATGGGGCTGGAGCTGACCTACGCGCAGGGCGAGGGGCCAACTATCCATAATCCCATCCGCTCGGCCGCCGACGTGGAGCGGCTGCGGGTGCCAGACCCGCGCGAGACGGTGGCCTACACCCTCGAAGCGATCCGGCTGACGCGGCGCGAGCTGGCGGGCAAGACGCCGCTGATCGGCTTTTCTGGCGCGCCGTTCACGCTGGCGAGCTACGCCATCGAGGGCGGCTCATCGCGCGATTTCCGCCGCACCAAGCAGCTGATGTACGCCGCGCCTGATGTCTGGCACACGCTGATGACAAAGCTGAGCGACCTGGTGGCCGCCTACCTGTTGGCGCAGATCGCGGCTGGCGCCGACGCGGTGCAGCTGTTCGATAGCTGGGTCGGCTGCCTATCCCCCGATGACTACGCGCAGTTTGTGCTGCCGTACACCCAGCGGGTGGTGGCGCAGGTCAGACAGGGGGACAGAGGGACAGGGAGACACGGAGACGTGCAGATAGCTCACAACCCTCCCGGTCTCACGGCCTCCCAGTCTCACGCGCTCGCTCCGCCGATCATCTACTTCGGCACCGAGACCTCGGGGCTGTTCCACCACATCCGCCAGCTGGGCACCGACGTGGTTGGGGTGGACTGGCGTATCGCGCTGGACGACGCTTGGGCGCAGCTTGGGCCGGGGGTAGCGGTGCAGGGCAACCTCGACCCGATGCTGCTGTTTGCGCCGTGGGAGACGCTGCGGCATCGCGCCGATGATATCCTGGCGCGCGCCGCAGGCCGACCCGGCCACATCTTCAACCTCGGCCACGGCATCCTCACCGAGACTCCGGTGGACAACGTGCGCCGGCTGGTGGAGCACGTCCACGCGGCCACGGATCACACTGTCAGTTAGCAAGCCTACTATGAAGTGGAAACGCGCGAGGCGCAACGCGAGGGTCTGGGGCGCAATCTCCAAAATCTTCTCAACAGCTGCTGCGGAGCGAAGCTGGGCAGCAGCTGAAAACAGGTGTACCGCGCTGCCACAGGCTAAAAGTGTGCTGCGCATATTCACACGCGAGGAATGTATGACAACGCCACACGGCATTTTTGTGCTGGCCTACGGCACCCCTGAGACGCTCGACGATGTGCTGCCGTACTACACGCACATTCGCGGCGGTCGGCCGCCATCGCCAGAGGCGCTCGCCGATCTGGTCTACCGCTACGAGAAGGTCGGCGGGCAGACCCCGCTGTTGGGGCTCTCGGCCTCGGTGGCCGAGCAGATCCAGGATAGGTTGGACGCCGAGCACCCAGGTGCGTACAAGATCTATCTCGGGATGAAGCACTGGCACCCGTACATCGGCGATGTGGTCCCGCAGATCATCGCAGACGGCGTGACCGAGGTAACGGCGCTGGTTCTGGCGCCGCACTACTCGCGCTACAGCCTTGAGGGCTACCGCAAGTATATCCAGAAGGCGCTCGATCACGGCGAAGGGACGTTCGCGCTCAACTTCATCGAGACCTGGCACGACCAGCCGGCGTTCCATGAGTTGGTGGCCGGGCGCATCCTTGAGGGGCTGAGCCACTGGCCGGAGGAGCGCCGCGCCGGGGTCACGGTGCTGTTCAGCGCCCACAGCCTGCCGGAGAAGATCGTGGCGATGGACGACCCCTACCCGCAGTATCTGGCCGAGAGCGCGCAGAGCATCGCCGATCTGCTGGGTCTGCCGAGCCACCGCTTCTGCTTCCAGAGCGCAGGCAACACTGGCGAGCCGTGGCTCGGGCCGGATATCGTCGCCTACCTTGAGACGCTGCACGCAGAGGGTGTGACCGACGTGTTGAGCGTACCGTTCGGGTTTGTGGCCGAGCACCTTGAGGTGCTGTGGGACATCGACACCGAGGCTAAGGACAAGGCGGACGAGCTGGGGATGACGCTCAGGCGCATCAGGATGCCGAACGCCGACGCCGAGTTCGTCGATGTGCTGCTGAGCGTGCTCGACGCCGCCCGGTGACGTGCGCGCCGGATGGTCCACAGATGAACGCAGGATAGCCGCAGATGCCGGGCCGCGACGCGGTATACAGTCATCATAGCTGCGGGCTGAAGCTCGCTGGTCGGATGGGTATCGCAGCGCACGAGCTGTATGTGCGCCGCGCCGGATGGTCCACAGATGAACGCAGGATAGCCGCAGATGCCGGGCCGCGACGCGGTATGCAGTCATCATAGCCCTGGGCTTCAGTCCGTTGGTCGGATGGGCGCAGCCCCCACGATTCCAGCTATTTTTGTGGGGTGCGGGGGTGCGGGGGCGCAGCCCCCACGATTCCAGCTATTTTTTTGTGCGCGGCCGAGCGTGTCAGCGCTCGGCCGCGCAGATAATGAGAAACATATGGCACCATTGATCGTCGGGACGCGCAAATCAAAGCTGGCGCTGACGCAGACCGAGCAGTTCTGCGCCGCGCTCGCCGCCGCCGTGCCAGACCTGACGCTGCGGCTTGAGACGATCACGACCCGCGGCGATGTGATCCTGGACCGGCCGCTGAGTGCGATCGGCGATAAGGGGCTGTTCGTGCTGGAGTTCGAGCAGGCGCTGCGCGATGGGGGCATCCACGCCGCCGTCCACAGCGCCAAGGACCTGCCGGCCACGCTCCCCGCAGATATGGCGATCCCGTGCTTCCCGACCCGCGCCGACCCGCGAGACGCGCTGCTCAGCAACGGCGGCGCATCGCTGGCGACGCTCCGCGATGGCGCGCGGGTCGGTACTAGCAGCCTTCGCCGGGCGTGTCTGCTGCGCGCGATCCGGCCGGATCTGGATCTGGTGGATCTGCGCGGCAATGTGGATACCCGGCTGCGCAAGCTGCGCGATGGCCAGTACGACGCGATCGTGCTGGCGGCGGCAGGGCTGCACCGGCTCGGGCTGGCGCACGAGATCGCCGAGTATCTCTCGGCCGATGTGATGGTGCCGGCGGTGGGCCAGGGCGTGCTGGCGATCGAAGCCCGCGCCGGCGACGAGGCGACGGCGCAGATCCTCGTGGCGCTCGACGATGCGGCGGCGCGGGTGGCGATCACCGCCGAGCGGGCGTTCCTGGCCGAGATCGGCGGCGGCTGCCAGGTGCCGGTGGGCGCGCACGCCACGCTAGACGGCGCGGCGCTGCATCTGGTCGGGTTCATCGGCGCGCGCGACGGGCGCATGGTTCGCGGCGATGCACGCGGCGAGCACGCTGGCAGCACAGCGTCTGCGGCGCAGCTCGGGGCCGGCCTGGCGCGCGCGCTGCTCGCCGATGGCGGACGGCAGCTATTGACGATTGCCTATTGACGATTGACTATTTTTCGCGTCAATTCGTGGATAAACCTGTCGGCATCTGTGTCTATCTGTGTCTATCTGTGGATAACCTGCCCGGTCTGTACGGCAATCGCCGGATAACATGCCCAGAGCCCACATCATCGCCATCGCCCGCGCCGCCGAGGATAGCGCCTGGCTGTCCGAGCAACTTGCAGCGCTGGGACATACGCCGCTGCTGACGCCGACGATCGCGTTTGTGCCGCCTGACGACCGCGGGCCGCTGGATGCCGCGCTGGCGGCGCTCGGCACGTACGACTGGCTGGTGCTGACGAGCGGGACGGCGGCGCGGGCGGTGTTTGGTGCGCTAAAATCGCCGGTTTTGGGAGTCGTGCGCGTGGCGTGCGTGGGTAGGGGCACGGAGCGCGCGCTGCTGCGCTACGGGGTGCGCACGAGCGTAGTGCCAGCCACGGCGCTGGCCTCTTCCCTGCCCGCCGCGCTCGGGGAGCTGGGCGGGCGGCGCATCCTGCTGCCACAGGCCGATCTGGCCGGGTCTGAGCTGGCCGATGCGCTGCTGGCGCGCGGCGCGCTGGTGGACGCGGTGGTGGCCTACCGGACGATCGTAGGTCCGGGCGGCGGGATGCTACTCGGGCCGCTGCGGGCCGGGGGGGTGGATGCGATCGCGCTGAGCAGCGGCTCGACGGCGCGCTACCTGCTCGAAGGGCTGACGGCGGCTGGGGCCACGGGCGATGAGGCGCTGGCGCTGGCCAACGGCGCGCGGCTGGCGGCGATCGGCCCGAGCACGGCGAAGGTCGCGCGGTCGCTTGGGCTGCGGGTGGATGCGGTGGCCGACGAGCAGAGCGACGCCGGGTTGCTCGCGGCGACCCTCGCTGTGGTACCATGGCGCACATAACTATCCAGTGTGTCGAGCGCGATTGGAGGCAGCATGACCACCCCGACGATCCGACGCGTCGTGTATCCAGAAAGCGATGGCAAACCGATGGCCGAGACCGACCACCATCGCAACCTGATGCTCGAGCTCATCTTCGCGCTGAAGCAGTTTCTCAGCACCACCAAGGCGTATGTGTCGGGCAATCTGTTCATCTATTTCGAAGAGGGCAACCCGCGTAAAAGCGTCGCGCCCGATGTCTTTGTGGTAATGGGCGTCAATCAGGAGAGCCGCCGCACCTATCAGACCTGGCAGCACGGCGGGAAGATGCCGGATGTGGTGATCGAGCTGACCTCGAAGCGCACGATCGGCGAGGACCGCAGCGGCAAGATGCAGCTGTACGCCAGCCTCGGCGTGCGCGAGTATTTTCTCTTCGACCCGTTTGGCACGCTGATGGACCCGCGGCTGCAGGGGTTTCGGCTGCAGGGTGCGGCGTACGTCCAGATGAGCGATGTGCCGCTGCGCAGCGATGTGTTGGGCCTGGAGCTCCGCACCGACGATACGCATCTGCGGCTGTACGATATGCGCACCGGCGCGCGGCTGATGACCACCGAAGAGGAGGTTGTGGCGCGGCGATCGGCGGACGCCGCGCGGCGCACGCTCGAGCTGCGGCTGATCGCCGAGAACGACGCGCGGGTGACCGCCGAGGAGCACGCCGAGCAGGAGGCCGCCCGCGCCGAGCAGGAGGCCGCCCGCGCAACCGCCGCTGAGGAAGAGATTGCACGGCTGCGCGCGCTGCTCGCGGCGCGCGGCGCGTAGGAGAATGCCATGACCGCACTACGACCGCGCCGCACCAGGCGCACCGCCACACTGCGGCAGATGGTGCGCGAGACCCAGCTCACCGCCGCCAACCTGATCGCGCCGCTGTTCGTGGCCGACGGCGAGCGCTTCGTCCGCCCGATCGGCTCGATGCCTGGCCAGGCGCAGCGCTCGGCGGATATGCTGGACGATGAGATCGACGGGCTGGTGGCGCTCGGCATCCCTGCCGTGCTGCTGTTCGGTATCCCACACCACAAAGATGC
>JAYUUK010000108.1:0-5402 GCA_043754595.1 Roseiflexaceae bacterium | reverse complement strand
ATCCCCACACAGCAGATCGATCCGAGCGGCAGCTCCGCTGCGCAGCGTCGGCTCGTTGGCCTGCGGCAGCAAGGAGGGTCTATGTCTCACGACCATGTTCACCACGCGTCATCGGCCGCGCCAAGCGCTGGCCACGGCGCGATGGACCGCGGCGCAATGGATCACGGCGCGATGGGTCACGATATGTCCGACCCCGGCATGGCGGCGGCGATGGAGCGCGATATGCGCACCAAGTTCTTCATCGCGCTGGCGCTCACCATCCCGACGGTGCTCTACTCGCCGCTCGGCGCGAAGCTCATCGGCGCGCGGCTGCCAACTTTTGGCCTGAGCGTGGATCTCATCATGCTCGTGCTCTCCGCGCCGGTAGTCTGGTACTGCGGCTGGATGTTCATCGGCGGGGCGTACCGCGCGCTCAGAAGCCGGACGCTGG
The DNA here is from genome assembly GCA_043754595.1 of Roseiflexaceae bacterium. Taxonomy (GTDB): domain Bacteria; phylum Chloroflexota; class Chloroflexia; order Chloroflexales; family Roseiflexaceae; genus JAYUUK01. Next base: position 4,972 of record JAYUUK010000108.1, on the reverse strand, counting down.
ACATGAGCGTGCTGATCGCCGTCGGAGTTTTGGCGGCCTACATCGGCAGCCTGGCGCTCATGGCGCTCGGCCAGGAGACCTTCTTCGAGGCGGCGGCGATGCTGGTCACCTTCGTCCTCTTCGGCCACTGGATGGAGATGCGCTCGCGCCGCGGCACCAGCGATGCGCTGCGCGCGCTGTTCGATCTGGTGCCGCCGCAGGCGACGGTCATCCGCGATGGGCAGGAGCTGGCGATCCCCAGCGCCGAGGTGGTCGTCGGCGATAGCGTGCTGCTGCGCCCAGGCGATAAGGTGCCGGTCGATGGGCTGATCACCGCTGGCGAGACCAACATCGACGAGGCGCTGATCACCGGCGAGAGCGCGCCGGTCGCCAAGCATCAGGGCGATGCGGTGATCGCCGGGTCGATCAATGGCAGCGGCAGCGTCCACTTCCGCGCCACCGGCGTCGGCGCCGATACCGCCGTGGCGCAGATCGTGGCGCTGGTGCGGGCGGCGCAGAGCTCAAAGGCCCCAGGGCAGCGCCTCGCCGACCGGGCGGCGCAGTATCTGGTCGTCCTCGCGGTGGGGGCGGGTGTGCTGACATTCGCGATCTGGATTGCCACCGGGGCGTCGTTGGCCATCGCCCTGACCTTTGCGATCTCGGCGGTGGTGATCGCCTGCCCCGACGCGCTCGGCCTAGCCACGCCGACGGCGGTGGCGGTCGGCACGGGCATCGGCGCGCGGCACAATATCCTGATCAAAGATGCGGCGACGCTGGAGAATATCTCGCGCATCACCGCGATCGTGCTGGACAAGACCGGCACGCTGACCGAGGGCCGCCCGGCGCTCACCGATGTGGTGGCCGCAGATGGCGTGAGTGAGGCCGAGCTGCTGCGGCTGGCGGCTTCGGCCGAGCGCGGCTCGGAGCACCCGCTGGCGGCGGCGATCGTGGCCGGGGCGCGCGATCGCGGGCTGGCGCTGGCCGACGCGACGCAGTTTGCCGCGATCGCCGGCCATGGCATCCGCGCCACGGTGGACGGGCGAGCGGTGCTGGCCGGCAACGCCAAGCTGATGACCGACGAGGGCCTCGCCATCGGGGCGCTGGAAGCGCAGGCGGCGAGGCTGGCGGCCGATGGCAAGACGCCGATGTTCATCGCGCTGGACGGAGCGATCGCCGGGGTCGTGGCGGTAGCTGATACCATCAAGCCGACGGCGGCGGCGGCGATCCGCGCGCTCGGCGAGCGCGGCATCGAGGCGGTGATGATCACCGGCGACAACGCCCGCACGGCGGCGGCGGTGGCGCAGCAGCTCGGCATCGCGCGCTTCATCGCCGAAGTGCTGCCGGCGGACAAAGCGCGCCACGTGCGCGAGCTTCAGGCTGAGGGGAAGCGTGTGGCGATGGTCGGCGATGGGGTCAACGACGCGCCGGCGCTGGCGCAGGCCGATATCGGCATCGCGATCGGGGCCGGCACCGATGTGGCGATCGAGACCGCCGACGTGGTGCTGATGAAGAGCGACCCGCTCGACATCATCCGCGCCATCGCGCTGTCGCAGGCCACCGTGGCGAAGATGCGGCAGAACCTATTCTGGGCCGCGATCTACAATGTGCTGGCGATCCCGGTGGCGGCCGGCGCGCTCTACCCAGCGTTTGGCATCATGCTGCGGCCGGAGTGGTCGGCGCTGCTGATGTCGCTCTCATCGATCATCGTGGCCGTCAACGCCGTGCTGCTCAAGCGCATCGACGCGCGGCTCTAGAACGCAGACCGCAGAACGGCCGTGAGCTGTCAACGCGCGCAGCGCACAGCGGAGCTGCGCAGCAGCAGCAAAAAGCGGAACGACCACGCTGCCGCAGGCCAAGAAGCGGGTGCGACAGCGCGGAAAACCGGTTGCTTCGGATAGTTTGATGCATCTGGAGGCTGCGCCCCCACACCCCGCTGTCCACGCCGCGAGGGGCGCCGCCCGCCACATCTACCCAAGATCTTTATATGTTGGGTCTATACTCTGCGTAGCGAAGGTCAACTGGACCTTCGTGACAGAGAAGGAAATGACGATGAAGATCGCTATACTGGGTCTGCGCCGGATCGGCACCGCGGCCATCCTGGCTATCGCGCTCGCCGCCTGCGGCGCAAGCGCCACCACATCGCCCGCAGCGACGAGCGCCGCCGTCGCGCCGACGGCCGCCGCAGATACAACGATCCCGACCACGGCAGCGGCCGCGACAAGCGCCGCCGATACGACGGCCGCCGCGCCGGCCACGCCGACCGCGCCGGCCACACCGAAAACCGCCGCTCCAGCCGCTGCGACGACCAGCGTCAAGCTCAACCTGAACACGCTGACCGCCGACCAACTGACCGCCACCATCCCCAACTTCGGCAGCCGGATGACGCGCGAGTTCCTGGAGTACCGGCCGTACGCCAGCATCACGCAGTTCCGCACCGAGATCGGCAAGTACGTCGATGCCGCGCAGGTCGCGACCTATGAGCAGTACGTGTACGTCCCGATCGCGGTGGACACCGCCGATGCTGCGACGCTGCAGCAGATCCCTGGGGTGGACGCCGCCGCCGCCAGTACGCTGATCGCGGCGCGGCCGTTCGCCTCGAAGCAGGCATTTCTGACCAAGCTCGCCCAGGTGTCTCCAGGCGCTGACGCGGCGGCTGCGGCCGCCTACCTGGCGAGTTAGCGCCGTGAGCACCGCAGTTACGGCGCAGGTCGCCGATAGCGAGACCCGTCTCCGACGCTTTCTGATCGGGCTGGCGGCGGCGATCTGCGCCATCACACCCGTCGAGCTGCTGTTCAGTGAGCACTTCAAGGAAGTGCCGCAGCTCATCCCGTTTGTGCTCTGCGCCATCGGGCTGATCGCCGCCATCTGGGCGCTGCGCTGGCCGGCACCGGCGGCGCTGCGGCGGCTGCGCTGGGCGATGGGCGCGCTGATCGCCGGCAGCCTGCTCGGCGGCTTCTTCCACCTCCGCGCCAACCTCGAGCTGGCGCAGGAGGTGGCCGCCGGCGGGCCGCTCAGCACCGTCGTCTGGAAGACGCTCAGCGGCGCCGCCCCGCTGCTCGCGCCTGGGGTGCTGGCGCTCGCCGGGGCGATCGCCATCGCCGCGACGATCGACCACTCGGCGCTGCGCGGCGATTCCAAACGCAGCGTTCGGTCATAGGCACGACATCAGGTGGTCACGCGCAGCACAACTTTGCCCTTGGCCCGCCCGGTCTCGATCCGGCGGTGGGCCTCGGCGGCATCGGCGAGATCGTGGACCGAGTCCACCAGCGGGCGCAGCGTCCCATCCTCGATCAGGCCGGCGATCTCGCCGAGCTGCGCCCGGTCGATCCGCACCAGGATGGCCTCGGCCCGCACCCCGAGCGACGCCGCGCGCTCCTTGGCTTCCTCGTGCAGCCCGACGATCGAGACCAGGATGCCGCCAGCGACGATGGCCGTGAGCGATGAGACCTGCGCCTCGCCGGCGAGCGGGTCGAGCACCACATCGATTTCGGGCAGCTGGCTGGCGAGCGGCGCGACGGTGTAGTCGATCGAGTGATCGACGCCGAGCTCGGCCAGCAGATCCTGGTTTGCGGTCGAGGCGGTGCCGTAGACTGTGGCCCCGCGCCATTTGGCGAGCTGGACCGCGAAGTGACCGACGCCGCCGGCCGCGGCGTGGATCAGCACCCGCTGGCCCGGCTGGAGATCGGCGGTGTCGAACAGCGCCTGGTAGGCGGTGAGCGCGGCGAGCGGCACCCCGGCGGCGGCGATGTGATCGACCCGCAGCGGCTTGCGCACAAACTGCGCGGCCGGCGCGGCGACGTACTCAGCATAGGCCGCGCCGTTATCTGGGAAGCGCACCATGCCGAAGACCGCGTCTCCGGCGGCGAACTCGGTCACGTCAGCGCCGACCGACTCCACCACCCCCGAGACGTCGTAGCCGAGCACCATGGGGAAGTTTTCGCCGTAGCGCCCAGCGAACGCGCCGCCAGCGCGATTTTTGGCGTCCACCGGATTGATGCCAGCGGCATAGACCTTGACCAGCACATCGCCGGCCCCGGCCGTGGGCATTGGCACATCGGCGATCGTCAGGTTCTCCGGCGGGCCATATTGCTGAATAACTGCTGCTTTCATCGTGGTATCCTTTCAGGCGAACTGTCTGTACGGTACGCACATTATATGCCAGCGGCTGCGAGTCCTCGCGCGGGTGCCCCATCCCCTGCCCTCCCCCACCAGGGAGAGGAGCTGCGCAACGCGCTTTGCGCCAGATCATGCCCTGCCCGAGAGATGAACGACCCGCGAGGCGTCTGTGCTGCGACGGCAGCGTGTGAGCACCGGCGAAGCCAACGCGCCGCGAGGGTCTGTGCTGGCACGCCGTCTCGCGGCGCGGCATACGCTGACCCCCAATCGCTTGCATGCGCTGAAAACTGTGTTCGCCTCTTGTTTGAGCTTGACATTAGTCGGTATGATGCTTATTCAAAGCATGCATCCTATGGAGCACCAATGGTGTAGCCCCACGCTGGTTGCGGCAGATTGCGCCAGCAGCGCATCAGACGCTTTCCCCACGGATGGATTGAGCAGCATACCGTGAGGTTACCGACGTGTGCGGTAGGTCTGGAGCACATAAAAAACACGGTGAAAAGCGCCGCGAACCAGCTCGTGCTCCACGCTTCCCACACCGAGAACCAGATAGACCGTGACGTACGTCGCCATCCCGGCACCAGCGACCGCTGCCAGCAGCGGTAGCGATGTTATTGCCAGCAGCTGATGAAGCCCAAGCAGAACGAGCAGCGCCGGCAGCGCCGGCAGCAGCGCCGGCCCATACGCCTGAAGCAGCATGTCACTCCAACGCACGCCGATCGTCCGGAGCGCATACGGCTGAATAATAATGATACTCTCGATAGTTGTGGGTATCAGCGCAGGGCTATTGCACTTGAAATATAAATATTCAAGTATTCTGGCCTTTTTGTTGGCAGAGCACTTTTTCGAGATAGGTATTGTTGCATGCTGCCCGCAA
>JAYUUK010000107.1:0-5402 GCA_043754595.1 Roseiflexaceae bacterium | reverse complement strand
AAACGGTTGAGCGCACAACGGAGAACAGGAGCGCACTGGGATGCGCTGCATCGTGCGGCGGAGTGGATCAACCGTTTTGCACTCCGCTATAGGGGCGCGGCCCCCTGTCGCACGCGTCTTTTGGCCTGCGACAGCGCGGTCGCTGCTCTTTTTGCGCAGCGCCTCAGAGCACCCCGCTTGATGCGCTAAGCGGGGTTTGGGGCGCAGCCCCCAAGATCCTCGCTGCTTCTGCTCCCATAGCAATCCTACGTGCGTTGGAAACGCGCGAAGCGCAGAGCGGGGGTTTGGGGGCGTAGCCCCCGAGATCCTCGCTCCTTCTGCTCCCATAGGAATGCTCTAGAACAAGTATAGAGCGGAACGACAGGCCGGACGATGACCGCCATCACGTTTGGGGTATAATGGCGGCCTATGATTTGGACGATCTCCGACCTACATCTCTCCTCGGCAAAGCCCAAGCCGATGGATATCTTTGGCAGCCGCTGGCACAACCACCCGGAGCGGATAGCCGCCGCCTGGCGCGCACGGGTGGCCGAGGACGACACCGTGCTGATCGCCGGCGATATATCGTGGGCGCTCAAGCTGGAGGACGCGCTGCCGGACCTGTGCTGGATCGCCGCGCTCCCCGGGCACAAAGTGATCTCACGCGGCAACCACGACTACTGGTGGAGCTCGGAGCGCACTGGCAGGGTGCGGCGCGCGCTGCCGCCGCGCATGACGATCATCGAGGGCGACGCCCACGACTGCGGCGAGGCGGTGCTCTGCGCTAGCCGCGGCTGGAACACGCCCGAGACCCCCGGCTTCTCGGAGAAAAAGGACCGCGCCTACTTCGACCGCGAGCTGGTGCGGCTAGACAAGGCGCTGGCGGCTGGCACCATGCTGGCGGCAGGCGCGCGGCCGCTGGTGGTGATGATCCACTTCCCGCCGTTCATCGACCGCCGCCCGACTGAGTTCGCCAGGCGGATCGCGGCGGCCGGCGCCACCGCCTGCATCTACGGCCATCTCCACCGCCCGGAGGATTGGTCCAACGCGACGCAGGGCCTGGTGGACGGTGTCTACTACCAGCTCACCGCCTGCGACTACCTCGGCTTCGGGCCGGTTGGCGTGCGCGGGCTGACGCTTGACCCATCATCGCCGATCGGCGATACTAGCGACATCGCTCAACCGAAGTAGACCCGCTTGACACTGATCAAACCATCTATCACACTGCGCCTCGACCCACGGGCGGCGCACGTCACGATCCAGAGCGCCGCGCTCGGCATCGCCAAAAGCTTCTACCTCCACATCCCGCACGATCTGGCGGCGGGCGAGCGCGCCCCCGCCATCTACCTGATGCGCGGCCACGAGCGCGAGTGGGTCAACCCGGCCGAGGACGGAACGCGCGGCGGCACGACGGCGATCGATGTCTACGAGCGGCTGCGGCGCACTAACGCCATCCGACCGATGATCCTCGTCTTCCCGGGGCTGGCATCAGATGATAACCGGGTGCCGAGCTACCTGGCCAACATGCGCGCGCCAGAGCTGGCCGCCACCTATCCAGGGGTGGGCAGCGGCCGCTTCGCCGACTACTTTTTTGATGATCTGATGCCGTACGTGGACGCCAACTACCCGACGCTCGGCGGGCGGGCGCGCGCTGCCGCCGGGTTCTCGCTCGGCGGCGCGATGGCGGTGGCGGCGGCGGCGCGCCGGCCGGATCTGTTCGCCAGCGCCGGCGCCTACGACGGGACATTTCTCTACGCGGTGGATCGCGGGCGGCGGGTCAAGGCGCGCGACCGGGTGCTGCACAATCCGATGTTCGACGCGGTGTTCGGCACCCCGCGCGACCCGCAGGCGGCGGCCGACATCAGCCCGGCCAACCTAATCCTGCGCGCCGAGCCCGCCGCAGTGCAGTCTATCGTCTGGGCCATCGGCTACGGCCCGGAGAGCGCCGAGCCGTGGCAGGCAAACTACAACCGGGGCGAGCATCTGGTGGCCTGCCTGCGCGAGCGCGGCGCCGACAACGCGCTCGGCGATGGCACGGTGCCGGACGGACTGCATACCTGGCGCGTCGCCGACGCATTCCTGGAGCGCACGCTGCCGCTCCACGACGCCGCCATGCGCGCGGCGGCGTAGCGCAAATTCGCCTTCTCGAAGCGCTCGTCGAGGAGACGCCGCCCGCGCGCCATCGCCCCGTACGGGGCGAAGCAAGCGCGCATCGATTGTCCCACGCGATCGATCCGGCGCGCTTCGCCCTACACCACACCGCCCGCGCGCCATCGCCCGCGCTAGAACGTTGCGGTCAGGCCGCCGTCCACCACGATGGTGTGGCCAGTGATATAGCTACAGCGCGGCGATGCCAGGAACACTACCACCTCGGCGATCTCCTCCGGCGCCGCCGGTCTGGCCAGCGGGATGCGCCGCCGCTGGACGTAAAATGCCTGAAAGTCGGCCGTCTCGTGCTCATTCACGCCGTCGACCACCGCCATCGGCGTCTCTACAAAGCCGGGAGCGACGCCGTTGACCAGGATGCCGTGGGGCGCGAGCTCGACCGCCAGGCAGCGGGTGAGCTGGTCGATCGCGCCCTTGGCGCTGTTATAGTGCGATGATAGCGGCGCGCCGAGGAAGGCGTTGACCGACGAGATGTTGACGATCCGGCCGCCAGCGCCGCGCCGCACCATGGCCCGCGCCGCCGCCTGCGAGCAGTGGAACGCGCCGTGGTACATCACCTCCACCGCGCGCATCCACTCGGCGAACGGCGTCTCAAGAAAATCGGCGGGGTAGAAGATCCCGGCGTTGTTCACCAAAATGTCCAGCCCGCCGAACGCGTCGATCGCGGCGGCCACCAGCGCCTCAGCGTCGCGCGTCACATCGCCGGCCGCGAACAGCGCTCGCCCGCCAGCAGCGCGGATGGACTGCGCCGCCGCCTCGCCCTGCTCGCGCTGCACATCGGCGATCAACACCGCAGCCCCCCGGCTCGCCAGCGCAATGGCCGTGGCCTTGCCAATGCCGCTCGCCGCGCCGGTGATGAGCGCGGCCTTGCCCGTGAACTCGTCAGCCATAATAACTCCTTTGGGCCTGCGGCAGCGAAGGAATTGCGCTACGCTCGCCTTCAACCTGCGTTCGCTCTACTGCGGTCTCAAGCTCCAGCGTTTGAGCCGTGCGGGCGTTTTGCAGCGCGACGCAGCGTTCTTCAATCGTCAATCGCCAATCGTCAATACTATAGCAATCCTAATTAGAGTTGTAAAAAATGAGGGGATGTTTCGTGGGGACACCCAGAGGGTACCCGGCCCCCACACCCCCGCATTGCGCTGACGCGCGTTTACAGCTCATGTAGGAATGCTATATGCCACGCTGCCGTCTGCGCCGATGTGCGTCACCGCATCGACGCCGTGGTACAGCACCGCCGTCACTTCGGTGCTCAGCCGCCCGCCGGCCGCGATCCGGCTCGCCGTCCCCCGCGCGATGGCGTCTTCCAGCCGATAGGGGTAGCCGGTACTCGGCTCCAGGATCGCGGTGTACAGCCCGCGCCAGCCGCCGTACGCGCCGAACACCCAGACCGAGCTGAACACCTGCGGGTCGAAGGCCAGGCCGAACCCCGCCAGCGCCGCCGCGTCGGTCAGAGCGCACCAGCCGGCGTCGAGCTCGGTGGCGTAGAAGAAATCGCAGGTGGCGGCATCTGGCGGCGGGATCTGGCGCATATCGAAGCTCACCCCATCGCGCCCGATGGCATGCGGCCAGATAAACGACTCGGCCTGCGGCCCGAGCCGGTCGCGAAAGCCCTCATCGATCAGCACCCGCCGCGCAGGCAGATCGATCCGCGACGCCGGGCTGATCGCCAGCGCCGGGTGGAGCTTCCACAGATAGTCCAGCGGCTGCGGCCCGTCGTTGACGATCGTGGTGCCAAACCGCAGCAGCGGCTCGTCGGCGGACAGCGAGATGGTCTTCTGGACGCGGGTGGGCGTGACGACCCCGGCGCGCTCCATGTGCAGCGCGGCCACGCCACCTGCCTCGTCGATGCGCCACTCGAACGGCATCGACCACCACTCGCCGTGGTCTGGGTATGGGTCGCCGCCGATCGTCGCCGGCGCGTCGTTGGGGAACAGCTCGTCCCACCCACCGCAGAACCAGTCGTCGTAGCTCGCGCCGTAGTGGGCCGGGCGCGGCGGCAGGCGCGGGTTATGCCACAGCACCTCGCGGTCGGCGGTTTTATCCACCAGCGACCAGATCTTTCCGCCGAGCTCGGGCAGCACCATGGCGCGCAGGCGGCGGTTCTCGATCACCACGGTGCGGAAGCTGCGGTACGTCCAGTTCGCATCGATGCTCACGCGCGGCATTGGTCCCTCACGATCCGGCCGCCGGGGCTTCCGCCAGCTCGATGAAGATGACCTCGCTGCCGAACTCGGGGAGCGTCAGGGTGAGGCCATCGCTGGCGAGCGCCGCGCCGCTCAGCTCGTGAGTCGTCGCTGCGTCTTCGAGCCGCACCCGATAGCGCGCATTCGGCAACAGACCGCGCGGCCGGATGCTGCGGGTCGCCGCGTCGCCCTGCGCGCGGTAGACCATCACCACGCTGCTGCGCTGATCGTGCGAGACCGCCTGGATAGCGTCCCAGCCCCAGCCACCACCAGGGACATTGGCGCGCGGTCGACGCAGATGGATGATCTTGGCGTCGCGGATCAGCCCGCGCAGCGCCGTGTAATGTCCGATCGCCGCCTTGGTCTCGGCCATCTGCCGCGCGTCCCACTCGCCGATCCGCTGCATCAATATCAGCGGCCCGCCGAAGATCGAGCTCCGCAGCGTGTATGGCGTCGGGTCATCTTCCATATAGCGTACGCTGTAGCGCGGCGAGAACGGGTAGGACGCGCCGTAGATCCCCTGGCGAGTGTTGTAGGTGTTGATATTATCGACGGTGATCGACGTATGGTAGAGCCGCGCCATCTTGTAGGTCATCATGCACCCGCCGTCCTCGCAGTTCTCCAGCACCAGCTGCGGGCGCTCGCGGCGCAGCGTCTCGATCAGCGCGTCGATGCCGAGCTGCGACCCGCTGTAGTTGCTGTCGCCAGGGGCGTGGCTGTGATCCTCGCGGCGGCAGAGCTTGACCATATCCTCGCCGTCCTGAATGATATAGTCCAGCCTCTCAGCATCGACGAGGCGCAGGATCTCGCCGGCGAGCCACTCGCGGCACGGCTGGTGGCCGAGGCAGAGAAACCCAGCGCCGAAGTAGTCGTCGTAGCTGCTTGAGAGCCACTCGGGGTGCTCGGTGGCGATGAGCGCATCTTGGCTGCACTGCGCCAGCGCCATGTGGACGCCGAAGCGCATGCCGTACGAGCGGGCGCGCTCGGTGAGCGGCGCCAGCCCGCGCGGGAACTTGGCCGGGTCCGGCCGCCAGTCGCCGATCGCCCGCGCCCAGCCCAGGTCGACGACCACCA
>JAYUUK010000106.1:0-5475 GCA_043754595.1 Roseiflexaceae bacterium | reverse complement strand
ACATCATTTTCGCCCATGCTGGTGGTGCTGTGCCGGACGACCTGCAGGTCGTCCTCGTGGATCAGATCGTAGGGGCTAGTGCCGATCAGTTCATCGGGCGTGTAGCCGAGCAGCGTCTCGGCCGATGGGCTGACCCAGAGATAGGTGCGATCCATGCTATGCCGACTGATCATATCGCTGGCGTGCTCGGCGATCAGCCGATAGCGCGCATCGCTCTTACGCAGCCTGGCCTCGGCTCGCAGCCGCTCGGTCACATCGCGGCTGAAGATATGGATCTCCCGCGTCCCATCGTCGAGCGCGATGACCCGCGCGATCGACTCGACCCAGACGACCGAGCCGTCGCGATGACGCATGCGATAGACGGTGGGAACATGGGTTCCCCCCTCAGCCACGGCTGCGAAATGCTCGCGCAGCAGCGGCAGGTCATCGGGCTCAATAGAGTCAACGATCGTCGTCCCGACGATCGCCTCGGGGGTATAGCCGAGCAGCATCTCGGCTGATGGGCTGACCCAGATACAGCTGCCGTCCATCGTGTGCCGGCTGATCATGTCGGTGGCGTACTCCGCCAGAAGGCGGTAGCGCGCATCGCTCTCGCGCAGCCTGGCCTCGGCCCGCAGCTGCTCGGTCCGATCGGTGGTGATGATCAGGCCGCCGGTGATCGGCCCACCGTCGTGCTCGCGAAGCGGGAGCATCGACACCTCGAACGTTTGCCCGCCGTGGACGTAGGTATACTGCTGCGGCTTGCCTGCGAGGCATGCGCGCGCGTAGGCCCGGATCAACTCAGCCGCTTCGATGAGCAGCCCCCCGAGCGGCGTCCCCTCGAGCGCGCGCTGCCCTGCGCCGAGCGCCCGCGCTGCTGTCCCATCCGAGAGCACGTAGACCAGATCGGTATCGAACAGCGCCACGCCGCCGGGGAAATTTCGCGCCAGCGTGCGGAATTGCGCCACGGTGGTGGTGAGCGTCCGATTGAGCGACGCGGCAGCATCGCGCTGCTCGGCGATCGCCGCGACGAGCTGGCTGAGATCGCCGGCCTGCACACCGAGCGCAGCCCGCAGCACAGCCATCGCCGCCTGCTCGGTGGCGAGCAGCCGATCGCGCTCGGTGCGGGCGCGCAGCAGCCGAACGACCCGATCGCGCGACAGGATCAGCCCGATGAGCGCGGCCACGACGACGACGAGCGCCAGATAGGCTGCGGCAGTCACGAGCTCGGCGACGGTGCTCAGCGGGAGATCCCACGACCAGACATGGCTCGCACCGTACGGCACAGATCCCAGCGCGCTGCCGGTGAGAAAAGTTGGCGAGCTACGCCAGTGCCACATAGATCCCTCCACCTGCTTTGCGCTTCGCATGCGCGTCTCACATACCTAATATACCGCTATCAGTAGCATTTGCATTGTATCATGGTCCCCGCCGACTCCAGCACCCATGCTCGCTAGCGTGTGACATAGCCGTGCGATTGCGCATTTTGGCACTCTCCGCTATTATCGTCAGAGCGGCGGGGCGTAGCGATGGAGCAGTGCTATGGGCGACGATCGAGTATACGGCGGCATCGAGGGCGGCGGCACCAAGTTCGTCTGCGCCGTCGGCACCGGGCCGGACGATGTCCGCGCCGAGGTGCGCTTCCCAACGACCACGCCGGCCGAGACCATCGGGCGGGCGATCGCGTTCTTCGCCGAGCAGACGAAGATACACGGGCAGCTCGCCGCCATCGGCATCGCGTCGTTCGGCCCGGTGGACGTCAACCCCACCTCGCCGACCTACGGCTACGTGACGACGACGCCCAAGCCACACTGGCATATGGCCGAGTTTGGCCCGGCGATCGTCCGCGCGCTGCACGTCCCGATCGGCTTCGACACCGACACCAACATCGCGGCGCTCGGCGAGGGGCGCTGGGGCGCTGGAGCCGGCCTCGGCACTCTTTTATACCTGACGGTCGGCACCGGGATCGGCGGTGGCGCGCTGGTGAACGGCAAGCTGCTGCACGGTCTCGTCCACCCCGAGATGGGCCACCTGCGCATCCCACACGACCTGTCGCGCGACCCGTTCGTCGGCTCGTGCCCATACCACGGCGATTGTCTGGAGGGGCTGGCCAACGGCCCAGCCCTGGAGCAGCGCTGGGGCGCGCGCGCCGAGACCTTCGGCCCAGACCACCCGGCGTGGGCGCTGGAGGCCGAGTACCTGGCGCTGGCGCTGATGAACTACATCCTTGTGCTCTCGCCAGAGCGGATCATCATGGGCGGCGGCGTGATGAGCCAGCCGCAGATGTTCCCGCTGGTGCGCGCCAATGTCCGGCGGCTGCTGGCCGGCTACGTCGCCCACCCGGCGATAACGACCGACGCGATCGACGGCTACATCGTCCCGCCCGGGCTCGGCAACCGCGCCGGGGTGCTCGGCGCCATCGCGTTGGCGATCGACGTGGCGGGCTAGGGCGGGATGCACATCCTGGCGCACATGGGCCGCTGCGCGCTGGTCACCGCGCTGCTCGTCGCCCTGAGCTCACAGATCCCGGCGCGCCACGCCGTCGATATCGGCGGCTACGACGCTGCTTACACCCAGGGGTTCTTCGCCCCCGAGCGCGCCGCCAGCCGAGAGGCGCCCGCCTACCTCGCCGGGAGCGACGGCGCGGCGCGCTGGACGACGGCCGATTCCGCGCTGCTCTTCCCGCAAATCGGCGCGCCCGCCACGCTGACTATCAGGCTGCGCGGCCGCCCTGGCCCGCCGACGCAGGCCACAATCCAGATCAACGACGCGCCGCCACAGCCGCTGACGCTCACCGAGGCATGGACCGAGGTGTCGTTCGCGGTGACCGGCGGTCTGACAAAGCCGATCGATACGCTGATCACGATCCGCACCCCGCCCGGCGCGCTGGAGGGCGACCCAGATGGGCGGAGCGTCGGCGCGCTCCTGGATGCGGCTACGCTGGCGAACAGCGGCTGGCCGATCGCGCCGGCCCTGTTTCCGCTGCTGCTCGCCAGCCTGGCCGGGGCGCTATGGGGCGCGCTTGGGCTGTGGCGGCGGCGCTGGTGGGTAGGGCCGCTTGCCATCGCGCTGCTGACGCTCGCGCTCTACCGGCTCGCGCTCCCCTACCCCTACCCGCTACGCTGGCTGCTCCCCGCGCTGTGCCTGCTGCTGTGCGGCGCGCTGCTGGTGCGCCGCGGCCCTGCGCTGGCGGCGCTGCGCCCGTGGCTCGCCGACGCGCTCGCGCCGCCGCTGGTTGCGCTGTGGTGCATCTGGCAGCTGCTGGCGGCCAGCGCCCACGTCACGCTGGCCACGCCGGGGGTGGAGAAGGACTTCAGAGTGTTCGCGACCCGCGCCTTCGACGGAGCCGAGGTGTTCAAGGCCGACGGGTTCTACAACCTTGGCTATCCACTGCTGCTGTGGCTGACCACGCCGCTGCACGCCGGCAACCCGTTCCTGGCGGCGCGCACCGTCGCCGCGCTCTCGGGCGGGGCGGCGCTGCTGGCAACGTGGTGGCTGGCGCGCCGGATGCTGGGCTCGGCCGGGGCGCTGCTGGCGCTGGCGCTGCTGGCGTGCAGCCCGCTGTTCGTCGAATATAGTCTGTACATCGGCAGCGATATGCCCTTCGCCGCCGCCTGTGCGCTGTGCGTGGCGCTGGTGATGGCGGCCAGGGAACCAGGGAACGAGCGAACCAGGGAGCCAGCGAACCAGGGAACGAGCGAACCAGCGAACGAGCGAACCAGGGAACGAGCGAACCAGCGAACCAACGAGCCAAGAGACGGTGGGGGAGCAGCCGAGCGGAGAGCGACAATTTGGCTGAGCGCGCTCGCCGGGCTGTGCGCCGGGGCGGCGTTTCTGCTGCGGCACCCCGGGCTGCTGCTGCTGCCGTGGGGCGTGTTGGCGCTGTGGTGGCGTGCGGGGCGCGGCGGGGCAGCCGGGCGGCGCACGACAGTCTGGCCGTTTGTACTCGGCGCGCTGCTGACCCTGCTGCCGCAGCTGGCGGCGAATCTGCGCGACACCGGCGACCCGCTGTTCAGCCAGCAGGCCAAGAATATCTGGCTGGCAGCCTTTGGTGGGAGCGACTGGGGACGTTGGGCGGATGTGCCAAATAGCGTCTCGGTCGGCGCAGTGCTGGCCGAAGACCCGGGCAGGGTAGCGCGCAACTGGTGGGGCAACGTCGCGGCGTTTCTCGGCACCGGCGGCGAGGACCCGAGCGAGTTTGGACGCGCCTGGCAGCTCCATCTGCTCGGCTTCCCCGCCAACCTGCTGGCGCTGGCCGGGCTGGCGAGCTGGATACTGGGCGTGCGCGGCGGGCGGCGGGCGGCGTGGCCGCTGCTATGGGCTGCGCTGTATGTGGCCGGGGTGAGCGTGGGGCTGGGGCTGCCACGCTTCTATCTGCCGCTCGCGCCGCTCTACGCGATAGCGGCCGCGTGGGGCGCGCTGCGCCTCGGGGAGCTGATCGGCGAGCGTGCGCCGCGCAGCGCCGGGGCAGCACCGATCGCCATGGGACTGATCGTCGCCGCGCTGTGCTGGCCGGGCGTAGGCATCGGCCAGGCAGCGGTGCTCGGCGCGCAGCCGCCAGACGAAGTGGCCGCCGTGGCGCTGGTGCAGGCGCTGGTACCGCCCGGCGAGCGGCTGCTGATCCTCGACGACCCGCGCAGTTTCCTGGACAAATACTCGGCCATCGCCCACCGCGCCGCACCGCCGCCCGCCGCCGTCAGTGCCGCGAGCATCGCCGCGAGCGAGGCGCGCTATGTGCTGTGGAGCGCCAGGCGCGGGCCTGCGCCTGCGGGGCGCGAGCTCGGGCGGGCGGGGGAGTACACGCTCATCCAGATCGAGCGATAGATCATGAAATACCAAATGTAGGGACGCAGCGTGCTGCGTCGGCGCCGGACTCCGGGCAGACAGAAAGGATCTCAAGGATTGCCGCACACCCGAGCGCGGACAGCATCGCCCCCGCAGTGCCACGCGCGTTTTCTGGTAGCATAGAGCCCCTATGTCAGTATATCCATCTCGCTCCAACATCCGCGACGCGCTCAGGCGCAACCTGCCGCTGCTGCTGATCGTGCTCGCCGGCGTGGCGCTGCGGCTGTGGCTGATCTCGTTCACCCCGCTCGACCCGCGCTACTCCAACGCCGACGACGGCGACTACTACCAGCGGGCGCTGCGCCTGGCGGTGACCGGACGCTATCTCGACGACGGTTGGCTCATCCGGCCGCCGCTTCACGTCTGGTTCTTCACGCTCTGGCTCAGGGGGGCGCTGCTGCTCGGGCGGCCGCAGGACGGCGTGCTCTTCGTCCAGCTGGCGCAGACGGCCCTCGGCGCGCTGGCCGCGCTGCTGGCCTACGGCGTGGCGCGGCGCATGTTTGGCAGCGCGCGCCCCGGGTTGATCTTCGCCGCCTTCCTCTCGCTCTGGTTTCCGTGGGTCGAAGCCACTACTGTGCTGTTCAGCGAGCTGATCTACACCTGCCTCTTCCTACTCCACCTCTGGCTGCTGCTGCGCTTCGACGCGAGCGG
>JAYUUK010000105.1:0-1869 GCA_043754595.1 Roseiflexaceae bacterium | reverse complement strand
GCAGGCCCAGCCCGCGCGCGATGCTGTCCGCCGTCAGAAAGCCAATGCCGTAGACCTCGTCTGCTAGGCGGTAGGGCGTCGCCCGCACGATGGCCAGCGAGTCGCCGCCGTACTGCTTGAAGATCCGCACCGCCAGCGCCGGCGAGAGGTTGACCTCCTGCAGAAATGCCATGACCTCTTTGATATGCTGCTGCTCGCGCCAGGCCTGCCGGATCAGCTCGGCCTTCTTGCGCCCCAGGCCGGGCACATCGTTGAGCCGCTCCGGCTGCTCGTCGATCACGGTCAGCGTGTACGGCCCAAACGTCTCGGCGATCTTCTTGGCAGTGGCCGGGCCGATGCCCTTGATCAGCCCCGAGCCGAGGTAGCGGGTGATTCCCTCGACGCTGGCGGGCAGCGCGGTGCTGAAGCGCTCGATCTCGAACTGCCGCCCGTGGCTGGCGTGCTCGACCCAGCGCCCCTCCATCAGCAGCGTCTCACCGACGGTCACGCCCAGCAGCTTGCCGACCACCGTGACCTGGTAGGCCTTCTCCTTCGGGCGGCAGCGGGCCACGGTATAGCCGTCCTCCTCGCTGAAGAAGGTGATGCGCTCCAGGATGGCCTCAAGCGTCGGCATGGCACCGCGCCGACAGGTGGGCAGCGGCGCAGACATCGCACCACAGCGCGCGGTTGCTCGCCAGCCAGCGCTGCCCGCCGCGCCTCGGCGGCACGACGAGATGGACTTCGAGGTGCGGCCCGGCATTGCCGCAGCGCTCGCAGCGCCAGCCAGCGCGCTGCCAGATTCGCCAATCGTAGTGGGGTAAGTAGAGATCCATCAGGAGGTGGAGCGTCAGCCCGAGCGCCAGCGGCCTGAGCTGCGGCCACTCCCAGGCGGTGAGCCAGGCGAGCGGCAGCACAATGCGCCTGCGGTGCGCGATGGAGCGCAGCGAGCCGTAGCGCGGCCGGGTGTCGCCGCGCGCCGGAGCGCCGTGGCGTCGCCGCTCGTAGCGCAGCGCCCCGGCGATGCTCCAGTCGCCGCTGCGGCTGCCGTAGAGCAGGTAGTGGTCGAAGTCGAGCGCGATACCGGCCAGCGTCAGTAGCGCCAGCTTGCGCGGCTGCCGGCGATAGATGGCAAAACCGAGCGCGGCCGAGGCGATGGCGTGGGCCGGAAAGCGCATGGGCATCCTCGTTCGTGCGGGCGGATCATCGCCATATGATACACCTATTACTGGACGTTGATGCACGCCTGATTGCTGCGCGAGACATTGCCGACGTTCGTCGTCGCTTTCACCTGCGCATTGCACGCCCGGTCTGGCCCGAGGAATGCGGCCGGGTTGAGCTGCGCATTGATCGTCAGCGTCATCGATGCGCCGCTGGCAATCGTCACCGAGCCGGTCCACGTCGCCGTCCCGTTGAACCCGGCGTAGCTCGTGCTGCACGATCCGCCCTGCGGCGAGCTGCACGAGAGCGGCTCGATCTTCTGCGGCTCGAATGTATCGTCGATCTGCGTGATGGTGATGTCGGCGCCGGTGTTATTCGTCACCTGGATCGTGTAGACCAGCGTGGCATTATTTGGTGCCGGGTCGGTGTTCGGCGTCACCGCCACCGATTTGGCGATCGTCACCTGGCTCAGCGAGATCGCCGTCGACTTCGATGCGCTGTTGTTGCCAGGGTTGGTATCGTTGGTGCTCGTCGAGACCACTCCATCGACTTTGAGCGTACCAGATCCGCGCGGATGATACGTGATGTTGATAGTCGTGCTGCCGCCACCAGCGATATCTGCCGGCGTGCAGGTGATCGTCCCGCCGCTGACGCTACAGCCGCCAGCGTCCACGATATCGGCGGCCACGCCCTGCGTCGTCAGCACCACGCTGATCCCGGCGGCGGAGTTGC
>JAYUUK010000104.1:0-5481 GCA_043754595.1 Roseiflexaceae bacterium | reverse complement strand
AAGGTATCGAGCTTCCAACCGGTCAGCCGCGGGATCTCCGGGTTGTTGTGGTTGAACTTCTTCTGGTGCATTTCCCAATCCTTGAACTTGTCCTTGTTGACGATTGGGTTGAACTGCTCCATGTAGTGCTTGGGCATGACCCAGGCTGGCCCGATGAAGGCGTTGGTCCACATCGCCAGGCGGTCCGCCGTGAGCGGCGCCGGCGCGTCGAACTTCATGGCGAAAGTGTAGTCATCGGGGGCGGTGAGTGTCATGATCGTGCCCTTACCGGAGCGGGCCTCGTCCGGCGGGGTGTTGATCGGCTTGAGCTCGCTGAACAGCTCCTTCTCCTTGCCGTTGCCGCCGACGGTCATCTCCCACCAGTACATGATGTCCGCCGTGGTGAACGGCTTGCCATCGGACCACTTGATGCCCTCGCGCATCTTGAAGGACCACTCGCTGGCGTCCGGGCTGCTCTCCCAGCTCTCCACGAAGCCCGGCCCGATCGCGAGACCGTCCTTCAGGTAGCGCAGCGGCGAGTGGCCGTACTGCATCTCGGCGATGAAGCCGGTGATGCCCCAGTTGTTGTTGTAGGCCTTGTTGAGCACGCCGCCGTACTTGCCGGCGGTGAGCCAGGCGTGGGGTGGCGTGTAGGGGTTCTTGGGCAGGCGGTCGGCGAGGGCGGGGATGGTGCCGGCCTTGACCATCTCGGCCAGCATCGGCGCCTCTTTGAACTTGCCGCCCTCCATCGCGGTGACGGCAGTGGCGGCTGCGACGGTGGTTGGGGCGATCGGGACGGCAGTGGCGGCTGCGGTGGTCGGGGCAGCGGCCGCGGTGGTCGGGGCGGCGGGAGCGACGGTCGGGACATCGGCGGCTGGGGCGGTGGTTGGGGCGGCTGGGGCGGTAGTGGTACCGCCGCACGCGGCGAGCGCCGCGCCGGCCGCGGTCACTGCGGACATGCGCAGGAAATCGCGGCGGGTGAGCCTTCGTGTCAGGGACATCTGCATACCTCCTTGTAGCCGATAACGTCCACGCTGCTCAGCGCTGAGGATCTCGGTGTGCGACCTGACAGTCGGCGTGGAGCGACGCCGAAGCGACCGGTACGGTGTCAGGCCAGCGAGCCGATTTCTGTTGAGCCGAAGTAGGTAGGAGAAGTATATACGAAGCCATAACAATGTCAAGCGACGCACATACGCTGCTCGTGGATTGACTGACTATATGCGTAATTGATAATTGCCCATTGCCGAACGCTGCGTCGTGCTGCCGCCAAACGTTCGCGCGACTCACACAATGCAGCGTGAAACTGCGCCAGGGGCTCATGGGTTCTCTGTCGCTCGGGCGATCCAACGCAGCCCGAGATCCTTCGTTTCGCCTTTGATGAGGAATGCTCTATCATAGGGCAAACCGCCGCGTGTGCGCGTGGCGATCCAGAGCGTGAGACACCGCGTAGCACTACTGCACAGGCAGTTTGAAGGAGCCACAATGCAGTTGACCCCAAAAATCGCGCAGATGGTCTATGGCGGTGACTACAACCCCGAGCAGTGGCCAGAGCATATTTGGCGCGAGGATGCCGAGTTGATGCGCCGCGCCGGCGTCAACCTGGTCTCGCTGGCGATCTTTGCCTGGGCGAAGCTGGAGCCGCGCCAGGGCGATTTCGACTTCGGCTGGCTGGATACCGTGATGGACCTGATGCACGAGCACGGCGTGTTGGTCAATCTGGCCACCGCCACCGCATCGCCGCCGCCGTGGCTGGCCGCCGCCCACCCCGAGATCCTGCCGGTGACATCGAGCGGGACGCGGCTGGATATCGGGTCGCGCCGCCACTACTCGCCCCACAGTCCCATCTACCGCGAGCGCGCCGCTGCGCTGTGCGAGGCGATCGCCGAGCGCTACAAAGACCACCCGGCGCTGGCGATGTGGCACGTGGATAACGAGTACGCCTGCCACTTCTCGGAGGATTTCTCGCCGGCCGCGGCCACGGCGTTTCGGGCATGGCTGCGCGCGCGCTATACCACGGTCGCCGCGCTCAACGACGCCTGGGGCGCGGCGTTCTGGGGGCAGATTTATGGCGAGTGGGAGGAGATCCAGCCGCCGCGCGATGCCCCCTACCTGATCAACCCCGGCCAGTTGCTGGACTGGAAGCGCTTCTCGTCAGATGGGTTCCTGGCCTGCTTTCTGGAGCAGCGCGCCATCCTCAAGCGCATCACGCCCGCCATCCCGGTCACCACCAATTACATGAACTTCCACTACCCGCTCGACTACTGGGCATGGTCGCCGCACATGGACCTGATCGCCAACGACGCCTACCCCGATCCGTCGTCGCCGGACGCGCCGATGGCTGGGGCGTTCGGCGGCGATCTGATGCGCTCGCTGGGGCGCGGTAACCCGTGGGTGTTGATGGAGCAGGCGACCGGCCACGTCAACTGGCGGCAGCGCAACGCTACCAAGGCCCCTGGGCGGATGCGCCTCGGCAGCCTCCAGGCGCTGGCGCACGGTGCAAACGGCGTGATGTTCTTCCAGTGGCGCCAGTCCTACGGCGGCGGCGAGCAGTTTCACAGCGCGATGGTGCCCCACGCCGGCTCAGAGACCAGGATCTACCGCGAGGTGGCGGCGCTCGGGGCCGAGCTCGCCGCGCTGACGCCGCTGCTCAACACGCAGGTTCGGCCGCAGGTGGCGATCCTGCTGGACTGGGAGAGCGCATGGGCGCTGGATCTGCCGGGCAAGCCGTCGGCGGATGTGCGCTACACCGAGCTGCTGACCCAGTGGTACGCCGCGCTCTACCGGCGCAACATTGCGGTGGACTTCGCCCGCCCGACGGATGATCTGACCAGGTATCGGCTGGTGCTTGCGCCGCACCTCTACATCCTCGCCGCCGAGGCCGCCGCCAATCTGGAGCGCTACGTGGCGGGCGGCGGTCGCCTGCTGGTTTCGTTCATGAGCGGCATCGTGGACCCGGTCAACCGCATCTGGCTCGGCGGCTACCCCGCCCCGCTGCGCAACCTGCTCGGGCTGACGGTCGAGGAGTTCGCGCCGTACGGCGATGGCCAGCGCGGCGAGGTCTACACCCGCGACGAGCAGACCTTCGGCAGCGAGCTGTGGGCCGATGTGATGACCCTGGACGGCGCAGAGCCGCTGGCGGGGTACGCTAGCGGCTGGCTGCAGGACCGGGCGGCGCTGACCCAGCACGTGTACGGCGGCGGCCAGGCATTCTACGCCGGGACGCAGCTAGACGAGGCCGGCACCGACTGGCTGATCGGGCATGTGGCGCAGCAGGCAGGTGTGGCCGCCAGCGCCGACGCGCCGCAGGGCGTCGAGATCAGCCTGCGCGAGGGCGATGGACGGCGGGCGCTGTTTGTGCTCAACCACACCGAGCGCGACCAGCGCGTCGCGCTGCCATTCGCCGGGACCGATGTGCTCAGCGGCGAGGCGCTGGACGGCGCGTGTCAGGTGCCGCCGCTCGGGGCGCGCATCGTGGTCGGGTAGCTCGATACATACAGGAGGACCAATGGACAATCTGTTTCGCTACGTCAACAGCTTCCCCATGCCGCTCTGGCTGGCGATGATGTTCGCTCCCAAGCACCCGCTCACCGTCAGGGCCGCGCGCTCCTGGCCGATCTTCGCGCTGGCTGGCGTCAACTACATCATCACGCTGGTGGTGGCGGTGCGCCAGGGGCAGCGGGAGCCGGGCGGGGTCAAGCTCGATTTTATGTCGCTCGAAGGAGTCCACGCCGGGCTCGGCACGCGGCAGGGCACGCTGGCGGCCTGGGCGCATATGCTGGCGCTCGATCTGTTCGCCGGGGCCTGGATCTATCGCGAGTGCGAGCGGATCGATGCGCCTGCGGCGGTGCGGGTGCCAGCGCTGCTGGCCACGCTCATGGCCGGGCCGGGCGGTCTGCTGGCGTTCCTGATCTGGCGGCTGGCGGCGGGGAACGGGCGCCCGATCGGGGATTGACGGCGCGCCCGTTACTTTTTGGCGGCCAGAGCGACGAAGAGAGTGCTGCGGTAACAATGAAGGAACAGCGGCGTGATCGATGAAGTGGAGCTTCTGGCTCGCGCGCGACAACTCGATCACGATGCGCTGGCGGTGATCCACGCTCGCTACTATGGCGCGCTGTTTCGCTACATCTCGTTTCGCGTCAGAGACCAGCAGAGCGCCGAGGATCTGACCAGCGATGTCTTTGCTAGGCTGCTCGTGGCGCTCCACCGCGGCGACTCGCCGCCGCAGACGCTGCGCGCATGGCTCTACGGCGTGGCGGCGCACTGCGTGGCAGACTATCAGCGGCAGCAGTACCGCCGCCCGATGGCGGCGCTCGACGAGACGATCGCCAGCCAGGCGAGCGGGCCCGAGGAGCAGGCCGAGATGACGCTGACCACCAGCGAGCTGCGCCAGGCGCTCGCCGAGCTGACGCCCGAGCAGCAGCACGTGCTCGCGCTGCGCTTCGGTCGGGCACTGCCCATCCAGGAAGTGGCCAAGCTGATCGGCAAGAGCGAGGGCGCGGTCAAGCAGCTCCAGGCGCGGGCGATCGCGTCGCTGACGCGGACAATGACGGGGACGCACTGATGGATGAGCGATTCGAGCTGGTGTTCATAGCGGCACTTGAGGCGTTGGATGCCGGTGAGCCGATCGCGGCCATCCTGGCGCGCAATCCAGCCGACGCCGCCGCGCTGCGCCCGATGCTCGAAGTCGCCGCCGCGCTGCCCGAGCTCGCCAGCGACCCTGACGGCGCGGCGATGGAGCGCTCGCGCGCGGCGCTGCTCGCCGCTGCGGCCAAGGCGCGGGGCGCTGTGACCGCAGCGGCTGTGCTGCCGCCGCGCCGCGCCGCCCACTGGAGCCGCCCGCTGATCGGCACCGCGCTTGCGCTTGCGCTGGCCTGCGCCGGCGGGGCGGTCGCCACCGCCACCGCCCGCCCAGACACGCCGCTCTACGGCGTTAGGCAGCTGATGGTGGATCTCTATCAGCAGATCAGCGACGCGGTGGACCGCCGCCCGGCCACCCCCACCAGCGCGCCATCGCCGCAGCCGAGCGCGACGCCGACCGATACCGCGACGGCCACGCCCAGCGATACGGCCACGCCCAGCGATACGGCCACACCGCGGCCCACGCCGCGCCCGACCAGGACGCGGACGCCGCGCCCGACGAGTACCCGTACCAATACGTTGACGCCCGAGCCGACCGCCACTCGCCGCCCACGGCCGACCGCCACCCAGGTCCCGCCCACGGCGACGCCGACCGACGCGCCGACGGCGGCCCCGACCGATTCGCCGCCAGACGCGCAGCAGACGCCTGATGCCAGCCCGCCGTCAGCGCCGACCGAAGCCGCGCCCGCCGCGATGCCGAGCGAGACGCGCGAGCCGGAGCGTCGCAGGCGACCCCGCCCCACCGGCCAGCCAGAGCCGACGCGCGAGCCACGGCCAGAGCCGACGCGCGAGCCACAGCCAGAGCCGACGCGCGAGCCACAGCCAGAGCCGACGCGCGAGCCACAGCCAGAGCCGACGCGCGAG